>DASYTU010000258.1:0-27897 GCA_036001925.1 Actinoplanes sp.
ACCCCGAGTTCGCGGTCGACCCGACGGACCCGCGCTGGATCCTGCCGGCGGA
The DNA here is from genome assembly GCA_036001925.1 of Actinoplanes sp. Lineage (GTDB taxonomy): Bacteria > Actinomycetota > Actinomycetes > Mycobacteriales > Micromonosporaceae > Actinoplanes. The sequence continues at coordinate 53 of DASYTU010000258.1, forward strand.
GGATCCGCTGGGCGGCCATCCGTGGTACCAGGCGCTGGCGCAGGAGCGGCAGATCGAGATCGGCCTCTGGCGGTTCGCCAACATCACCAAGGTGGGCCTGCAGTTCGAGAACGTGCTGATCCGGGGCCTCATGGAGTACTGCATGACGATCCCGAACGGGTCGCCGGAGTTCCGGTACTGCACGCACGAGGCGACCGAGGAGACCCACCACACCCAGATGTTCCAGGAGTTCGTGAACCGGTCCGGGGCCGACGTCCCCGGTGGCCGGCCGCTCTTCCGCGGGGTGGCGCCGTTCCTGCCGCTCGCCGCGTACGTGCTGCCGGAGATCTTCTTCGTCGGCGTGCTGGCCGGCGAGGAGCCGATCGACCACATGCAGAAGACGATCCTGCGCAGTGAGCGCGAGATGCACCCGCTGCTGCGGCGGATCATGCAGATCCACGTCGCCGAGGAGGCGCGGCACATCTCGTTCGCGCACGAGTACCTCAAGCAGCGCACGCCGCAGCTGGGCCGGTTCCGCAAGGGACTGCTCTTGGTTGCGTTCCCCATCACGATGCGCGTGCTGTGCGACGTCATCATGGTGCCCACCAAGGAGCTGACCACCGAGCTCGGCGTGCCGCGTGAGGTCGTGAAGGAGCTCTACTGGGACAGCCCCCAGGGCCGTGAGCTGCTGCGGGACATGTTCGGTGACGTGCGGATGCTGGCCGAGGACATGGGGATCATGAACCCGGTGTCACGCCGGCTCTGGAAGACGCTCGGCATCGACGGCCGGCCGTCGCGGTTCCGCGGCGAGACCCACGACCGCATCGCCGCCTGAGCGGAGGAGACCCGTGCCCCACGTCGTCACCCAGTCCTGTTGCAGCGACGCCTCGTGCGTCGTCGCCTGCCCGGTCAACTGCATCCACCCCGCGCCCGGCGAGTCCGGCTTCGCCGAGGCCGAGATGGTCTACATCGACCCGAAGTCCTGCGTGGACTGCGGCGCCTGTGTCACCGCCTGCCCGGTCGAAGCGATCAAGCCGCACACGCGGCTGACGCCGGCGGAGAAGCCGTTCATCGCGCTCAACGCGGCGTACTTCGAGGGCCAGCCGCACCTCGACCGCTCCGTCCTGGCGCCCCTGCGGCGGCGTCGCGCGCTCGACGGGGCCGACGTCCGGGTCGCGGTGGTCGGCTCCGGCCCGGCCGGCATGTACGCCGCCGACGAGCTGCTGCGCCACCCCGGTGTGGAGGTCGACGTCCTCGAGCGGCTCGACCGGCCCTACGGCCTGGCCCGGTACGGCGTGGCCCCTGACCACGTGCGCACGCGGAAGGTGTCGACGCTTTTCGACGCCATCGCCGGCCAGCCCGGTTTCCGGATGGTCACCGGCGTCGAGGTCGGGACGGACCTCACCACCGAGGTGCTGGCGCACGAGTACCACGCCGTCCTCTACGCCGTCGGCGCGTCGGCAGACGGTGCGCTGGGCGTCGAAGGGGAGCACCTTTCTGGCAGCGTGCCCGCCACGTCCGTCGTCGGCTGGTACAACGGCCACCCGGACCACCGCGACGCCTACATCGACCTCGGTGGTGAGCGGGTGGTCGTGGTCGGCAACGGCAACGTCGCGCTCGACGTCGCGCGCATCCTGACGGCGGACCCCACGCAGCTGGACTGGACCGAGATCGCCGACGAGGCGTTGTCCACGCTGCGCGGCAGCCGCGTCCGGGAGGTCGTCGTACTCGGCAGGCGGGGTCCCGCCCAGGCCGCGTTCACCCTGCCCGAGCTGATCGGGCTGGCCGGACTGCCCGACGTCGACGTACTCGTCGACGACGATGGTGCGCCGATCGTGCCCGACACGCCGAAGACCGCCCTGCTCGCCGAGCTCGCTGCGCGCACCCCGCGCCCCGGTCGTCGCCGGATCGTGCTGCGCTTCCACGCCGCGCCCGTCCGCGTCCGCGGCACCGACCACGTCACCGGGCTGGAGGTGGCCCGGACCGAGCTGCGGCCCCACGCCGACGGCGTGCTCCGCGCCGAGGTGACCGACGACGTCGAGACCCTCGACGCGGTCATGGTGCTCCGCTCCGTCGGCTACCGGGCCACACCGGTCCCCGGGCTGCCGTTCGACCCGGACACGAACACCGTCCCGAACGAGCGCGGCCGCGTCGCGCCCGGGGTGTACGTCGCGGGCTGGATCAAGCGCGGACCGACCGGGTTCCTCGGCACGAACAAGTCCTGTGCGGAGGAGACGGTCGCCGCGCTGCTCGACGACCTGGAGTCCGGACTGCTGTCCTGCGAGGCCGACGAGATCGCCGTGCCCTAGGCTCGGTGAACGTGAGCACCGACGAGGCCGAGGTCCCCATCGACGGGCGACGCCTGCGCTGGGAGCGGCACAAGCGCGAGCGCCGCGAGCTGATCATCGGTGCGGCGATCCAGCTGATCGAGGAGCACCCGCCGGGCACCGAGATCCACGTCCACCAGATCGCCGAGCGGGCCGGGCTGGCCCGGCCGGCGGTCTACCGGCACTTCACCGACCGCGCCGACCTGGACCAGGCGGTGCAGCAGCAGGTGCTCGAGCTGCTGCTGGCCGAGCTGGACCCGTCCGTTGTGCTGGTCGGCAGCATCGAGCAGGTGATCCAGCGGATCGTCGTGACCTACGTCGGCTGGGCTGACGCCCACCCGTCGCTGCACCGGGTCGGCGTCCGCGAGGGCGTCGGACGTCCAGGCAGCCCGCTGCGCAACGCGGTGCAGTTCGTGGCCGACATCGTGGGACCGATCATCACCATGGGTGCGGAGACCTTCGGTGCCACGCTCGACGAGGACGACGTAGCCTCGATCGACCTGCTGGTGTTCGGGCTGGTCTCCGAGGTGGTCGGCGCGGTCCGGCTCTGGCTCGGCCGCGAGGAGCGCGTGCCCTCCGCGCCCGCGCTGGCCCGGCGGCTGGCCGACGCGGTGTGGTTCCAGCTGGACGGGCTGGCCCGCAACCGCGGCGCGGTCATCGACCCCACCCTCTCCATCGAGGAGATCGTCGCCCGCGCCCTCGGCGTCGAGGGCCCGTGAGCGGCGTCTCGTCGCCCGAACCTAGAATTTGCCGGTGACCTCCTCCCTGACCGTCGGCGTGTTCGCACTGCAGGGCGACGTGCGCGAGCACCGCGCCATGCTCGAGCACTGCGGCGCCCGCACCGTCGCCGTACGCCGCCCGTCCGAGCTCGCCGGCCTCGACGGCATCGTGCTGCCCGGGGGCGAGTCCACCACCATGTACAAGCTGGCCCGGACCTTCGAGCTGTTCGAGCCGCTGCGCGACGCGATCACCGGCGGCCTTCCCGCGTTCGGCACCTGCGCCGGGATGATCATGCTCGCGAACCACATCGAGGGGGGCATCGTCGGCCAGGAGACGCTGGGCGGCCTCGACGTCGTCGTACGCCGCAACGCGTTCGGGCGCCAGGTCGACTCGTTCGAGGCGGTCGTCGGGTTCGAGCCGAGCTGGTCGGAGCCGTTCGAGTTCCCCGCGACGTTCATCAGGGCGCCGCTGGTCGAGAAGGTGGGCGACGACGTCGAGATCGTCGCCCGGGTCTCCGGCGATAGGATCGTCGCGGTCCGGCGCGGGCACCTGCTCGCCACGTCGTTCCACCCGGAGATCACCGGTGACTCCCGGATCCACGAGCTGTTCGTCGACCTGGTCCGCCACGGTTGATCCCTCGCAGTCAGAGAAGGACGGAAGAACACGCATGTCTGGCCACTCCAAATGGGCGACCACGAAGCACAAGAAGGCCGCGATCGACGCCAAGCGCGGCAAGATGTTCGCCAAGCTGATCAAAAACGTCGAAGTGGCGGCGCGCGTCGGCGGCGGAGACCCTACAGGCAACCCCACGCTCTACGACGCCATCCAGAAGGCGAAGAAGAACTCCGTACCGAACGACAACATCGACCGCGCGGTCAAGCGCGGCTCCGGCCTGGAGGCCGGCGGTGCCGACTGGCAGACCATCATGTACGAGGGGTACGGCCCCGGCGGCGTCGCCATGCTCATCGAGTGCCTCACCGACAACCGGAACCGCGCCGCCACCGAGGTACGCACCGCGCTGACCCGCAACGGCGGAACGTTCGCCGACGCGGGCTCGGTGTCGTACATGTTCTTCCGCAAGGGTGTCGTGATCGTGCCCAAGGCCGGCGCGAGCGAGGACGACGTGCTGCTGGCCGTGCTCGACGCGGGCGCCGAGGAGGTCAACGACCTGGGCGACTCGTTCGAGGTAGTGAGCGAGCCAAACGACATGGTCGCGGTGCGGACCGCCCTGCAGGACGCCGGCATGGACTACGACTCCGCGGAGACGTCGCTCGTCCCGAGCATGACCGTGCCGATCGACGAGGAGGCGGCCCGCAAGGTGTTCAAGCTCATCGACGCGCTCGAAGACTGCGACGACGTGCAGAACATCTACGCCAACTTCGACGTCTCCGACGAGGTGCTCGCACAAATCGAGTCGTAGTCCGTGATCATGGACGCATGCGGTTGTTGGGAGTCGATCGCCGTCCAACGCCACCGATGAGACGACGAGCCCCGGAGCGGCAGCGTCCGATCATCGAGGCATAGGCTGAGCTTCAAGGTCACGAGATCATCGTATGGGCCGAGGACATCGGCGCTCCCGTGCGATGCTCGATCAGGTTGAGCACAAGGGTCGCATCGTCCGTGATGACGATGGTCATCCCATCCAGCGAGCATGGCCGCTTGTCTCGTTACAGGAATGGGAGTCATTGCAGGCCGCTATTGATTCCGCGAGGCGGGCCAAACTCCGGGCCTTCGGCGCGCCGCTGCTCTTGAAAGTGGCCAAGTCCTGGCCACCGACACCCCAGCCGCCACGGGTCGATCCAGTACCGGAGGCCCGCCACCGCGCCCACGCGTGGTTGGCCGGAGATTGGGAAGCAATCTGGAAGTTCGGCGACGCCATGGGCAACCTCGCTCGCTTCATGCAGGAACTCGGCATTGAGATTCAGCAAGGCATGCTGACGCTCGATCAGTCGTGAGATGGCAACGCGAGCGATGCGGCGTCCACTACGTTCTGCGACCGCTACCCCGGGCGTCCTGACTGCGGGGAAGATCGATGGCGCTGGCGTACCACCGATCTTCCGTTTAGTGCGTCCGGGTTGGTCGGCCGGTGACGGCGGGCAAACAGCGGCCGCAGTCCGGTGCCTGTGCGGGGGTCGTCCACCGACGGGCCGTGTGCGATCGCCTGCCTGCGCCGGCCGCCCGGCCGCGACGACGGCCTGCGACCGCCGAACCGCTGCACGCCGCCTCGACTCACGACACACGCTTGCGGTCGCCCGCGGAACCTTGTGTCCCCGGGATTGCGGCTAATCGGGGAGCGTCGGCAGCGCCTGCACAAGTCCGATGAAGACCACCACGAACACCGCCGCCGCCCGGACCAGCCGGCGCCAGCGGGCGCGTTGGCAGGCGTGGCTCCACGCGATCGACGCCTCCGCGAGCGGGCGGGCCTGCACGCGTACGGTGCCGGGCAGTAACGAGGCCTTGCGCAGTGCGATGCTGGACGCGCGGGCGGCCGGGACCGGTGGGCGGATCAGCTGGACCTCCACCTCGTAGATCTGGTCCTCGCGCCACTGCTTCGCGCGGGCCGCCAGACGCTGAGCCAGGTACGCGCCGGACGCATCCTTGCGGGTCAGCCGGCGCTTGAGCCGCAGCCGGCGCCAATGGCCGGCGACGTCGACCAGCGCCTCGGGGTAGACCTCGTCGGCGTGCTGCGGGCCGCCGGTCAGGCGGGCGGCCTCCCGCTGCAGATCGGTGAGATGGACGGCCACGAACGTCACGAAGTCGTCCGGCGGCTCGTCGTCCATCGGCGGAATGAGGTACATGGCGACCTCCCATCTCTCATCGTCCAGGCGTGTCGTGGACCGGCGCAAGTCGCTCGGCGTACTAGGGTGTCGAACACACGTACGTCGGGCATGGGGAGGTCGCGTAGTGCGCGTGCTCGGCATCGACCCGGGGCTGACCCGGTGCGGCGTCGGTGTCGTCGAGGGCGTGCCCGGGCGGCCGTGCAAGCTGATCGCGTACTACGTGGTCTACACCGAGCCGGACGACGACATCGCGCTGCGGTTGCTGCACCTCGACAGCTCGCTGGCCGAGCTGGTCAACGAGCATCGTCCGGACAGCGTCGCCGTCGAGCGGGTGTTCAGCCAGCACAACGTCCGTACCGTGATGGGCACCGCGCAGGCCAGCGCGGTCGCGATCCTCGCCGGCGCACGGGCCCGGTTGCCCGTGCAGACCTACACGCCCAGCGAGGTCAAGGCGGCCGTCACCGGCTCCGGCACGGCCGGGAAGGCCCAGGTCACCGCCATGGTCACGCGGCTGCTCGGGCTGGACGCGCCGCCCCGGCCAGCGGACGCGGCGGACGCGCTCGCGCTCGCCATCTGCCACGTCTGGCGCGGCAGCACGCGCGCCCGGATCGAAGCCGCCTCGTTCGCGGCGTCGTCTCGCAGGGGAGGGATCCCACGATGATCGCCAGTGTCCGCGGCCGGGTGGCCGCCATCGCGCCGGACAGCGCCGTCATCGAGGTCGGCGGCGTCGGCCTCTCGGTGCAGTGCGCGCCCGGCACGCTTGCCGGCCTCAAGGCGGGCGTCGAGGCACGGCTGGCCACCAGCCTGGTCGTCCGGGAGGACTCGCTCACGCTGTACGGCTTCGCTGACGACGACGAGAAGCAGCTCTTCGAGCTACTGCAGACGGCGAGCGGCGTCGGACCGCGGCTGGCCCAGGCGGTGCTCGCGGTGCACCAACCCGATTCGGTACGGCGGGCCATCTCCAGCGGCGACATCGCGGCCCTGACCCGGGTCCCCGGCATCGGTAAGAAGGGCGCGGAACGCCTGGTGCTCGAGCTGCGCGACCGCATCGGGCCGGTCTTCGCCGGCTCGGAGGGCTCAGCCGGCGTCTTGAGCGGCGAGTGGCAGGACCAGGTACGTCAGGGCGTGCTCGCACTGGGCTGGACCGCCGCGCAGGCCGACCAGGCGGTGTCCGCGGTGGCCGAGACCCTCAACGGCGACGTCCCGCCGGTGCCGGTCCTGCTGCGCCAGGCCATCCGCCTGCTCGGACGCGCCCGATGACGTCCGACGACCTGGTGTCGCCGTACGTGGCGGACGCCGAACTGGACGCGGAGGCCAGCGTCCGGCCGCGCCGGCTGGCCGACTTCATCGCCCAGCACCGGGTTCGGGACCAGCTCGACCTACTGCTCAAGGGCGCGATGGGCCGCGGCACGCCACCGGATCATATCCTTTTGTCCGGACCGCCCGGACTAGGTAAGCCAGTGTCCATCGACGCTCTCGTGCTTCTCGCCGACGGCACTCGGCGCCGACTGGGCGACATCCAGGTCGGGGATCTGGTCATCACCAAGGCGGGCGAGCCGGCCGCGGTGCTGGCCGTGCACGAGCAGGGCGAGCTGGACTCGGTACGGATTCGAACCAGTTGCGGCCGTGAAGTGGTCGCGGCTCCCGACCATCCGTTCTGGACAACCGACGGATGGGTCAAGGCCAGCGACCTGACGCCCGAGGACTCGCTAGCCAACGTCCTGGAGCCCGGCATTGTCGCCGACGGCACTGAGATCACGGACGAGTTTCGCCTGGCCGGGTACATGATCGGCGACGGTTGCACCAGCAATCAGGTCACGTTCACGGGCGGCGACGAGGCGGTACTGGACGACTTCCGGGCGACCTGCGACCGCCTGGGCTACGCGCACAACACCCGCCCCAACTCGGCTCGGAGTTCGTTGATCCGCGTTTCGGGTCTCAAGCCGTGGCTGCGGGAGACGGGTCTGCTGGAAAAGACGGCCTGGATGAAGCGGGTGCCGGAGTTCGTTTACCGGGGCGACGCATGGCAGATCAGCGCGTTCCTCGCCGCCTACTTCGCCTGTGACGGCACGGTCAGCCGCCGCGGTCGGGACAGATACGACCTGGTCATCGAGTTCTACAGCGTTTCGCGCGGCCTGCTGGAGGACACCCAGCACCTCCTCCTCCGGCTGGGCATCCAGTCCCGTCTGAAGCTCAAGCGCGGCCGCTACCAGGGCCGTCTCCACGAGTCCTGGCGCCTCAGCATCACCAGCCAGGACGACGCAGCGCGCTTCGTCGAGCGGGTCACTCCGATCGGCGAGCGGGGAGAGCGGCTTCGGGTGTGGGCGCCGAGGCGGGACCGGTTCGATGAGCGGCTGGCACCCGATCGCGTCGTCTCGGTCGAGCCGGCCGGATTGCACGCGTGCAGATGCCTGACCGTCGCGGGCGATCACACCTTTACCGTCAATGATCTCGTGGTCCACAACACCACCCTGGCCAACATCGTGGCGGCCGAGCTTGGTACGGCGATCCGGACTACGAGCGGGCCGGTCATCGAACGCTCCGGAGACCTAGCCGCGATCCTGACCAGCCTTGGCCAAGGTGAGGTCCTGTTCATCGACGAGATCCACCGCATCGCCAAGCCGGCCGAGGAACTGCTGTACAGCGCCATGGAGGACTTCCGCGTCGACGTGGTGGTCGGCAAGGGCCCGGGCGCGACCGCGATCCCGCTCGACGTGGAGCCGTTCACGCTGGTCGGCGCGACGACGCGGGCCGGCCTGCTGTCCGGGCCGATGCGGGACCGGTTCGGCTTCGTCGCGCATCTCGACTTCTACTCGGCCGCCGACCTGGACGCCCTGCTGCACCGTTCCGCGCGGATTCTCGGCGTGCCGATCACTCCGGAGGGCGCCGCTGAGATCGCCGGCCGGTCCCGGGGCACGCCGCGCATCGCCAACCGGTTGCTGCGCCGGGTCCGCGACTACGCCGAGGTCAGGGCGGACGGTGTGGTCAGCCTGGATTCGGCGCTCGCGGCGCTCGCGGTCTACGACGTCGACGCGCTCGGGCTGGACCGGCTCGACCGGGCGGTGCTGCGGGCGCTGATCGACTCGTTCCGCGGCGGGCCGGTAGGGCTGTCGACGCTGGCGGTGGCGGTGGGGGAGCAGTCCGACACGGTGGAGGAGATGTGCGAGCCGTTCCTGGTGCGGGCGGGGCTGCTGGCCCGAACCCCCCGGGGCCGGGTCGCCACCGAGGCGGGGTGGCGGCACCTCGGGAAGGCGCCGCCGGCAGACGGCCGTGGCGGCGTCGTCCAGGCGGAGCTTTTCGCCCGGGACTCCTGAAATGTGCTCGTAATGTGAACGTGATCTGTGCCGCATTCGGCGTTCTCAGCTGGACCGATTAGACTCGCGGCCGTTCGGACGGGATGTTTTGTCGCCCCGTCGTGCGCGCGTGCGCCGCGCCGGTGGCCCCAGGGAAGGTCTTCCTCGTGTTTGTCGCAGCTCAAGCGGGTGGCGGTAGCAGTTTCACGCCGCTGCTCCTGATAGTCCTGCTTTTCGGCGTCATGTATTTCCTGATGATCCGCCCGCAGCAGAAGCGGCGTCGCGAGGCTCAGCAGATGCAGTCGGCGCTCGGCCCCGGCGACCAGATCGTTACCATCGGCGGCCTGCATGGCACCGTCGTCGCGATGGACGACGACGTGGTCACCTTGGAGATCGCGCCCGGTGTGAACGCCAAGTTCGCGCGGCCGGCGATCGCCCGCGTGCTGAAGCAGGATGCCAGCGTGGCCGAGGAGCCGCCCGCCGACGACACGCCGCCCGACGAGCCGGCGGTCGAGCCGCCGGCGATCGAGAGCCCGATCGTCGAGACCCGCAAGTCCAAGGATCGATGAACGTCGCGGCCCGCCCGGTGCGGGCCGCGGGCACGACCGCCGCCGGGCCGGGGCAGCCGCGCAGCGGGCCGTTGTGAATAATCGTCGCCGGACAGCCGGGCCCGGGCCGCCGCGCGACCTTTCTCGCCTGCCCCCACGCTGACCACAATCGCCGCGCTCCTGCGGCGGCCGAACCGCACGAGGAGACCGAAAGTCGTGGCACGACCACCACAGGGACCGATGCATCCAGGACGGCAACTCGCCGTGCTCGGCCTGGTCTTCGTCATCCTGTACCTGCTCGTCTTCTTCGCGGCGGGCGCCAAGGGCAGCATCACCGACCGCCTGCACCCCAAGCTCGGTCTCGACCTCGTCGGCGGCACCCAGGCGACGTACCAGGCGTCGTTGATCAACGGCAAGGTGCCGCCGCAGTCGAGCATGGAGGAGGCCCGGAAGATCATCGAGAGCCGGGTCAACGCGCTGGGCGTCTCCGAGGCCGAGGTCGTGATCGAGGGTAACCGCAACATCGTGGTGTCCCTCGCCGGCAAGGGCGACGATCAGCTCAAGAACGTCGGCCAGGCCGCGCAGATGCGGTTCCGCAAGGTGCTCAAGGCGACCGGCGACGTCAGCGCCACCGCGCTCAACCCGCCGTCCGCGGCGCCGAGCACCGCGCCCAGCGGCGCGCCCCCGTCGACCGGCGCCAGCAAGGCCCCGGCGGCCACCGGTAGCCCGGCGCCGACCGCGTCGAGCGGGGGCCAGGGCGGCGGCGAGCCGGCCCCGAGCGCGAGCGCGTCCGCCCCGGCGGGCGCCGCGACGCCGGCACCGAACCCGTCCGCCTCCGCGGCTCCGGTGACGCCCGACCTGGCTGCGCAGCGCGCGGCTGTCGAGAAGAAGGTGGGTGCGGCTGCCTGGGCCGCGGCCAGCAAGCTGACCGATCCGCCGAACCTCAGCACGGACCCGACTGCCGGCAAGACGTACGCGAAGTTCGCCACGCTGACCGGCGAGGAGGTCAACGCGCTGACCCCGCAGATGCAGTTCAACGTGCCGACGATCAGCTGCGACCAGCTGAACAAGCGGCCGAACGGCTCGATCGACGCGCCCAAGGCGCAGGTGACCACGTGTGACGGCAGCGGCGCCAAGATGTTCCTCGACGTGGCCAAGGTCGTCGGCACCGACATCCACACCGCGAGCCCGCAGCTCGACCAGCAGCAGGGCCAGTGGGTCGTTTCGCTGGACTTCACCAGCGCGGGCCAGAACAAGTGGGCCGCCCTGACCCGCGAGGCGTTCACGCCGGCGTCGGGCGACACCTGCCTCGCGGCCGCGCAGGCGCTCTCCCAGAGCGCCACCCACTGCCTCGTCGCGGTGGTCCTGGACAAGGAGGTCATCTCGGCGCCGGAGATCCAGGGCGTGCTGACCGGCCAGTCGCAGATCACCGGCCAGTTCACCCCGACCACGGCCAAGGTGCTCGCCGACCAGATCAAGTACGGCGCGCTGCCGGTCACGTTCAACGCGGCCGCGACCCAGACCGTCTCCGCGACGCTGGGCGTGCAGCAGCTCAAGGCCGGCCTGCTCGCGGCCGCGATCGGCATGCTGCTGGTGGCGATCTACGCGTTCTTCTACTACCGGCTGCTCGGCACGGTCATCTTCTTGAGCCTGATCCTGTCCGGCCTGCTGACGTTCGGTGCCCTGGTTTTCCTGGGCCGGACGACCGGCTTCACGCTGTCGCTGGCGGGCATAGCCGGCTTCATCGTCTCGCTCGGTGTGGCGGCCGACTCGTTCGTCATCTACTTCGAGCGGCTCAAGGACGAGATCCACGAGGGTCGAAGTCCGCGCAGCGCCGTTCCCCGGGCGTGGTCCCGCGCCCGGCGTACCATCATCTCCGCCAACACCATCACCATCATGGCGGCCGTGGTGCTCTACATCGTGTCGATCGGGCAGGTGAAGGGCTTCGCGTTCGCGCTTGGCCTAGCCACGATCCTCGACCTCGTCGTGGTGTTCCTGTTCCGGCATCCGATCATGACGATGTTCGCGAACACCAAGGCGTTCCTGTCGCCGCGGGTCAGCGGTCTCGGCCGCGTCCTGCGCCGTCCCCCGACCGAGGAGCCGGCGAAGCCGCGCACCTCGCGTGTGAAGGAGGCCTGACATGCCCCGCGAAGGTCTTGCCGATCGCCTCTACCGCGGCGAGGCGAACCTCAACATCATCGGCCGTCGCAAGATCTGGTTCGCCACCGCGGCAGTCCTCGTCCTGATCGCGATCAGCAGCTTCTTCGTCCGGGGATTCCACCTCGGCATCGAATTCGAGGGCGGTTCGCAGTTCATCGTGCCGGCCAGCGTGGGCACCCAGGCCGAGGCGCAGGACGCCGTGACCCGGGCCGTCGCCGCCGCCGACGTGCCGCCCGACACCCAGGTGTCGAACGCTACGAAGGTCGGCAACGGCGGCGACGCCACGTACTCCATCCGGACGTCCGCGCTCACCCAGGACCAGGCCGACACGGTCAAGACGAACCTGGTCAAGGACCTGAACGTCCCGGCCGAGAAGATCACCGACAACCGGGTATCCGCGGCCTGGGGTACGCAGGTCACCCGGCAGGCGCTGCTCGGCCTCGGCATCTTCCTGGTACTGGTGCTGGCCTATCTGGTGATCCGCTTCGAGTGGCGGATGGCGGTCGCGGCCGTGTCGTCGCTGCTGCTCAACCTTGTGCTCACGGCGGGTGTGTATTCGATCGTCGGCTTCGAGGTCACACCGTCCACGGTGATCGGCTTCCTGACCATCCTGGGCTTCTCGCTGTACGACGTGGTCGTGGTGTTCGACAAGGTGCAGGAGAACACCCGAGGGATCACGGCGGGCAGCTCGCGGACGTACAGCGAGGCAACGAACCTGGCGGTGAACCAGACGCTGATGCGGTCGATCAACACCGGGCTGGTGGCGTTGTTGCCGGTCGGCGGACTGCTGTTCATCGGGGCCGGCCTGCTCGGCGCCGGTACGCTGAAGGACCTTGGCCTCGTGCTCTTCGTCGGCATGGGCCTGGGCGTGCTCTCGTCGATCATGTTCGCGTCGCCGTTGTTGACCGCGCTGAAGGATCAGGAGCCGCGGATCAAGGCGCACAACGCGCGGGTCCTGGCGCGCCGGTCCAGCGCCCGCCCGAGCGACGTGGCACCGCGGGCCGAGCGCAAGCGCGCGGCGAGCGCCGCGAGCACACCGAGCGCCGCGCCGGCCGTCCCCGACGACGAGGTCCCCGCGCTGGCCGCTTCGACGCCGTCCGCGCCACGGCCGGGTGCCCGCCCGACCGCCAAGCGCAACACCAACCGGGGCGGCCGACCCGGCGGCAACCGTCCCAGCGGCGGTGGCAAGCGGCGGTAACGGCCGCCGCCGTCCCGTTCGATCGTTGGACGGCCCGCCACCGCTGAGGTGGCGGGCCGTCGCGATCTATAGGGTGGGCGGCGTGACTGCTGAGACCGTAGAGGCGCACGGTGACAGCGGGCCGGAGATGGCCGCGCTGGTCGCCGACCGTGTGCTGGACGTGCCCGACTTCCCGAAGCCGGGCGTCGTCTTCAAGGACCTGATGCCGCTGTTCGCCGACGGGTCGGCGTTCCACGAGGTGATCGACGGGATCGTCGCGTATCACGGCGCCGGCTCGTTCGACGTGGTCGCCGGCATCGAGGCCCGCGGCTTCGTGGTCGCCGCGGCGATCGCGTACGCGGCCGGGACCGGCGTGGTGCCGGTGCGCAAGGCGGGCAAGCTGCCCCGCCCGGCGTTCTCCGCCTCCTACGCGCTGGAGTACGGCGAGGCGACGCTCGAGGTGCACCAGGACGCGTTCATGGCCGGGCACCGGGTCCTGCTCGTCGACGACGTGCTCGCCACCGGCGGCACCGCCGGTGCCGCGCTGGACCTGGTCGAGCAGGCCGGCGGGTCCGTCGCGGGTTTCAGCGTGCTGGTGGAACTCTCGTTCCTCGGCGGCCGGGAGCGCCTGGCCCCGCGAGCGGTCCATGCGTTGCTGACCGTTTGATCCCGCTTGCACCCTCCCGGTGGCACTCTTTCGAAGGTCCAGGGCGGGCCAACCGGGAAGAACAGACGGGTAGGATGACGTTCTCAACCAGGTGGGACAGCAGCCTGGCAGCGTGAAGGAAACGAGTGTGAGGAGGCCGGTGTCCAGCGACGTCGCCCCTCCGACGGAGGGCACGGTGCAGCCGAGCGACGCGGACGCGGCGGCCGAGGGCACGCGTGCCAAGGCCGCCAACAAGACGGCAACCCCCGCCCCTAGCGACACCGCGGCGAAGCCTCGTCACGGCGACCCGGAAACGACCCAGCCGCTGGCACTGGTCGACGAGCCGTCGAGCGGCTTCGGCCTGGCCAGCGCGCCGACCGGCCGGCGGGTGCGGGCCCGGCTCGCCCGGTTCAACGCCCCCTGGCAGTCCACCCAGGTCAGCGAGGTCCTCGAGCCGCTGATCGCCACCCACCGCGCCAGCCACCCGAAGGCCGACGGCCGGGCGCTGCAGCGCGCGTTCGACGTGGCGGCCCGCTGGCACTCCGGGCAATATCGCAAGTCGGGCGACCCGTACATCACGCACCCGCTCGCGGTCGCCACGATCCTGGCCAACCTCGGCATGGACACCACGACGCTGGTGGCCGCGTTGCTGCACGACACGATCGAGGACACCGACTACACCCTCGAGCAGATGAAGAACGACTTCGGCGGCGAGGTCGCGCTGCTCGTCGACGGCGTGACGAAGCTCGATCGGGTGAAACTGGGCGATGCTGCCAAGGCCGAGACGATCCGCAAGATGGTCGTGGCCATGGCCAAGGACCCGCGCGTGCTGGTCATCAAGCTGGCCGACCGGCTGCACAACATGCGTACGCTCACCTTCCTCCCCCGCGCCAAGCAGGAGCAGAAGGCGAAAGAGACGCTGGAGATCCTCGCCCCGCTGGCGCACCGCCTCGGTATGAACACGATCAAGTGGGAGCTCGAGGACCTCGCGTTCGGCACGCTGTTCCCGAAGCGGTTCGAGGAGATCAACCGGCTGATCGGCGAGCACCAGCCGCAGCGTGAGGCGCTGTTGCGGCAGGTCACGAACCGGGTGCAGCTCGATCTCAAGGCCGCGAAGATCAAGGCGGAGACCACCGGCCGGCCGAAGCACCTGTACTCGATCTACCAGAAGATGATCGTGCGGGGTCGCGACTTCAACGACATCTACGACCTGGTCGGCGTGCGCATCCTGGTCGACACGGTCCGCGACTGCTACGCCGCGCTGGGCGTCATCCACGCGAACTGGCAGCCGGTGCCGGGCCGGTTCAAGGACTACATCGCGATGCCGAAGTTCAACATGTACCAGTCGTTGCACACGACGGTCATCGGCCCCAGCGGCAAACCGGTCGAGATGCAGATCCGTACGTTCGCGATGCACCGCACGGCGGAGTTCGGCATCGCCGCGCACTGGAAGTACAAGGAGCAGAAGGGCGCCACGATCGTGGGGCCGCCGGCGCACATCGACGAGATGACCTGGCTGCGCCAGCTGCTGGACTGGCAGCGCGAGGCGAGCGACCCGAGCGAGTTCCTGGACGCGCTGCGCTTCGACCTGTCCAGCCAGGAGGTGTACGTCTTCACGCCGAAGGGCGACGTCATCCCGCTGCCGACCGGCTCGACGCCGGTGGACTTCGCGTACGCGGTGCACACCGAGGTGGGCCACAAGTGCATCGGCGCCCGGGTGAACGGCAAGCTGGTGCCGCTGGAGTCCACGCTCTCCAACGGCGACGTGATCGAGATCTTCACGTCGAAGTCGGCCACCGCCGGCCCGACCCAGGACTGGCTCGGCTTCGTCAAGAGCCCGCGGGCGCGTACGAAGATCCGGCAGTACTTCAACAAGGAGCGCCGCGAGGAAGCGATCGAGATCGGCAAGGAGGCGATCGTCAAGGCGATGCGGAAGCAGGGCCTCCCCCTGCAGCGCATGCTGACCAGCGACAACCTCATGACGATCGCCCGCGACCTGCACCTGGCCGACGTGGCGTCGCTGTACGCGGCGGTCGGCGAGAGCACGGTCTCCGCCCAGTCGGTGGTGCAGAAGCTGGTCGCCGGGTTCGGCGGCGAGGAGGGTGCCGTCGAGGACATCGCCGAGACGGCGGTCGCCACCCGGCCGCCGCGCAACCGCAGCACCGCCCAGGACCCGGGCGTGGTGGTCAAGGACGTCAGCGACGTCTGGGTGAAGCTGGCCCGCTGCTGCACCCCGGTGCCCGGCGACACGGTGTTCGGCTTCG
This sequence comes from Actinoplanes sp., assembly GCA_036001925.1. GTDB lineage: Bacteria > Actinomycetota > Actinomycetes > Mycobacteriales > Micromonosporaceae > Actinoplanes. The sequence continues at coordinate 15,947 of DASYTU010000258.1, forward strand.
TGACGCGCTCCGGCGGCGTCAGCGTGCACCGCGAGGACTGCGCCAACGCCGAGGACCTGCGAGCGCAGAGCGAACGCGTGGTCGAGGTGAGCTGGAAGCCGACATCCGCGTCGACGTTCCTGGTGGCGATCCAGGTGGAGGCGCTGGACCGGCACAAGCTGCTGGCCGACGTGACGCGGGTGCTGTCGGAGGAGCGGGTCAACATCCTGTCCGCGACGGTCACCACGACCCGCGACCGCGTGGCGGTCAGCCGGTTCACGTTCGAGATGGCCGACCCGAAGCACCTGGGTCATCTGGTCGCCGCGGTGCGCAAGGTGGACGGCGTCTTCGACGCCTACCGCGTCACGTCGGGGGCGTGACGCGGGGGCGGACCCGGCGGGCCCGCCCCCGTGCCGTACGACCTACGCGGCGGCCATGGTCAGGGTCTTGATCTCGATCTCCTTCTTCGGGTGACCGTCGCCCTTTCCGTTGGCGTCGTCGGTGCCCGCTTTGGCGACCTGCTGGACGATGTCCAGCCCCTTGGTGACGGTGCCGAGAACCGTGTACGAGGGGTCGAGCGTCGTGTCGCCGTACACGATGAAGAACTGGCTGCCCGTACTGTTGGGTGCCTGGGTCTTCGCCATGGCGATCGTGCCGGCGGGATACGCCGGCGTCTTGCCGGTCGGCAGGTTTTCCTCCGCGTAGCGGAAGCTCGGCCCGCCGGTGCCGTCGGTCGGACGGTAGCCCTTGCCCTTCGCGCTCGGGTCACCGCACTGCAGCACCTTGATGCCCTCGGTGGTGAGCCGGTGGCACTTGGTGCCGTCCCAGAACTTCTTGCTCGACAGGTATGTGAACGCCTCGGCCGTGCACGGCGCCTTCGACTTGTCGACCGTCGCGGTGATGGCGCCGAGGTTGGTATCGATCGTCAGCGTGGCCATGCCGACGTTGGGCGCGTTCGGCGGGGGCGTGCCGACGTCCACTACTTTCGCGCCCGAGCTGGCGTCCTCGGGCGTCCACGAGCATGCGACAGTGCCGGCCGGCGGCCCGCTCGCGGCGTTCTTGTCGTCGCCCTTGTTCAGCGCGGTCACCAGCCAGATCGCCCCGCCGGCGATGACCACGACCGCGATGGCCGAACCGATGATCGCCTGGCGCTGCCGGCGCTTGCGCGCGGCCGCGGCCCGTTCGGCCATCTCCTTCTCGAGCCGGGCCCGCGCCGCCGCGCGCTGCCGGTCCTTGATCGACGACACGGTCTTCCTCCTGCTGTTATCTGCGCCTGACGTACTCAGGATTGGGTGCTCGCCGACGGGACGGCGCCACCGGCGGCCACGTCGCCGACGGTCAGGCTCTGGATGGTAACTTTCACCTTCGGCTTGACCTTGCTTCCGGAACCATTGTCCACGGTCGCGATTTTGCTGATCTTGGTGACCGTGTCCATGCCGCTGGTCACCTTGCCCACGATCGGGTACTGCGGGTTCGCCGGGCTGAAGTCGGAGAAGAAGATGAGGAACTGGCTGCCGTTGGTGCCCGGCGGGTTGCCGATCAGCGCGACGGTTCCCTTGGGATACAGCGGAGCCTTCGCCGACGCCGGGCTGGCCGAGGGCTGGCTGGCTGACGGTTGGGGCGGGGTCGGAACGCTCTCGCTGTAGAGGCTGTACGTGGGGCCGCCGAGCCCGGTGCCGGCTGGGTCGCCGCAGTGCACCGCGCCCTCGGTCGTGATCTCGGTGCAGTCGGTGTTGTCGTAGAACTTCTTCCCGGCCAGGTAGGTCAGGTTCTCCCCGCTGCACGGCGCGCTGGTCAGGTCGAGGCTTACCACGATCGGCGCGCCCTGGTTCGTGGTGATCGTCATGGGCCGCGTACCGGAAGTGGGGATGTTCTTGGTCGGCGGCGTGCCGACCTCCTTGAGGTCGGTGTTCGTCTGCGCGCTCTGCGGCGTCCAGGCGCAGATGTCGGCGGCGTCGGGGCTGCTGGCCGGCTCCTTGTTGTCGAAGGCGCCGCCCAGCCAGGCCGCGCCCGTAACGATCAGTGCCACCGCCAGCAAAGCGCCCGCACCGGCCATGATCTGACGGCGGCGGCGTTCTCGCCCGGCCCGGCGCGCCATCTGCCGATCGAGCTTCGCCCGCGCCAGCTTGCGCTGACGGTCCTTGCTGGAAGCCACCGAGCGCTCCCCTTCCTCATCCTGTCAAGGCGGTGCGCCACGCCACACGCCCGCAAGAGTGTACGGGTACGCCCTGGGAATGTGTTGTGCGAGGTTCCGTCACGGTGTGTATCGTGCGGGCGGCCGTCGGCGGCCCCGGTAGGCTCGAAGGAACAGGACCGCTCGAGAGGGGTGCGGAGTGCTCGTCACCGGCTTTCCGGCCGAGGCCTTCGGCACCAACTGCTACGTCGTGGCGGCCGGCCCGGGGGAGCAGTGCCTGGTGGTCGACCCGGGCATCGGCGTGCTGGATCAACTGGACGAGGTACTGGCCGAGCACCGGCTGTACCCGGCCGCGGTCCTGCTCACCCACGGGCATCTCGACCACACGTTCTCCGTCGCGCCGGTGTGTGGCGCGCGCGGTATCACGGCCTACGTGCACCCGGCCGATCGGGAGATGCTGGCCGACCCGGCCAAGGGCCTGAGCATGGACCTGTCCGCGCTGTTCGGCGGCCGCCTGCCGTACACGGAGCCGGACGACGTCGCGGAGCTCACCGACGGTGCCACGCTGACCCTGGCCGGCCTCGAGGTCGCGGTCGACCATGCCCCCGGCCATACCGGCGGGTCGGTGCTGTTCCGGCTGCCGGGCGCGGGCACGTCGTGGGATGCGGAGCAGATCTGCCTCTCCGGTGACGTGCTCTTCGCCGGCTCCATCGGGCGCACCGACCTGCCGGGCGGCAGCACCGAGACGATGCTGGTCAGCCTGCGGGACAAGATCCTGCCGCTGGCCGACGACACGGTCGTCCTGCCCGGCCACGGACCCGCCACGACCATCGGCCGGGAACGCGCTTCGAACCCGTACCTGCGGGAGCTGATCAGCGCACCTTCCCGTGGCCTGTAGAACTTGCAACGGAGACATAGTGCCTATTTCCGGCTTCCCTGAGTGGCTGGCGCCCCAGCGCATGATCGAGCAGTACGTGCTCGACAAGATCCGATCCACGTTCGAGCTGTACGGCTTCGCGCCGCTGGAGACCCGCGCGGTCGAGCCGCTCGACCAGTTGCTGAGCAAGGGGGAGACCTCCAAGGAGATCTACCTGTTGCGCCGCCTCCTTCAGGACGCGGACTCCCAGGGCGAGGACACCCTCGGCCTGCACTTCGACCTGACCGTACCGTTTGCCCGCTTCGTGCTTGAAAACGCCGGCAAGCTGCAGTTCCCGTTCCGCCGCTACCAGATCCAGAAGGTGTGGCGCGGCGAGCGCCCGCAGGAGGGCCGGTATCGGGAGTTTCTCCAGGCAGACATCGACGTGGTCGACCGCGACACGCTGCCGTTCCACTACGACACCGAGATGCCGCTGGTCATCGGCGACGTGTTCCGCGGCCTGCCCATCCCACCGGTGCGCATCCAGGTGAACAACCGCAAGGTGTCCGAGGGCTTCTACCGCGGGCTCGGCCTGGCGGACCCCGACCAGGTACTGCGGACGGTTGACAAGCTGGACAAGATCGGCCCGGAGAAGGTGGCGGCGCTGCTGGTCGAGACGGCTGGCGCGAGCGACGCGCAGGCAGCCGCGTGTCTCGAGCTCGCGTCGATCTCCGCCCCGGATGCGTCGTTCGTGGACGCGGTCCGCGCGCTCGGCGTCCGCGACGTGCTGCTCGACGAGGGACTCGAGGAGCTGGTCGAGGTCGTCGAGTCGGCGGCCGAGCACGCGCCGGGACTGGTCGTCGCGGAGCTGAAGATCGCCCGCGGCCTCGACTACTACACGGGTACGGTCTACGAGACCCAGTTGCGCGGGTACGAGCGTTACGGTTCCATCTGCTCCGGCGGCCGCTACGACAACCTGGCCTCGTCGGGCACCGACCGATACCCCGGCGTCGGCATCTCGATCGGCGTCACCCGCCTGCTCGGCCTGCTGTTCGGCCGCGACGCACTGGGCGTGTCGCGGCCGGTGCCCACCTGCGTGCTGATCGCGTTGCCGGCCGAGGAGCAGCGCCGGGACTGCGACCGGATCGCGAACGTGCTGCGCGCCCGCGGCATCGCCACCGAGGTCTCACCGACGGCGGCGAAGTTCGGCAAGCAGATCCGTTTCGCGGAACGCCGCGGCATCCCGTACGTCTGGTTCCCCGGCGATCCCGACTCGGTCAAGGACATCCGCTCCGGCGAGCAGGTCGAAGCGGACGCCGCGACCTGGGAGCCGCCCGCGGCCGACCGGCTCCCGATGATCACGGCGGGTTAGCCAGGAACTCGCCTTCCCGGGCGGGACACAGGTCGCCGGGGTACCCTTTCCTACGGTACCGTAACTTACGCCACCGTAGGGAGTGATCGCCGTGCCGCTGGACCAGACCGCCCTGCTCACCGAGTTGGAGCCCGTGGTGGCCGCCAACCTCGACCGGCATCTGTCGCTCGCGAAGGAGTGGTTCCCGCACGAATACGTGCCGTGGAGCGACGGCCGGACGTTCGACGGCATCCTGGGCGGCGAGCCGTGGCACGAGAGCGACTCCGAGCTGCCGGACGTCGCCCGCACGGCGCTGATCGTCAACCTGCTGACCGAGGACAACCTGCCGTCGTACCACCACGAGATCGCGACGCTGTTCGGCCGCGACGGCGCCTGGGGGACCTGGGTGCACCGGTGGACCGCCGAGGAAGGCCGGCACGGGATCGCGATCCGCGACTACCTGACCGTCAGCCGGGCCGTCGACCCGGTCGCGCTGGAGCGCGCCCGGATGGCGCACATGCAGGCCGGCTACGCCAACGCCCACGACGACGAGGTGCTGCACTCCGTCGCGTACGTCGCGTTCCAGGAGCTGGCGACGCGGATCTCGCATCGCAACACCGGCAGGGCCACCGGCGACCCGATCGCCGAGCAGTTGTTGGCCCGCGTCGCCGCGGACGAGAACCTGCACATGGTCTTCTACCGCAACCTGCTCGGCGCGGCGTTCGACCTCGAGCCCAACTCGGCGATGCGCGCGGTCGCCGACGTGGTCGCGGGCTTCCAGATGCCGGGCGCGAACATCGAGGGCTTCGGGCGCAAGGCCCTGTCCATCGCGCTCGCGGGCATCTACGACCTGCGGCAACACCGCGACGAGGTGCTGCAGCCGGTGCTGCGGCAATGGAACGTCTGGGACCGTACCGGCCTCGACGCCGAGGGCGAAAAGGCCCGCGAGCGGCTCGCCACGCAGATGCAGGACCTGGAAACCCAGGCGGTGCGCTTCGAGGAGAAGCGCGAGGCCCGGCGCCAGCGCCAGGCCACACGCGGCTGAGCGTCATTCGATGCGTACGCGCCGAGTGATCTGGCCGTTGTTCTCCCAGTACGTGCGCCGGCTACTCAGGTAGGGATCCCCCGGTGGGGGCTGCATGTTGCCCTCTGTGTCGAACGCGCGGCAACGGATCGCGTACTCGCCGGGCGCGGGCGTACCCCAGTCGAAGGTCCAGAACCGCCACGCGAAGCCGGCGCGCTCCCGCGCCCGGTCGAGCGTCGCGGCCTGCCAGCGACCACTGTTCACCTGGACCTCGACGCGCGCGATCGGTGCTCCCCACGCGACTCCCAGGATGGTGTGGTGGTGGCCTCGGCGGGTGACCTTGGCGGGTGCCGACTTCAGCCTCGCGTGGGACACCGTGTGGAACGTCCACACGGTCTGGCCGCCGGCTTGCTGCTCCCGGATGGTGACGTAGTCGCGTGCCATGAACCGGCCCGCGTAGCGCTGGTCGTGAACCTCGATGCGGGTCAACCACTTGACGTTCGCCACGCCGTACCAGCCGGGAGCGATGAGCCGCACCGGATAGCCGTGTTCGCGGGGCAACGGCGCCCCGTTCATCTCGAAGCAGAGCAGATTCTCCGGAGCCATCGCCTCGGCCAGCGACATGCTCCGCGCGAACTGCTCGGTGATGGTCAGGTCCAGGCCGCCGGTCGCGTCGGGCTCTACCGAGCCGGTGTCGCCGGGGCCGGTGATCCCTGAGTTGTCCCGGATGGTCACGGTGCCCCGGTCGGCGCCCCAGAACACCACCTCGGTGCCGCCGTCGGTCGGGTGGGCCTGGTGCAGCAGCAGGTGCAGCGGGGTGCCGGTCCAGCGGGCGTTGCCGACGCCGCCGATGAAGAAGGGCAGACCGGTGTTGCCGGAACACTCCAGGGTGAACTCGACCGACCGGCGGGGCCGCGCGCGCAGCGTGGCGAGCGACAGTGTGCGGGGATGAGCGACGAGTCCGCCGATATCGAGCCGCCAGTCGGTCCCGTTCAGCTGTGGTTCGTTGTAGTGCTTGACCGTGAAGAACTCGTCATTCGGGGTCAGCCGGGAGTCGAGCGACTCCCAGACGAGCGGATGGCCGACGATGTTGGCCGCGGGCGGCGGGATCGGCGGGGGCTGGTCCAGCCAGGGCAGGACAACCGCGTCCGGTGCCCCCGGGAACGCCTGCGCCGGGCCGGCGAACGCCACCGTGGTGAGTCCCGCCGCGCCGGCCGTGACGCCGGTCTTGAGGACGGCTCTGCGCGTGATCTCTCGTTGCTCCGACATGGATGCCTCCAGAGAGAGGGATCCCTTGGAGTCTTCTCCGGACGGTGGATGGGTCAAGGGGCCACTCGGCCGGACCCGCCCGCCGTTCATGGCCGTGCCGCCTCCGATCATCCAGCCTCGCCGGCGTTGGGCGCGTCAGGCGGCGGGGGCTTCGAAGATCAGGCAGCTGGACGTCGCATGGGCGACCAGCCGGCCCGCGGCGTCGGTCATGCGGGCTTCCGCGAGCGCGGTCCGGCGGCCGCGTTGGAGTACCTGGCCGGCGCACGTGAGCCGTCCGGATGCGACAGTCACGGTGCGTAGGAACTTCACGTTCAGGTCCAGTGACGTATAGCCGACCCCGGCGGGCAATGTGGAGTGGACCGAGCAACCCGCGGCACTGTCCAGCATGGTCGATATGACACCGCCGTGCACGCTGCCCAGCGGGTTGTAGTGGAACTCCTGCGGGTCTAGGTAGAACGTGACCCGGCCCTCCTCGGCCCGCATGCCGGCCAGGTCGACCAGGTCCATGATCGGCGGTCGCGGCAGCTCGCCCGCGGCCATCGCCCGCAGTAGCTCGAGCCCGCTGCGCGTGCCCAGTAGGGCGGCATGTTCCGCGGGGTTGGTCCAGCTGAACGTCCTGGTCCGCGCCTGACTCTGAGTCTGCGTCATGGACGGAGGTTCCCACCGACTTGCTGGGTCTGTCAATAAGACCTAGCCTGTTGTGATGAGTTCCGCACCCGCCGCCCTCGACTGGTCCATCGACACGTGCACGATCGGCCGTGCCATGGAGATTCTCGGGGAGAAATGGACGGTCGTGGTGCTGCGCGAGGTCTTCAACGGCATCCGCCGCTTCGACGACATGCGCGAGCGCACCGGCATCCCGCGCCAGGTGCTCGCCAACCGGCTGGCGTCGCTGGTCGAGAACGGGCTACTGCGCCGCGAGCCGTACCGGGAACCGGGCGCGCGCGAGCGCCACGAGTACCGGCTGACCCGCAAGGGGTTCGACATCTATCCGGTGCTCATCGCGGTCAAGGCGTGGGGCGACCGCTACCTGGTCGACCCCGAGGGACCGCCGCTGGAATTCGTGCACCGCGACTGCGGCGCGGAGGTGCACGGTGAGATTCACTGCGACGCGGGCCACCGCCTGGCCGAGCCGCGCGACGTCCTGCCGCGTCCCGGCCCGGGCGCCCGCCTGCGCCGGATCTGACGGATAGGCTGCGTCGCCGTGAGCACGGCGACGCATCCACCCCAGCCCACCAGGGAGATCTCGCCGTGGGCGCCGCTGTCGCAGGCGGTGTTCCGCAACCTTTGGCTGGCCGTGCTCGCCAGCAACGTCGGCACCTGGATGCAGACCGTCGGCGCGCAGTGGCTGGTGGTCCATGAGCCGCGCGCGGCGAGCTGGGTCAGCCTCGTGCAGGTCGCGACGACGCTTCCGGTGCTGTTGCTGGCGCTACCGGCCGGTGTGCTCGCGGACACGCTCGATCGGCGGCGGCTGCTTCTCGCCGTACAAGTGTGTCTGTTTGTGGTGGCCGCGGGCCTGGCCGCGCTGACGGCGCTGGATCGGATGCCGCCCGCGTTGTTGCTGGCCTTCACGTTCGCGCTCGGGGCCGGCCAGGCGGTCACGCTGCCGACCTGGCAGGCGATCATCCCCGAGGTCGTGCCGCGGGAGGAGCTGCCGGCCGCGTCCGCACTCGGCGCGGTGAACACGAACCTGGCCCGCTCGGCCGGCCCCGCGATCGCCGGCCTGCTGGTCGCGCATATCGGCCCGGCCGCGGTCTTCGGCCTCAACGCGCTGTCGTTCGCGGTCTTCGCCGCCGCCCTACCGTCCTGGCGCCGCCCGCCGGACAGCGGCACCAGGCACGCCGAGCACTTCGGTCCCGCGCTGCGCGCTGCCGGCCGGTTCGTGCGCGACTCGCCAGTGGTACGGCGCATCCTGCTGCGGGTAGCGCTTTTCGTGCTGCCCGGCAGCGTGGTCTGGGGCCTGCTTCCGCTGGTGGCGAGCCGGGAGCTCGGCTTGGGCGCGGCCGGCTACGGCATGCTGCTCGCCGCGCTGGGCGTCGGCGCGATCGCCGGCGCGCTGGTCATGCCGCGGGTCCGCGAATGGCTGCCGCCGAATGCGTTGATCGTGATCGCGGGCGTGGTCTACGGCGCGGCACTCGTCGTCGTCGCGCTGGTGCCGGACACGATCGCGGTGACGGTGGCGCTGGTGGCCGCCGGGTCGGCGTGGATGACGCTGGTGTCCCGGATGAACGCGGAGTTGCAGCTGTTCCTGCCGAACTGGGTACGGGCCCGCGGCCTTGCGGTCTACCAGGTCGTCTTCGCGGGCTGCCAGGCGCTGGGCGCGTTCGTCTGGGGTCAGCTCACGTCGTTCACCGACCTGGGGACTGCCTATCTCGTCGCGGCGGCGGCGATGATCGCAGGTACGATCAGCGTGGGCTGGCTGCCGCTGTACGAGCAGGAGGGCATCGACCGGGGTCCGGTCGGCTACTGGGCCGAGCCGCACCTCATGCTCGAGCCCCACCTCGACACCGGCCCGGTGCTGGTCACCGCGGCCTACCGGGTCCCGGCCCGTAACGGCAGGGCGTTCGTAGCCGCGATGGAGGCCGTGCGCCGAGCCCGGCTGCGGACCGGCGCGACGCGCTGGGGGCTGTTCCGCGACGGCGAGGATCCGGAGCAGTACGTCGAGGTCTTCGTCGTACCGACCTGGGAGGAGCATCTACGCCAGCACGAGCTCGGTGGCGGCGACGTGGCGGCCGACGAGCGGGCGGTCGCGCTGGCCGAGGGGCCGCCCAGGGTCACGCACCTGCTACCGCCCGACTCCTCCGATTAGCCCGGCCTGCGGTCGATCCGCCCGGACGGCTACCGTGCCGCCGAGGTGGCTCTGCGCTCGCCGCCCCGGGCGATGTCGTCTTGGTGCTCTATGCAAAGGTGGACCCGTTGACCTCGGCGCGGCCGCCGACACCCACCCGATGAGCGTGGCTCGAGCCTGATTCGGGCAGGTATGTCCTTCTATTGGTTGTCAGACGTTAACTAAGGCATGATCGGCTGCCAGAATCGGCCATTCAGGCGGGGTTGCCCAGGTGAACGCGCTGTCGACCCGAGCGCCGGCCGGCAATGTGCACGGTCGATGTCTCATTTGAGTAGGCCACGCTCTGTAATAGGTAGGCGTCAACGTACGTCAACTCGTCACCGTATCGACGCCATAAGTGTCGCTACGTGTTTCAGCGGCCACGGGAAGTATTGGTCCTCCACAGTAGACCAACCGTTCGGGTGACGCGGGGAGATCCGATCAATCGGGTATCTCCGGCCGAAGGCCCCGATGGCGTCCCATCAAATCCCCCTGACCAGGAGTTTTAGGCCGTTCGGCGGCCTACTCACTGGGGTCGCACCCTGATCGACGGAGAGTGACGACGCGCTGGTGGGAGCTGTCGTTGATCAGTCGAGATAGTGACCGATCGTCGGCTAACATCCTCGCCGTCGATGGGGAATGCTCTGGTCCGAAGGCGGGCCGGACTCGCCCCAACGTCGAGGGCATGGCGGTGCTATCTCGACGTTTCTCGAATCGCGCATGTGGGGGCACATGAGCACGACGGACCTGCCCGGTTCGAGTCTGCTGGCCGGTCGATACCGACTGGTCGAGCGCCTCGGTGCCGGCGGGATGTCAGTGGTGTGGCGAGGGTTCGACGAGGTCCTCGGTCGGCAGGTTGCGGTGAAAGTGCTGCCGCCATCGACGAGCGCGGATCCTTCGTTCCGACGCCGGCTTCGCGCGGAGGCCCAGGCCGCGGCTCGGCTGAGCCATCCGCACATCACCAACGTGTACGACTACGGCGAGGCGACCACCGTGGACGGTGAGCCCGTGCCGTACGTCGTGATGGAGTTGGTCGACGGCGAGTCGCTCGCCGCCGTCCTCGCTCGCGTGCGTCGCCTGCCCTGGCCGGCCGCCGTGCGCATCTGCGCCGAGGTCTCGGCCGCGCTGGCCGCCGCGCACTCGCGTGGCATCGTCCACCGCGATGTCACCCCGGCGAACGTCATGCTCACCACCGCGGGCGCCAAGGTCGTCGACTTCGGCATCTCGGCCCTGATCGGTGAGAACGACATAGACCCCGACGGCAGCCTGCTCGGCACGCCGGCGTATCTGGCGCCCGAGCGGCTCGAGGGCGGCCAGGTCAGCCCGGCCACCGACGTGTACGCGGTCGGCCTGCTGATCTACCGCACGCTGATCGGGCAGCTTCCCTGGGACGTCGGCACGACGACCGCGCTGCTGCGGGCCCATCAGTACACGGAGCCCGAGCCGCTGCCGCACGTCGAGGGCCTGCCCTCCGCGGTGGCCGCGCTGGTCGAACGCTGCCTGGAGAAGCGCCCGGACGACCGGCCGTCGAGCGCCGAGGTGGCGCACGTGCTGGCCGGTGTATCGGCCGGCGCTCCAGCGGCCCGCGGCTACGTCCCGGACTGGGCGGACGCCGGCGAGGACACCACCATCCTGCCGTCGCAGCACCCGAACACCGACGGTCTCGGCCGCATCCGTGCCGGCCACGCCAAGGTTCCCAACGTCCCGCCGTCCCACGCCGGCCGGGGCGTCGCCGCGGTCCGCGGCGGTGGGCTCGCCGCGGCTGGTGCGGTCGCCGCGGCCGGCGCGGCTGCCGCCGCGGCGCAGCGCCCGTCCGTCGACGCGCCGATCTCGCCGGCGCCCGGCGCGGCGATCCCGGTGTCGGTGTCCGACGTCAAGGCCGCGGTCGCCGGCGAGCGGGTGTCCGACATTGCCAGGTCGGCCCCGGTCCCGGCCGCGGCGACATCCGGTCCACCGGGCGGATCCGCATCCGCGCCGCCCAGGCCTGCGTCTGCGCCGCCTGCGTCTGCGCCGCCCGCGCGGCACGCCTCTGGTCCTCCCGCCGGGTCTGCCGGTGCGGCGGCCTCCGGGCCGTACGCCGGTTCTGCCTCGCGGCCGTCTTCTGGCCCGGGGCCGTCCGCGCGCTCGGCCGCTGGCCCGTCGGCCGGCGCTGCCGCTGGCGTGGCCTCCGGGTTCGCCGCCGGATCTGCCTCGGGTCTTGCGTCCGGCCCGGCCTCCGGCTCTGCCGCCGGCCCGGCCTCTGGCTCTGCCGCCGGCCCGGCCTCTGGCTCTGCCGCCGGCCCGGCCTCTGGCTCTGCCGCCGGCCCGGCCTCCGGCTCCGCCGCCGGGCCGGCGGCGGCAAAGGTGCCGCCGGCTCCTCCTTCGGGTGCCGGGCGCGGTCCCGCGCACGGCGCCGGTGCGCGGAACAACCGCTTCGCGGCGACGCCGCGTTCGGCGGCCGCGTCCGCCGCTGCGTCGGCGCCGGCCGCTGCGCCCGCATCCGCGTCGGCCGCTGCGTCCACGTCGGCGTCG
>DASYTU010000259.1:0-10281 GCA_036001925.1 Actinoplanes sp.
GTCGGTGCGTCACTATCCCCCATCGACTCGGCCACCGGGTCATCATCGATGTCGGTGTTGGGTGGGCCCCATTGGTGGATGTTGTGTTTCAGCATCCGGGCCGGCGCAGCTGCCCGGCAGGGCAAGCGCCGGCGAACATTGGACTTGCTTATTGCGCGGCGTCGGCAAGCGCCGCGGCGCCGCGGAGGTGTCGGGATCCGGTTCGTGGAACCTAGCCAGCTGGTTGCCGTGACGGGATACTCGCGGCAGATTGGTGTCCACGGAGCACGCGCGAGGCAGCCGATGACTGGCAGCGCGACCACCGGCAAGATCATAACTTGCCAGCCGCCGGCAAGGAACGCCACCGTTCCGCTGTACGCCGCAGGCATCGTCAACGGGTGGCGGGATGCGCCATCATCGAGACAGGTGCCGGATCTGCCGATCCACTACCGGCCGCCGCAGGTATCCGCAGCACACGCATCGAACGCGATGGCCGGGCACTAGTGCGGGCCGTTCCCCCATGGCCCCCGATGGTGCGACGGCCGCCAACCGCGTCGCGATGTGCCGGCGAACCGGCTGCGATGTGCCCGGACGCGGCGTGAGGTGTGAAGACCCGGCAGGTCCGGCGCCGCAGCGGCGTCGGCGTGTGTGGCGAGATGTGCCAGGACACCGCGGCACGGGCAGGCGTCTGCCAGCGCCGCACCGACATCCTCGGGCACGTCCCCACCGCGGTGCGATCCTTCGGCTGACCGGCGCGATCCTGCCCGAACAGGCCGACGACATGGGCCGGGAACCCGCGACGTGGGCCTCAATCTCTCGCCGAGGCGAAAATTGACGTCCTCACCGCCGAGAAGCAGCGCCACGCGCGGCTACGGGACCGGTAGGACGGCGGGTCGGCTGGGGCCGGTCGCCGTGGTGCCGAGTCGCGAGCACCTACCTGGGCCGGGCGGTGGTCTGGGGCCCGGCTCTGGTGGTGAAACGGGCGGCGCGACGGTGGACGCGTCGAACGGCGGGTGTTGTCGGTGGACTCGCCGGCCGGAGCAGGTCACCCGGGGTGAACATGGCGCGCTTGGTTACCTCCACCAATGCCAGGCAAATCACGACGAGGGTGGCGACGATGGGGATGTAGCTGGCGGGGAGCGGGGCGGTACGGCCAGCGGCGTGTAGGGCAACAGGATCGCGGCTGCCACACCGATCAGGGCGGAGGCGATCAGGGCCGGGCTAGGGCGGCCGCGCCAGAACGGGCTGGCGTGGGTGCGGATGACGAACACGACGAGGATCTGGGTGGCGAGGGAACTCGATGGACCATCCGGTTCGGAACTCCGCTGGGCCGGCGTGCAGCACCTGCAGCAGGATCGCGAAGATGACGAAGTCGAACAGCGAGCTCAGCGGTCCGAAGGTGAACATGAACCGGCGGATCTCGCGCAGCTCCCAGTGCGCGGGGAGGGCCAGCTGGTCCGGGTCGACCCGGTCGGTGGGGATGGCGATCTGGGTCGCGTCGTAGATGAGGTTGTTGAGGGGGATCTGCGAGGGCAGCATCGGCAGGAATGGCAGGAAGGCCGAGGCGCCGGCCGCGCTGAACTTTCTCGCTGCGGCCTGTTGTGGGGTCCGGGACGGGAGCGCCGCCACCATCCGGCTGGGCGGCGGCATCAGGTTGCCGCCACGCCGAGCGTGCCGCGTGCCTCGCGGATCATCTGATGGGTGAAGCCCCATTCGTTGTCGTACCAGGCCATCACCTTGACCAGCGTGGCGTCCACGACCCGGGTCAGGTCGAGGTCGATGACGGCGGCGCGTGGGTCGCCGACGATGTCGGCGGAGACCAGCGGATCCTCTGAGACACCGAGGATGCCCTGATAGCGGCCGGATACCGCCTCCTGCCGGTACGCGTCGTTGACTTCCTCGGCGGAGGTCGGCCGGTTCGCGACGAAGACGATGTCGGCGATCGACCCGACCGGGATGGGCGCGCGCACCGCGATCCCGTCGAACCTGCCGGCCAGCTCGGGTACGGCGCGGGTGGTAGCTCGAGCCGCTCCGGTCGAGGTGGGTACCAGGTTGGCCGCTCCGGCCCGGCCGCGCCGGAAGCTCGTGCTGGGACCGTCGACGAGCTGTTGGCCGGCGGTGTAGGCGTGGATGGTCGTCATCACCGCCCGTTGGACCCCGATGTGGCGGTGGGCGACCTCGATCACCGGGGTGATGCAGTTGGTGGTGCAGCTGGCACAGGAAATGATCCGAGGTTCACCGTCGGGGTGGTTCACGCCGTGCACCACGGTGGGCACGGCCTCCGACGTCGTCGGTGCGGACAGGATCACGTACGAAGCACCGGCCTGAATGTGCTTCCTCAGGCCGTCCTCAGTCTTGAAGACGCCGGTGCATTCCAGTACCAGGTCGACGCCGAGGTTGGCCCACGGCAGGTTCGCCGGGTCACGCTCGGCGAACGCCGCGATCCGCCGGCCGTCGACGAGCAGCGCCCCGTCTGCGGTGCCCACCTCACGGTGGTAGCGCCCGTAGACGGTGTCGAACTTGAGAAGGTAAGCCAAGTTGTCGATGTCGGCGACGTCGTTGACCGCGACGAGGTCGAGCCCGTCGCCGTCCAGCAGAATCTTCAACGCCGCCCGGCCGATGCGGCCCAGCCCGTTGATGGCCACGTTCGGCATCTCACACCACCTCTTCTGCGTTTGTCAGCTCGAGGCAGCTGACGAAGGACGTACGGCAGGATCCCGCCGTGGCGGTAGTACGCCGCCTCGCCGGAGTGTCGATCAGTGGTCGCTGACATGATCTCCTCCGGGTGGTCGGGTGCTGTAAATCGGCGACATCCGTACCGAGCGACGCGCCGCGCCGGGACCCACGCCAACCACCGCGATGTCAACGTGTTCGGTCACCACTGCATCCCTGTCACGGCGCCGGATCACGCGCCGAACCACGCCAAGCCATCGGCCGTCCTGCTCAGGGCCGCGTGGGGTGGAACGGGGCGGCGCTGAACGGGTGGGTCCGGTGGACCCGGGACCGGGCCAGGGCGGTGTCGTCGAACTCGTAACGGATGTTGTCGACGACCGCCGTGACGCCGGGCACGTGTCCCGTCAGCCGGGCGGCGATAGCAGCGGTGCTGCGCCGGTCGACGGCGCCCGCGAGGGTAACCACCCCGCCCTGGACGCACGCGTGCACCTGGCCGCTGTCGAGCCACAGGGTGCGGCGCAGGACATCGTCGGTGACATCCCGACCGATGGCGGCGTCCGGGCGCGCGTAGACACGAAGCAGGTCGGCGCGGGACACGACGCCCAGCAACTTCCCGGTGTCACCGGTGACGAGCAGCCGCTTGACCTTCTTGGCCTGCGACTTCCGCGCGGCCGCGGACAGCGACGCGTCCGGGGCGATGCCCAATGCCGGTGTGCTCATCAGGCCCCGGGCGGTGGTGGCATGGGCCATGGCTTCCCTGCGCCTGCGTGATCTGCGACGGCCGGCCGGGCCGCGTGCCGCAACCTTCGCAAGCAGGTCGGCATCCGACACGACGCCTACCACACGGTCTCCGCCGTCGATGATCGGCAGGGCGCTGACCCGGTGGGTGGCCAGCAGGTCGACGATCTCCCGGACCGGTGTGTCTTCGAGCGCTGTGACTACGTCGGTGGTCATCACATCGCTGACCCGCCACTGTCGCATTGTCGTGCACCTCCTGCAGACCTCGCCGACCGCACCGCAACGGTGCCGGCCCGGCGACGAAGGAACCCCGATAGAACAACCTCTACGGTCCCCGCGTTGGGCGGCCTCCGCCTAGGCTCGACGACGGCCATCGTCCGGGCGGCTGTTTGCCGACGCCCGGCAAGGGACGGCATGGCCGGAGTCGCTGACGGCGGTGGCACGCGGGCGGAGCACCCGCGTGGGCCGGTGCGGAGAAGGCCAGGAAGCCGGCGGTTGTCGTGGCAGCTCATGGGGATCCCGCCACTGGCGGTGTGCTGGCCGGCATGACGTCGCCGGTCGTCAGGGTTCGTCGCGGCTGAGTCGCCAGGCTGACGAGGGCGGCGCTACGACGGCGGTGCTCGGTCTCCGCTCGGCCACCTGGGCGTCGAGGTTGACGACGACGGTGGCCGGGGGTCCCGCTTCGCCGGCTCTCCGTTGCCGGACGTCGGCAGTTGGACCCGGTCGTGTCTGTGCGCGGCGCACCTGTCGGGTAGGGCGGGACGCGACGACCATGGAGGTGAACCGCGGGAGTCCACAGTGAGCCGCGGGGAGTCCACATCGGCAGTCGCCGCGGACGCCTTGACGCTTCGGCGCGCCGACCGAACTCTCCGGGTGGGCGCCCGGCCGGGCACCGCCGCGGGCGGCGAGGCCGGGGCTCCGGTTCTTGTACCGCGACGCGAAGGAGCATGTCATGCGTTTCTCCAAGCCTCAACTCGCGTGGGCGGTGGCGGCCGGATCCGTCGCCGCGCTGGCCGTGACGCTGTTCGTCATCCGCGGTGTCGTCGAAAGCCTGGTGATGGTCTGCCTCGGTGCCGCGTTGGTCGGCCTGTACTGGCTGCGCCGTTACGCCCGCGCCGAGCTGCTCTACAGCCGTCACGCCGAGCGCCGCCGACGGCGGTCTGCCGTATCGGAAGACACCCGGGGCCGAACCACCCGGTCGGCAGATGGAGCTGGTCCGATGGGGTCGAGCGATGTGTGCGCCGTCGTCGCGCGTGTCAGGCAGTCGACGCCCGGTCCGGTCCGAACGATGTCGACGGCCTGGGCCACCGGTGCGGAAGCCGGTGACCGGCAATCACATGGGGAATCGTTGCTGACCGCGGGTCTGTCAACCGCCGTGGCAGCGCCGTCTCCATAGCGAGAACCGGCCGTCACCATGATTGACCCTCTGGAAAGGACACCGAGCGTTCGCCGGCACCTTCCAGACGCCGACGCGGGCAAGTATGGCGTCAACGGCGACATCGTGGATGAGTGGGGCTGGCGCTCGTTCCCCGCCGCGGACCCCCCGGGGAACTGGTGACGAGACGACCCGCGGGCCGTGCCGCGGTGCGAGATGACGCCAGCGGGTTCGCGCAGCCGTACCGTCCGGGTGACCATCCTCCAGGCGGTGGGTCCCGTAGGCCCGTCGAGCGGTGGGGTCCCGTTGGCCCGTCGAGCCGCGACCCGGGCCTGCGCGCACACCAGCCCGGCCCCCGGGCGCGGACGCCATCGCAGCGGCCGGGCCAGATGCACGACCCGCCGTTCCGCCGTGTGCCGGGGGGTCGGGCGGTGGCCCGACCGGTATCTCCTCGCTGCGTGACCCGCTCGCGGCCCCGACGTCAACACACCGATGAGAGGTGAGCATGGACGTACTTCACGTGCATGATCTGACCCAGCTGACCGACCAGCGCGGTGGCACCCGGATCTCGATGTTCCTGCCGATCTCCCGTCGCGGATCCCAACCCGGCCGCCACCGCGTCCGGCTGACCAACCTGCTCCGGCACGCGCGGGATGCACTGCACGGCGACGGCATGCGCGCCGGGCAGGTCGACAGCCTCCTCGGGTCGGCCCACCAACTCCTCGACCTCAGGTCGCTCCGGAACCAGCCTGGCCATGGCCTCGCGCTGTTCCTCGGCCCGGACGAGTTCCGGCAGTTCGGGCTCCCGGTGCGGCTGCCGGAACTGGTGACCATCGGGGACAGTCCTGATACGGCCGCTGCTGCCGCTGCTGACGGCCGCTGGCCACTTCTACGTCATGACGCTCACCCGGGAGGCGATTCGGCTGTTCCAAGGCACCGGTTAGCCCTAGGCGAGATGACGCTCGACGGGCTGCCGTTGGCGTCTGGCTGACCATGCCGCGGTGCCGCCCCCCGGCTACACGCCCTGCTCGCCGACCTCGGCGAAGCCGGCGGCGTCGGGTTCGACGGCGCTGACGACGACGGTAAACCGCTGGTGCTGCAACACTTCCAGCGGGTCGACCAGGTCCTGCGCGAACTCCGCGCCGATCAGCAGGCCCCGCTCATGCTCGCCGGCGCGCGCCACCTGCAGCGCTCTACCACCGGGCGAGCACCTATCCGGATCTGGTGCCTGCCGGTGTCGACGGCAGTTCCCGCGATCTGAACCCGGATCAGCTGCACCACCGGGCATGGCCGCTCGCCGAACCCGTGCTGCGCCGCCCCCAGACCGCCGCCGCCACCGCATTCCGCATGTTGGAGGGCACCGGACGCACCAGCAGCGACCCAGCCGAGATACTCGCGGCAGCCCACCAGGGACGCGTCGAAATCCTGTTCCTGTCCACCAACGCCCCCGAACGGCGCACCAGTCGCGACGCGGGGCCGCTGATCCGGCTCGGGGACGGCCCCCGGCCGCGGCGAGCAACTCGACCTCGACGCGGTGGCGACCCTGCGTCACGCCGGCAGCGTGTACGACGCACCGGCCGCACGCCCGCCCGGCACCGACCCGGTAGCCGCCATCCTGCGGTACTGACCGCGGTGTACAGCCCGCCGTGCCACGACACGGAAGGCCGAAGGGCTCCCCGACGGGTTGCCACGGTCGGCAGACGACAACTACGTCGCGCGGTTGTTACCGCCCGGGCCGAGGCCTGCGCACCGCCCGACACGGCAACGCCGACCCGGGCCGCAATGCGGCATCCCGCTGCGGGCTACGGTTCCTGTCGAGACTAGGTGGGCCGCTCGACCGAGGCATCGACGGCCGGCGTGGTGGACAGCCGGGGGGTGTGGACGTAGCCGGTCAGTTCAGGATCGGCAATGCCCAACCGCAGCACCAGGTGGGGGTGTCCGAGGCCGCCGATCAGGCGCCGCAACATCTGCCGGGTGTAGAGCACCTCGACGACGTCGCTCAGCGGCACCACCGACACGCCAAGTGTGGTGGCGGTCAGCCAGGCCGCCGACAATGCCTCGCCGCTGCGCAGCCAACTCACTGGCTCGTCTGCCGCGCCGAACAGCAGCGCGTAGATCGCAGCCCGGTCGTGCCCCGGGCCGATGGGCAGCGTTCCGGCCCGGCCGAAGTCGCGACCCGGCACCGTCGTTTGCGCGGGGTGATCGGGCAGCACTCCGGCGGGAATGCCGGTGCCGTTCGGCACTGCTGTGCTGGTCCAGTACGCCAGTTCCGCGCCGACGCGCGGGTCGTCGGCTTGCACCTCCGCGGCCCGGCCCGCGGCAGCGGCCAGGTCCAGCACCTGGTCGGGGGTACAGATGTGCAGCTCACCTTCGGCGCGGGCGGCGGCGGCGATGGTGTCCACGGACGCGGAGGGCAGCGGCCGGTCGCTGACCGGCCGCCGGTCGGTGTGCCGCACCGGGATGGCCTGGGCGAGACGGGTCGCGGCCTCGATCACCGCGGTCCGGCCGGTCACCGTCAGCGTGGCCAGCAGATCCGGCTGACCGACGTCGGGTAGCCGGGCCACGTGTGCCGACCAGCCGGCGGCGGCCAACGCTGTCCGGGCGTGGTGCAAGGCGGCGCCGCAGCTGATCGTCAGCAGCCGCCCCTGCGGGTCGGTGACCGTGAGCTGACGGGCGCGTTCGGCGAACAGCTCCAACCGGCCCGGTTCGAGCCGCCACCGCCACGGCTGGGTGTTCAGAATCGACGGGGCGTATCCGGCGGACACGGCGGTCTGGCTGAGGGTTTCACCGGTCGGCCGGTCGACGCTGGTTGTCGCGTGGCTCATCAGGGGACTTCCTTTCGATGGGGCGTGTCGCTGTGTTGGTTCTGGGCGAGGCAGCGTCGTAACCCTCCGCCGGCGCCGAGGTGCCGCCCTCAGCCAGCGAGCACCAGCAACAGGGGCAGGAACGTTGAACCACGGTCGTTGCGTCTGCGCCCGGGTCCGCCTGGCCGGTCGCGGCTACCACAGCGACGGCCCACTCGGGCAGTTACGCTGACGGTCGCGATCAGCCGCCGACGGTGGAATCAGGGGTGTCGCGGAGTTGCTCGGCGAGTACGGCCGCCTGGCTGTGGTCGACGTCCCTGGTGGCGGTGAGCAGCGTGACTCGTCTGGTGCGGGTCAGTTCCCGAAGCCGGTTCATCGCGGCCGCCGGTTGCGGGTCGGCGAGTTCGGCGAGGTAGCGGCGCCGGAACTCGGTGAACCGCTCCGGCCGGTGGCCGTACCAGCGGCGCAGCGGCGTGGACGGGGCCGCGTCCTTGATCCACTCGTCGAGGTGGGCGGCATTCTTGGTCATGCCCCGTGGCCACACCCGGTCGACCAACACCCGCAGGCCGTCGGCCGGCGACGGGTCGTCGTAGGCCCGGCGAACACGAATCTGTCGCGTCATTGGCGTCCTCCTGGGGGCGGCGGGCCCTGTCCGGGGCTCCGCGATGCGGGGTGGTGCTTTCAGGCTGCCTGCGCATCCCGACGGCGCACAGAGTGTCGGCGGGCAGCCGTTGTCGCCGGAGATTACCGGCGCCCGGCAGCGAACCTCCGCGGTTGGCTGCCCCGCAGCTCACCGTCCAGTTCGCGCTGCTCGGGCGTACGCACGAGCACGCCCCCACCGTCCACCAGCCGGCGATGGGGCGGTGTGGCCCTGGCGGCGGCACTCCACCACCACATCGCCGGCGCGTCGCACCACAGATGCCCGACTATCCCTGTCGGACAGCTGCTGCTCGAGGCTGCCGGCCACGGGTTGCCGCGCCCGGCAGGGGTGGACCGCATCAATCAGGTCATGCCTGGCCGCCGGGCGGTGCGGATGACGTCGTCTCTGCCGACGCTCGGCAATACACCCCGCGGTTGTTGGCCGACGGTCTCCCCTGCGGGTCCGGTTGTGACGGCGGACGCTGGGCCTCGACGGGTTCTTCCGGAGCGAGCGAGGAGCGGATGGTGACGCGTCATATGCTGACCCCCACGCCGGGTGCTGCGCAGCGCGCGGTACGCGGCGGCCGGCAGCGCAGGCCGCCGCTGGCTCCGGCGCATCGCGACTGATCCGGCCGAGTCGGTGACGGGAGCCGACGGTGGCCAGGCCTCGCGTCGGTGTGGGACTGACCGCCCGATCGCCGCGCTACGGCTGCCGGCGGTGCCGATCACGCGGTGGTGTCCGACCTGCCGGGCCGACCGCACGCCGCAGGTGAGCCTCCGGCTGGCCGCGGCCCTGCGGGCGCCCGCGCGATCGGCCTGCTCACCGCGGCTCACCGCGTCTCGCGGCGCGGGTGCGGCGGCCACGGAGGCCCGGCGACATCCCGCGACCGCAATCGCTTGATCCCTGGGTCCGCGTCGGCGCCCCGCATCCGCACCCATCGGCATCCCGCCAGCGGCGTGGCCAGCAGCCGCGCCCGCCATCACGAACCGTGGAAGGAAGGTTACGTGACCAGCACCGTGCACGATCCGATCGAGCTGCTCCGCAATACCCTGGAGGAGCAGTTCCAGCGGCACACCTGCCAGCTCACCGTGCTCACCGTGTGCCGCCAACAGCCCGACCGCGGCGGGTACGACGACGACTCCTTGGCCGCGCTGATTGCCTCCTGCCGCCGCGCGGTGGCCGACACCGCCCAGGCGCTGCGCCGCATAGCCGACGGTAGCTACGGTACCTGCGAACGCTGCACCGCCAGCATCCCGCTCGAACGGCTGGAGATCCTGCCGCACGCCCGGTTCTGCATGCCGTGCCAGCGACGGCGGACCGGCTGACCCGGCCGCGAGCACCCGGAGCATCCGGACGGACGCGCCACGCGACCGGCACTGGCAGCGACGATCGCTGCGGTTGCCGACCCCAGCAACGTACCGGGGCCTAGTCCCCACGCCAGGCCGCTGCGTGCAATCCCGACACCGATTCGGACTGGCCCGCTCTGAAAGAGGTGTGACCCGCCCTGCCGAAGCTCGGCACCTGCTGACGCACTTGCCCGCCGCCGGCAACCCTGTCCACGGACTGGTGTCAGCCGAACACGTGAAGTACGAGCTTGGGTCACACCAAGGATGGGCCTTAACATCGCGTCCTGCATGCCGTGCGCCTTGGCATGCTGCAGGAGCTGGTGGGCGAGGAGGGTGTTGGTGTCCTGCACGCCGTCGAAGTCATACACCAACCCGAGCCGCGCCCCGGTGCTACGCACTATCCGCATCATTTCGCGAGTCTGCTCGGGGGTATGGCAGGAATGAGACGACTGCAGGAAGTCGGACTCGCGCTCAGGTAGTCATCCGGCAGGTGCGGGGCCAGTTCGAAGGAGCGGTAGTCGATTCTGACCGGACCGCGATAGTCCTGGACCGCCAACCCGAAACGTCGCTTGGCGATCCAGAACCACGGGCACGCGATGTCCAACCACGCATGCACATCAACGGCGAGGGTCATCATTCGCGCCCGCGACGATTGTCCCCGAGCGTTCTGGGTGAGGACGTAGGGGCCGGTTGGCGTCATTGACGGTGAGGATCTGATCGAGGGCG
>DASYTU010000260.1:0-46549 GCA_036001925.1 Actinoplanes sp.
GGCCGGCGGTCGGGGCGCGGCGATCGCTTCCGCGCCGACCGTCGGATTCCATGGCGGGATGGCCAGCTCCTCGATGCGCTGCCAGACCGGGCGCATAGCGGCCTCCGGCTCGCGGGCGAAGATGCTGCCCCTGATCCGCACGAACACGCAGTTACCGACGCGCTCCAGCACGGCCTGCCGGCGCATGTCGCTCTCCCACTGCTCCGGGCCGTGGTACGAGTCCCCGTCGCACTCGATGGCCAGGCGATGGCCGTCCGGCGCGGCCAGCACGAAGTCGATCCGGTAGCCGCCGATCCGGAACTGCGGCACCGGCCGATATCCGCCCCCGACCAGGCGCCGCAGCACGTCCCGCTCGAAGTCGCTCTCGACCAGCGCCGACAGGTCGTCGTAGGCGGCCGACGCGGACGGCAGGTTCAGCGCGTAGGTCAACAGCAGTGCCCGCGCATCGTCGGCCAGCAACGCGGACGGCTGTACCGAGTGGAAGATCCACAACTGGTCCCGGGCCCGGGAAGCGGCAACGTTGATCCGCCGGTGGTACTCACGCTTCGTGAACGCCGCTACCCGCGCGTCGTTGGCGGACACCACCATGGACACGAGCACGATGTCGCGTTCGTCGCCCTGGAACGTGTACGCGTCGCCGACCCGGAGCCGGCGCGACTCCATCTCGTCCTCGCCGATCGCCTCCCGCAGCAGCGACAGCAGATAGTTGGCTTGCCCGCTCGTGCTGAGCAGGCTGACCACGCCCAGCGACTTGCCCGCGTAGGACGGGTCGGCCACGATCGCCGAAACCTGAGCGACCAGCGCCGACGCCTCGGCCAGGTTCACGTCGCCGTAGGGCGCGAGCGGCTGCCGCACCCCGGACGGCAGGAACACCGTACGGATCGGCTCGAACGACGGCCGGTCTGCGCGCAACGGCATGATCTTGCCGTCGTAGTAGTGCTTCGACGAGAACTCGATGATCTGCGGCACGCACCGGAAGTGCTCGGTGAGCAGGATCCGTTCGGGCGACCTCCGCACCGCGTGGTCGTACAGCGAGGACTCGGGATCGAAATGCTCGGCGGACGGTACGTCGTCGAGGTGACTGTGGATCAGCCCGGTCACCGAACCGACGAAGCCGAGCTGCGGCCCGATCTGCTGGTCATCGCCCACCACGACGGCACGCTCGGCCAGTGCCAGCACTGGCAACGCGAACAGGTCCGCCTGCGACGCCTCGTCCACGATCACCACGTCGAAGTGGGCACCGCCCGCGAACTGCTCGATCGCCCGGTCCACCGACATGACCCAAACCGGTACGGCCTCGACCGCGGACTCCATCGCCCGCTGGGCGTGCTGTTGCCAGGCCGGGGCGTTGCGCCCGGTGCCCTTGCCGATCTTGCGCAGCGCGGTCGTCCAGTCCGCCAGCGCGGCCCGCCGCCGGTCGTCGAGGCTGCGCGACACCTCCAGCCACGCCGAGGCGACCACGAGCTCGCCGGTCAGCCGCCGGATCTTCTCCCGCCCCTGCTCCACGCGCCGCCCGAGCACGGCCGGATCGACGCTGCCGACCACCTCGTCGAACCACGTCTGCGCCCGCCGCCACTCCCAGGCCTGCAGGCACGCCGCCCCGGACACCGCGGGCACGACGCCGGCCTCGATGTGCTCGGCCCACTCGGGCGCCACCTCGGCGAGCCGATCACGCAACTCCCGATAGCGCGCGACGTCCGGCCGCAACGCCGAGAGCCGCCGGACCTCGGCCACCGCCTCATCCCACTCCTCGAGATCGGCCCACGCCGCGGCCAGCCGCGGCCACCGCGCCAGGCCGTCCGCCACCGCGGCGTCCGCGGCCGCGAGCTCGTCATGATCAAAAACCGCCGGGCAATCGTCCAGCAGGGCCGAGACCGCGGCCAGTCGGCCCGCGTCGAGCTCAAGCTCCTCCTGCGGTACGAGGATCCGCAGTCGCGCCGACAGAGCGGGCCAATGCCTCAGGTCCCAGTCCAGCGACTGCCGCGCTTCCGCGAGCAAGGATCCGGCCCATATCTCGGGATCGCCCCAACCGCCCCGGCCGTCGCCCGGTCCGAGTCGGCCGTCGCGCAGTCCGCCTCGGTTGTCGCCGGCGGCCCGATCGGCATCGTCTCTGCGGGACCGCGGCAGGCCAACGGCGCTCGGGCTCGGGATGGCCAGGCGTTGGATCCACTCCGACCAGTGGTCGCCCAAGCGTTGCCGCGCCTGCGACCGCCGTACCCACGCTGCGGCCAGGTCCACGTCGTTCACGGTTCGCAGCGGTTCACCGTCGACGCGTACCTCGTCCGCGAGCTTGTACAGCCCCGGCTGCATCAGCCAGCTCACGCCCTTGCCCGACGCGAAGCGCTGCCGGACCTCGGCGAGGTGCCCCAGCAGCCGCTTCGGCTCGGCGGCCAACTGGGCCGGCACCACGATCCGGTGCCCCGCCAGGGCGCGGACCAGATCGGCGAGCTGCGCGAGCAGCCGCTCGGTCGCGGCGACGTGATCGGCCCACACCTGACCCCAGTGCGGGTCCAGCAGCAGGCGGCCGAGCCGGTCCGTCCAACTGCCCTCGCGCCGCCGCACCCAGGACACGGCGTCGTGCAGGTCGTCGATGAGATCGGTGAGCCCGGTACGGTGCTGAGCGCGTACCGCATCGGTGTCGACTCCCGCGGACTCCAACCGCGACGTCTCCGCCAGGGCCGCCGCGCGCCGGGCCCGGTTTTCCGCCGCGGTCGCGGCGTCGGGCAGCTCGGCGGTCTCCGGCAGTGGCCGCATCGTGGCCGCCCGATCGGCCGGCGCGAGCCGTGCGGCCAGGTCGAGCAACGCCGCGAACTCGTCCGCGGTGAGCGGCGGCGGCCCCGCGACCGCGTCCGGGATGCCGCCGTGGGCAGCCGCGCGTTCCCGCAGCCAGGCACCCACCTCGGCCGGGGAGAGGTGGACGCCGTCGATCGGGTAGGTGGTCGCCTCGCTCTCGGCGATCGCGCGTAGCCCAGCGAGCGCCTGCGCGAGCTCACGCTCGGCATCCTCGAGCCGGCGGGTGAGCCGCTCGACGCGCGCCGCCTCGACATCCTTGTCGAGAGTCGCCGCGCGATCGGACAGATCCCGCGCGGCGAGCTGCAGCTGGACGAGCTGGTCGGTGGTACGGCCGAGCACGGCCAGGCAGAGCGACCGGACCGCCTCGGGCAGCCCGTCGCGCAACACCCGCAGTGGGTCCTCCTTCTGAGCGACGACGAGCACGCGCTTGCCGTTGGCCATCAGGTGGCAGATCAGGTTGCGGATCGTGTGGGTCTTGCCTGTGCCGGGCGGGCCCTGGACGGCGACGTTGCGGTGATGCGCCAGGCGCCGCGCGATCGACTCCTGCGCCTCGTTGGTGGGCAGCGGCATGAGGAGCCGCTCGCCGATGCGCCGCCAGTCGTCGGGCCGGTCGTCGGGCATGCGCAGCTTGCTCGGCTCATGCGCGACGATCGCCGCGAGCGCGCCGATGCTGACCATGTCGCCGGCGAGCAGGCGGTCGCGCAGGCTCTCCAGGAAGCCGCGGAGCTGGCGCTGCTTCGGCCGGACGAACAAGACACCGGTGTCCACGATGTGCGGCCGGGTGGTGACATCGCCGGGCTCGAGGACGACACGGTCGTAGCCGAGGCGGCCGAGCGCGCGCTCGAAGAGCTCGCGGCGGTCCAGGTCGTTCCACAAATCGACCTCGAGCGTCCCGGCCGGACCGGCGAGCGCGAGCAGCTGGCCCAGGTAGCGCTCGTCCAGCCCGGACAGCGCGTCGGTCTGCAGCCGCGGCGGCCCGGCCGGCGCGACGGTGATCAGCGAGCGATCCGGTTCGTACTCGATCATCACCGGCGTCGCGACCAGGGGATATCGGAGGCGCTGCTCGCCGATCACGGTTTTGAGGATGCCGTGGCCCCAGACAAGCTCGACGGTCGCAGCGCCCATGTCGAGCACGTGCATCAGGTCGAAGAGCTGCCGATGCAGGACGCGCGTCTTCTCCGTCTCGGCGGTCAGATGGGCCCAGGGCCGCCAGGTCTCGTCACGCCACGTCTCGAAGAGTCCGCGCGAGCCCTCATCGGCCGCCGAGGCTTCGAGGTCGGGCTCGTCGGGCTTGGGTTCGTCCGTCGCGCTGACCTCGCCATTGAGCTGACGGCGCAGCTCGGGGGGCACCGCGACCGGTGGTGGCGGGTCGGGCAGACCGACCCGCAGCCAGGTCGCGCCGTCCGCGGCCGGCCCGGCCTGACAAGCCGGATGGTCGGGCAGGGCGTCCAGCCAATGCGCGTCGGCCGGCACGGTCCGCGCCGGTCGTTCCATCTGAGCGCGTACGGCGAGCAGGTAATCGGCCACGGCCACGGCCCGATCACGGATGAGCGTCGGCGGCTCCCCGGTCGCATCTCCGGCGGTCGGATCCAGTGGCTCAGACATGCTTCGGAGGTTATCCGACGGCTGCGACAGAACCGTGTCTACGCAGGTCAGGCCATCACGGTCCCGGCCTGGCGGGTCAGGCCTGCCCGGGATCCCCGGCCCAGCGCGACCAGACCTGACCGCGTCCTGGCGATCATGCCTCCCCGGGATCGCGGCCCAGCGCGACCAGGCCTGACCGCGTCCCAGCGATCATGCCCGCCCCGGATCCCGGCCCAGCGCGACCGGGCCTGATCGCGGGTCCAGCGCCATCAGGCCTCCTCGGGATCGCGGCCCAGCGCCGAGCGGCCGCCGTCGACCGGCACGATCGCGCCGTTGACGAAGCGAGCCGCACCGGACAGCAGGAATGCCACGACGTCGGCGACCTCGTCGGCGCGGCCCATCCGGCCCAACGGTTGCAGCAGCCGGATCTCGCGGTCGAAGTGCTCGCGGCCAGACGCGTCCAGACCGTCCAGATAGGCGCGGGAGCGTTCGGTGGCGATCGAGCCGAGCGCGACCGCGTTGACCCGGATGCCGCGCGGTCCGTAGTCGACGGCGAGTGCCCTGGTCAAACCCTCGGTCGCGGCCTTCGCGGTCGCATAGCTCATCGCGCCACGGACCGCGCGCTGCGCCTGATGCGACGAGACGTTGACGATCGCACCGAGCTGGTTCGCCAGCTCGACCCCGCCGGGCACGCCGGCGGCCAGGAAATGCCGGATCGCCGTGGCGCACCCAACCACGGCCGGGTTGAGGTTGCGGCCGATCAGCTCGATAACGTCGCGGGCCGGCGTCTCATGCAGCCAGGCGTCGCGGAACACCGCCGCGTTGTTGACCCAGCCACGCAGCGGCCCGGCTGCGTCTGCCGCGATCGCGGCCCGCTCGGCGACCGCCTCGTCGGCCGCGTCCCCGATCACCGGGATGATCCGGCCGGTCGCCGGATGCCCGTCCGCCCAGGCGAGCGACGCGGCGTCGAACTCGATCACCGCCACCGTGTCGTGCGCGCCGACGAGCCGTTCGACAATCGCGCGGCCGACGCCGCGGCCACCCCCGGTCACGACGTATGACGGCATGACTAGATGATCGCGCTGTAGGCGTTCAATGCTGGCTGGCCGCCCAGATGCGCGTACAGAACGGTAGAGGTTTTGGCGATCTCACCACGGGTGACCAGGTCGATGAGACCAGCCATCGACTTGCCTTCATATACCGGATCCGTGACCATGCCCTCCGTGCGAGCCGCAACCCGCATCGCGTCGACCGTCGCGTCGTCCGGTATCCCATAGACGCCGGCATGGTAGCGCTCATCCAGCACGATCTCGTCGTCGCGCAGATCCCGCTCGAGCCCGATCAGCGACGCCGTGTTGCGAGCGATCCGCCTGACTTGGTCGCGGGTCTCGGCCGGCTTCGCGGACGCGTCGATGCCGAGGACGCGGCGCGGCTTCCCGTCGAGCGCGAAGCCCGCGATCATCCCGGCCTGGGTGCTGCCGGTCACCGAGCAGACGATGATCGTGTCGAAGAAGACCCCGAGCTGCTCCTCCTGGCGGGTCACCTCGCGCGCCCAGTTGGCAAAGCCCAGCCCGCCGAGGCGGTGGTCGGAGGCGCCGGCCGGGATGGCGTACGGCCTACCGCCGCCCGCCTCGACCTCCGCGAGTGCGGCGTCCCAGCTCTCCTTGAAGCCGATGCCGAAGCCGGCCTTCACCAGCCGCACGTCGGCGCCGGCAAGCCGGCTGATCAAGATGTTGCCGACCTTGTCGTAGACGCTGTCCGGCCAGTCGACCCAGCTCTCCTGGATCAGTACGCACTTGAGCCCCACGTGCGCCGCGACGGCCGCGACCTGGCGTGTGTGGTTGGACTGGACGCCGCCGATGGAGACAAGCGTGTCGCAGCCCTGCGCCAAGGCGTCCGCGACCAGGTACTCCAGCTTCCGGGTCTTGTTGCCGCCGTACGCGATGCCGGAGTTGCAGTCCTCCCGCTTGGCCCAGATCGCGGCGCCGCCGAGGTGCCGGGTGAGCCGGTCCAGCCGGTGCACCGGCGAGGGGCCGAACAGCAGCGGATACCGATCGAACTCGTCAAGCGCCACGTCAACTCCCCGGGTTGTCCACCAATGAGCGACGGCCTCCGGACGAACCCTAGCCTCAAGAGTGCGGATGAGGTCCGCCTAGTCACGCGCTTCCCCCGGGCCGCCCTCCAGGGGCGCCGTCCCGCAGCTAGGCCACAAGATCCGTGTCCTGTCGACTGACCTCCCTGGCAGGTCAGTCCGCAGCTGTCATGGAAACTGCAGGCGGCGCGGGCGCGGGATGACCGGCGGCGGAAGCGGCAGGTCGTCCAGGTGACTCCAGTGGAGCGCGCCGTTGTCGGTCGACTTGATCTCGCCGAGGCAGGCGCGCAGGAGGCCGAGGTTGGGGGCGCCGGCGTACCCGGCGATGACCACCTCGGGCTTGGGGTCGATCCTGGCGATGGCGGCGCAGATCTTCGCGACCTCGCGCTCATCGACGGCGTCGAGCGGCAACGGCGCCTCGGCCTGGGAGCGGCGCCACGGCGGACCGAAGCGGCGCAGCAGCTCGCGGGCAAGCCGGCCGAACGATCGGCCAACTTCGGCGTCGCGCATGGAGGTCCGGGCGGACTGGCCGTAGCACCACGGCACCACCACGTGGCCGTTGATCACGACGAGCTGGTAGACGGACTTGGGCACACTGATGATCTCAGCGCCGGGGAGCGTGCCCAGGAACAGCACAAGCTCCTCATAGGGCAGAGGCCAACGTGGGTTGGCAAGCACTCGTTCCGTGGTCTGTGTCATCGCGGGGTGAGCGTTGATCTCGCGGTCGATCGCCGTGCTCAACGCCTCCGGAACTCGGGTCCATAGTTCGGAGGCGACCTTGTCACCGAACTGCTCGACCACCCACGGGCTAGGACCAACAAGAACGTCTGGGCGCATCCTGTACCACCACCGTCCGTGTCGCCGGTGCTACCGCAGTAGAAGAGTTCCACCTCCGGTGATCGACTGGAAGGGTTTACCGACGACATCCCAAAAACGACCGTGAATGAAGTCAAGTGCGTCGATCAAATCGCTGCGCCGGCACTGGATCAGCAGGTCCGGAGGCTGCGGATCATAGAACTTGCGCGGCGAACCCGCCCGTGCAAGTTGCATGATCCGCTCGGCCACTCGTCCCCGTACCGATAGTGGAGCGCGCTTATATTTCAAACTGGTGACCAGAATGCAAACATCAACACGCGGTAACGCAGTGGATCGCCAGGCTGGCGTCCGTGCAACTCCTGGACACCGGCACGCTCGTCGATGCGCTGCCCGACGAAGGCCTGGCCGCGGACACCGTCGGCACGATCGTGCACATCTTCGAGAGGCCGAACCGGGCCTTCCAGGTGGAGTTCACGGACGATGACGTCGAAACCGTCGCGTTCGTCGCGCTGCTGCCCGCCGCGCTGCGCCCGTGTGACCGCCGAACAGCGACGAACATGGCACCTGTCGCACCGACGAGTACAGCGGCGGTTGTCTCGGGACAGCCCAGGCATCGACACGTGGTGGCGTGTGCCCCGCGAACGAAGGTTCGGTGACTCCGAGAATGTTGATCACCGTAGCCAACGAGTTCGGCCGGCGCGTCCGCGGTCGCCGTACGCGTGGCTCTGATTGCTCCGGTCCACGGGGTTGGTACGGGCCGTTCGTGCGGGTCCGGACAGTTCCGCTACGAGCTGACTCCATGCGTGCGCTCACGGAGCATCGATGCTTGACGGAACTACGTACGGCCGTCGGGCCGCGACATCGACATGGTGTCCGGAAATCGAGAAGCGTCTCAAGCCATTCGCCATTGATCTGGCTCGCCAACGGGCGGGCGGCCCAGCGTCGCCGGCGTCGCCTGAATGTTCCTAATTTCGAGGTCTCCGTCAGCGAGCGCCGTCGACACCTCATCCGCTCCAAGTCACAGCGCCTCACGATTCGTCAGGCTAATGAGTTCTTGTAGATGAGCGATTGCCGGCGCCTTCGCCGGTCCTTCGGGCAATTCCTGCTCCGCAGCGGGTATGAGGGCGCCGCGAAGTATCGCGAAGATCTCTTCCTGGGTCTCCTTCGGGAGGTCTGGAATCCAGACCGAGCCGAGGTTGTTATCGACCACGGTTTGGAGCCACTCCGCGGTCTTCCTGTCGGACAACCTCGGGATGAGGAACTCCAACGTCCAGTCGAAGAGTCCACCGGACGACTGCCAGTCGAGACCCGGCTTGACCATGATCAAAGCGGCCATCTATTGCCCCACAATGAAGACACGAGGCGCCAAACCTTCTCCGAAACGAACTGTTCAATTCGCCTTACCTGTTCAGGCGAGAACTTCGACACATCGACCGGTACGTAGTCAGCCTTGTACAGATGGAGCT
Source organism: Actinoplanes sp. (assembly GCA_036001925.1). Taxonomy (GTDB): domain Bacteria; phylum Actinomycetota; class Actinomycetes; order Mycobacteriales; family Micromonosporaceae; genus Actinoplanes. Next base: position 8,752 of record DASYTU010000260.1, read on the forward strand.
CGATCTGTTCTGAGAAGCGAGCCCATTGCTGGTCGAAGAACTGTGGCGGGAAGTTTCCGACGGCATCATAGGACTTTCCAGCCTCGTCCAGCCAGTCACAGGAGTGACCCTCGGGCGCTCTCGTCAGAGTCACCCCTCGCTCCAGCTCGATGCGAATGGCGGTCTCCGCCTCTGCTGGCCTAAACCTCTTTGTCGCCGGGTCCATACCGAGATCGTGAACTCGCTGCGCCTCGAGCTTCGGGTCCTTCGGACGTCTGTCCGGCGTCTCTGAGCGGTTCGGCTCGGCTCCTTTCCGCGACGATCCATCTCCTTTGAGCCATCTCGCGATGGCTTCGATCAATTCGCCGAGGCGTCCGCTCTCGCGCAGCAGGTTCCGGATGCTGGAGATCAGCTTCCGCAGCCACCGGGCGATCTTCGCCGCCCACGAGGCGCACAGCGTCGCCACCTGCTCCACCACCAGCGGCGTCGCCAATCACCAGGCTGCCGACCAGCTCCCCCGCGTACACGATCAACCGCGACACCACGGTCGCCACCGCGTCGCGGACCATCATCCGGACCGTGCCGATCAGGATGCCGGCGCCTTCGGTGATCAGCGCCATCGTGTCCGACGCCCGCGCCAGCGCCTGCAACGACTGATCCCGCTGCGACGCCCAACGCCGGTACGCATCCGAGGCCGCGCCCGACCACTCCGCCAGATCGAACCGCACCGACCGCGCCAGCTCATCAGCCTCCGCGCGCAGCGACGACGCCACGTTCCGCCACGTCTGCGCGTGACCCGCGATCGCTCCCGGATCGCCGGCCAGCCAGTCCAGTGCCTCGGACAGCGGCCGCACATGCTCGATCAGCCACGAAATCCCGTACTGAAGGAGCGCCCCGACCGGATCGGACACCAGCGCCAACCCGTCCAGGCCGGCGCCCACCACCCCCAGCGTGCCGTCCACCCAGCTGCGGTTCTCGACGCCTTGCGCGATCAGCTCGATGTCCTCGGCGATCCACACCCCGGCCCAAGCCGACTTCGGCTGATCGACCCGCGCCGCGGCCAGCGGATTGACCGTCACGTGCGGTTCCCTATGGCCTTGAAGACGTCGGCTCGCCGCCCGTCGGTCCTCTCGTAATCGGAAGCCGTCGTCCGCAACCGCGTCCCCGTGTCATGCAGCGATTCGGCCGCCGCGTTGACGCCGTCGATGAGAACGTCCTGGAGCGCATTCAGCATCACGGGCACCATCACGCACAACTTGCCGTAGGCGTGATTGCCCGCCCGCACCGACGCCCCGGCCGACGCGGCGGTCGACACCCGATCGCCGATCGCCTCGACATGCCCGGCGTGCGTGAGCAGCTCGGCATGCCGTACCCCGACCTGGTCAGTCATCCTGGGCACCCTGCCGCGCGACGTACGAAGCGATCACCGCCTTGCCGGTCTCCGAGTCCGCACCGACGGTCTCGGCGGTGACCGCGGTCGCGGCCGCGGTGAGCGACGACTGCGCTGCCCGCAACGTCGCCAGGATGGCCCGCGCCGTTTCGGCCGCCGGCCGATCCCGGATGCCCTCCTTCAACACCAGATCGGTGATCCCACCTGACGAGCCCACGGTGACGGAGACCAGCCCGTCCTCACTGCGCGCGGTTGCCGTGACCGCACCCAGCCGCGCCGCCAGCTCCCGCGCTTGCGCGGCGCGCGCCTCGATCCCGGCCTGCCAGTCATCCACCTGCCGCTCTGCATCATCAAGGTCCCGACCGTCGAACATGGACCATCCTCCGTCCGCCGCGCCACACGGTAGTACGAACGTCACGCCCCGCGCTGCCCCACCCACGAACCAAAAGACTCGCCCTGGTTGGATGGTCGGGTGGCGTGGTTCGGTGACGCGGATGTCCGGCGCTTGGCAGGCGCGCAGTCATACAAACGTGGCCTCGACTACCTCACCGCCGTCAGCCCGCTGGACGAGCTGCCGAACGGTGTCACCTCCACGGTCGAAGGCACCGACACCTACGAGGTGCGGCTCCTGGACGATGACGGCGGGCTCGCCGGCGAGTGCACCTGCCCGTACGGTCAGGGTGGCGCCCTTTGCAAGCACTGCGTGGCGGTCGCGTTGACGCTGCTCGCCCACGACGCACCGCCGAAGCGCCGCCGAAAACCGCGCGCCAAGACCGACCTGCGCAGCTACCTGATGTCCGTCGACCGGGCCGAGCTCGTCGACCTGCTGCTCGAGCTCGCCAACGAGGATGCCGCCCTGTATCGGCGACTGTCGCTGCGGGCGGCGACCAGCGGAGACCTCGACGTGAGCGAGCTCCGGCGGCTGGTCGACGGCCTCCGCAGTCGCGGCTTTGTGGACTATCGCGGCTCGTTCGGCTACGCGAAGAAAGCCAACGACGTGCTCGACGCCATCGACCGCGTGGCTACGGACCATCCCGGCACCGTCGGCTCGCTGTACCGGAGGGCGGCGCAGCATCTCACGAAGGCATCAGAGCAGGCCGACGACTCCGCCGGCGTGATCGGCGACGCGAGCAGTCGCGCGGTGGAGGCGCACGCGGCCGCATGCCGGGCTGCGCCGCCGGATCCGGTCGAGCTCGCCAACTGGATGATCGACTTTCAACTCAACGGACCTGGCTGGCCCGAGGTACCGATCGCCGACTTCGCGGAGGCGCTCGGACCGGACGGCCTGGCCGCGTACTGGAGTCGTCTCGTCGAGTTCGACGGCGACGATCGGCGCTTCACGATCACGCACCTGCGCGAGGAGTATCTCAAGAACATCACCGGTGACGTCGACGCGCTGATCGCGCTCTACGCCGAAGAGCTGCCGCAGGCATACCAGTACGTCCGCATCGGCGAGACGCTCCGCGACGCCCGGCGCCCCGCCGACGCGATCGCCTGGTTGCGACGCGGCCTCGCCGAGGCCGATCGGCCGGACTCCCGGATCCCGGCACTCCTGGCGGAGTTGCTGACCACGACGGGACGACACGCCGAAGCGCTCGACTGCCGCTGGACAATTTTCGCGGGCCGCCCGGACGTCGGCACCCATCGCAGCCTGCTCGATGCCGCGGAGCGCGCCGACGCCCTCGCCGAGACCGGCGAACGCGCCTTGGCACATCTCCGCGAGCGAGCCGCCCGCAAGGGTTACCACGCGGACCCGCTGGTCACCATCCTGCTCAGCATTGGCGACATCGACGGGGCCTGGGCCGCCGCGAACGCCTACGACTGCGGTCCGGGCTGCTACTTCCTGGCCGCCGAGCGCCGCGCTGCGACCCATCCGGGGGACGCCATCCCGGCCTACGCCCGCAAGGTCGAGGAGACGATCGACCGCAAGAACAAGCAGGCGTACGCCGAGGCCGCCGAGCTTCTCCGGGTCGTCAGGAAGCTGCACCGTCAGGCCGGAACGGACTTCGCCGCGTACCTCGCCGGGGTAAAGGACAAGCATCGCCAGAAACGAACGTTCCTCGCCGAGTTGGCCCGCGCCGGCCTGTGACCGACGGTCGTGGGGATCCGATTTGTAGCACATGCGCTTTAGCGTGGTGTGTATGGCCGAGCACGCCCCGCGCGAGATCAGTCAACGAGAGCTCCGGAACGACTCCGGCGCGATCATGCGTTCCGTCGAACGAGGCGAGTCGTTCACCATCACACGCAACAGCACGCCCATCGGACGGCTGATTCCCGTGCGTCGCCGGACGTTCGTTCCCCAACACGAAGTCCTTGCCGCGTTCGCCACAGCGCCTGTCGTCGATCCGGAGCGATTCCGCGCCGATCTCGAAGCCACCCCACGCAAGGCTTGATCGGCACGAACATCGTCCTCCAGCTCGTCGCACTTGACCCGGACTACTTGCCCGACGAGATGGTGATCAGCGCGGTGACGCTGGCCGAGCTGTCAGCCGGCCCGCAATACGCGCAGGATCCGGCCGAGCGCGCGCGCCGTATGAGCGTGCTGCAGCACACCGAGGCGACCTTCGATCCCTTGCCGTTCGATGCTGCCGCCGCGCGGGCGTATGGCATGGTCTGCGCTGCCATCCTTGCCGCAGGCCGTAAGCCCCGCGGACGCATGGCGGATCTCATGATCGCGGCCGTCGCCATGGCGAACGACCTACCGCTCCACACGGCCAACCCTGACGACTTCGTTGGCCTGGAGTCCCTCTTGAGAGTCGTGGCTGTGCGACGCCGACCGCCCAGCGAAACCCGGCATTAACACTCGGCTATGTTACTGAACGAACGTTTACCGCTACTTTTAGTGTATGAGCCAGGGCGACTACTGGCCGATCCTGCGGCCGAGGCGTGGCGAGTTCGCTGCCCTGCACCACCTCGATCCGGCGTTGGCGCGGCGGGTGACGCCGATCTTCGAGGTGGACGCCCAGACCAACCTGGCGCAACTTGTGCGGTCGCTGCCGCCGAGGACCGCCGCGATCGCGGTGGACTTCGGGAACGTGCCGGATTCGCCGTATCCGCTCGACTCGCCGTTGCTGGATCTGGCGGAGGAGCTGGTCGACCTCGGGGTGGCGATGGTTCCGGTACTGCGGGCGTACGACAGCGGTCGTCGCCTGATCGACCACGGCCTGGCCGCGCGCATGCACCTGCGGCGCGCGGTCCTGCGTCTGCAACCGCACGTGGACGCGGCCAGGCCGGACGCCGCCACCGCCACCGCCGACCGGATCCTGCGCGGCTCGGGCCTGGAGCCCGAGCGCGTCGATCTCCTGATCGATCTCGCGGAGACGGCCTGCGCGGCGCACGCGGCCGAAGTGGAGGAACGGGCCCGGCGGGTGCTGCGCTGGGCGCGGATCTTGCCGTGGCGGTCGATCGGCGTGGCGTCCGGCGCGATGCCGCCCAACCTGGACGATCTGCCGACGGACGAGCCGGTCGCGGTGGGGCGGCTGGACGCCCGGATGTGGGCACGCCTGGCCGAGTCAGATCTGAGCTACGGGGATTACGGTGTGACGTCGCCCGTACGGCGCAACGGTGTGCAGTATCACCGGCAGCTGCCGACGCTGCGGTACACCGCCGACCGGGACTGGTGGATCTACCGGTGGGCGCGGCGGGGCGGGCGCGGCGACGACCGGTGTCACGACCTGTGCCGGACACTGGTCGCCTCGGCGCAATGGCCGGCCGCGGGGGCGCGCTACTCGTGGGGTGACGCGGAGATCGCCCGGCGGGCGCGGACGGCGCGCGGTGCGGGCAGCTCGGCGAGCTGGATCGCGTGGGGCACGTCGCACCACATAGCACACGTGCTCCAGGCCCAAACTGTCGTACGCTTGTACTAATGCTTCTCACCGCGGCTCTTTCCTACGCCCGGCATGGCATCCCGGTCCTGCCGGTGCATACGCCTGGTGACGATCGGCGGTGTTCGTGCGGTCGGGAGAGCTGCGACCGCCCCGGCAAGCACCCTCGCCTGCGACGCGGGCTGACCGACGCCAGTACCGACCCGCGCCGCATCGAGATGTGGTGGGCGCGCTGGCCGGACGCCAACATCGGCCTGCGTACCGGCATCGTCATGGACGTCGCCGACGTCGACTCCGCCGAGGGCTGGCACGGCCTGCGCCACCTGCTCGGCGGCGCGATGCCGTTCGGGCCCCAGGTCCGCACGGGCGGCGGCGGCTGGCATTTCTGGTTCCAACCCACCGGGTACGGCAATCGCGTCGGGCTGATCCCGGGCGTGGACTGGCGCGGTGCGGGCGGGTACGTGGTGGCGCCGCCGTCCCGCCACGCGAGCGGCGGCGACTACACCTGGCTGATCCGGCCGCACAAGAGCCTGCCCACCGGACCGCGAAGCCTGAGAGGCCTGCTGGAGGGGCCAGCGGTCGAGGAGCCGCGGCACATCTTCCGCCCAGGCCGGTACGCCGCGGCCGCGCTCGAGGCCGAGGCGGATCGGGTGGCCCGGGCGCCGGTGGGCACCCGCAACGACACCCTGAACCGCGCGGCCTTCGCCCTCGGCCGGCTGGTCGGCGCGGGGATGCTCGACGCTTGGGCGGTCCGGCGGGAACTGGAGGAAGCCGCCCGGTACGCCGGCCTCGGCCGGACCGAGACGCGACGAACGATCCGTTCCGGCCTGACGGCGGGGCAGCACGTCACCGCTCGGGTGGCATGATCCAGCCGGAGACGGCACGATAGGGCGAATGCTGAAGCCCTACCACGTGGAGGTCTCCCTCGCCACCGGACGTGACGAGGTCTGGGACGCGCTCACCCAGCCCCCGCTTCTGCATCAGTGGTTCGGCTGGGACTACGACGGGCTGGACGCCGAGATCCAGCAGATCTTCGTGGACGAGGCGACGTTGTGGGCGCCCGAGCGGATGGGCTGGGCGGACGGCTCGTACCTCGAGGTCACCGGCGACGACGACGGCAGCACGGTGCGGGCGGTCCGCGAAGGCCCGGCGCCGGGGAACCCCGACAAGTACGACGCCATCGAGGAAGGCTGGCGGGCGTTCCTGGCCCAGCTGCGGTTCTTCCTGGAGGAGCGGCCGAAGGGCGTACGCCGCACGATCTACCTGACCGGCGAGACCACGGGCCGGCAGCTGATGGGCCTGGTCGACGGCGACTGGAACCGGCTGGGTACGCGGATGGCCCGCACGGTGGACACCGACGGGCACCTCGTCGTGGTCGGCAGCCACGTTCACCTGGACGCCGTCGAAGCCGCCCGAGCGGAGGTCATCGTGTCCACGTACGGGCTCGACGACGACGCGTTCGGGATGTACCGGGACAACTGGGCCAGACGCTGGGCGCCCATAGCCGACGTCGCCGAGGTCACCTTCGCCGGTACCCCCGCGCCCCGTTGACCATCGTCAACCGCCCGGGTAGCGGGCCCACCAGTCCGGATCGGTTGGCGGCTCGTACTCGGTGCCGGACGGGTTCTCGGTGAGCTGTCGTACGAGATCGCGGGCGATCGTGTCGCCGGGCCAGACCAGCTCGAGCCGGGCCAGCCAGTCCAGCGGCAGGCGGTCCGGACCGTGCACGGCACCGAGCAGCGCGCCCGCCACGGCGGCCGCATGTCCGCCGTCGCCCGCGGACGCCGCGAGCAACAGCGCGTCGCGGATCCCGGCCGGTCCGGTGGCGGCGGCTACGTACACGCCCCCGGTCAGCGCGCTGGTCGAGGTGGCATCCAGGGCGAGTCCCCGCACGATGTCGGCCTCCGCTACGCCCGTCCGGGCCAGCGCGATCGCCCGGCCGAGGTCGACATCGGACGGAGGCAGGCCCAGCCGCACGGCAGCGGCCTCCGCGGCCGCGACCGCGGCGTCGATCGATTCCCCGAGAACCAGCGCGGCGACCAACTCCGCGCCCTGTGCGGCCGCGGTGACGGCGGCCGGCGCGTGGGTGGTCGCCGCCAGCTCGGCGGCGAGATAGGCCGGGCCGTTCCACCACGAGCACAACCCCGCGGGCAGCGTACGGGTGACCGCGTGCGGGCCGACGCTCCTGCTCACCGGCGCGGCGACCGTGCCGATCCGCCCCGCCCGCACCGCCGCGAGCGTGGCCGGTGCGGCGCCCCGGCGCTGGGCCAGCGCGGGCACGGCGGCGAGCCACCCGTCCGCGAGCGGTCCCGATCCCGGCAATTCGCCGCGCAGCCGCGCCCACCGGCCGTACGCGGCGAAGACCAGGCCGGCTGGCGAGGTGATGCCCCTGTGCGCGCCGCGGACGTGAGCGCGGATCAGACCCTCGACGGTCCAGCACGCGAGCTGACCGCCCGCGCCGGCCAGGATCGGCCCGCTCGGCGGGAGCCGGCCCGCGGCAGCGCCGACCGCATCGCCGAGCAGCAGTCCCAGCACGACGCCGCGCGCCGCGCGTACGGTCGGGAGGGGTCCGTCCACCATCCGGATCACGCTACCGCGAGCGACGCGCGTGAATGATCGGCGTGAATGAGTAACGACTACTCGCTCGACGCGGAGCAACCGGATCCCGGCGGCCCAGCGCCGAACGCGGTGTCGGTCGAGCCGCTGCTGCGCGAGCCGGTCCGGCACATGGCGGAGACCGTTTCTTCTCCACCGCAGGCGGGCCGCCGTGGGTCCACGGGTGTCGGCGGGGTCGGGGAACGCGCCGCCCGGCCGGGGACGAAGAAACCCAGATATCGGGCGCGGGGAAACGCGGCGCGCTACGTTCGAGGAATGCCGAAGGCAATCTGGAACGACGAGATCATCGCCGAGAGCGACGACACCGTGATAGTCGAGGGCAACCACTACTTCCCCCGCGCGTCGCTGCGCGAGGATGTGCTGCGCCCCTCTGATACGCACACCATCTGCCCCTGGAAGGGCAGGGCGTCGTACTACACGCTCGAACATGACGACCGCGTCACCCGCGACGCCGTGTGGTACTACCCGGACCCGAAGCCCGACGCCGAGGCGGTCCGCGGCCGGGTCGCCTTCTGGAAGGGAGTGAAGGTCGTCGCCTAGCCGGGTCGCCCGCCTACGCTCTCAGGCGATGCGCGGGTGGGCGTCCTCGATCTTGGCCACCTCGAGGTAGTCGAGCATGTCCCGCTGCTCGGCGAGATCGAGCGCGCCGAACGCCTCGTAAGCGGAGTCCCGGGCGTGCGGCGTCTCGGCCGCCAGCAGCGCGATGATCGCCGACCAGGCCAGCGACACCCGATCGAAGAGCCGCGCGGTCCGCAACGACGTGAGCCGGCTGAGCATCGCCACTTTCGTCGCGGCGTCGTCGTCGTGCGGGATCCGGTCCGACAGCTCGAAGAGTGCTTTGCCCCGGTACGGGTGCTCCGACTCGACCATGCGCGCGAGCTCGGCGTTGCTCATGTGCTCGACGGGCGGCGCGGGTCCACGCCGTGGCAGCGACGGGTTCATGTCAGCGGGCACGGCTGTCCCGCCCTGACTCGAACCCGACACCCGGCGCCTGGTGCGGCAGCGTCGGCCGGCTCTGGAACGTCGGGAACGGCGGCGGCGAGGGCATGACCGGCGCCGTCGGTGCCTCGGCCTCCGCGGGGAACCGCTGCGCGAAGCTGTCCAGGACCGCCTTGCCGGTCTCGGTGTCCGCGCCCACGGTGTCGTCGACGGCCTCCGCGACCCGATCGACGAGGGCCGCCTGCGCGCGTCGCATCGCCCGCAGGATCTCGGCCGCCAAGTCCGTGCCGGGCAGCTGCTGGACCCGATCGTCCAGCTCGAGACCCGTCACGATGCCCGTGCTCGCGACGGTCACCCGGATCGCGCCCTCGCCCCCGTCGGCCGAGGATGTCAACGTCGCCACCCGGTCCGCCAGCTCGGCGGCCGCCTCGGTGCGACCGGAGGCCTGCGCGTTCCACGAACGCATCGCATCCGCCGAGGCCTCGAGATTTCGACCCAGCACAGTTTGTCCTCCGTTGCCGACTTTCTCTGTGTTGGCGTTCTATGAGATCACGGCTGCGCAAACGCCGCGAGCACGCCCACGGCCAATGCCCGGACGTCACCGGACCCGAAGACCGCCGTAACCTTGCGGCAATACCTTGATCGTTGCAGGTCGACAAGCAAAGGTAGGTGTTTGTGCACGGGCGCCCACCCGCCGAGGACGCGCAGCCCGAGTGGCGATCCACAATGATCGACGTATCCGGAATGTCGCTGTCCGACCTCGCCGCCGACGACGGCGATTCCGCGCTGGCGCGGTCGCTTCGCCGCCTCGCGGAGGACCTCGCCCACCCGGAGGACCCGATCGCCGGCTTCAACTCGGCGTTTTGATCATGCGCCGCCACGTCCTCACGGACGCCGCGTTCGCCGCGCTCGCCGCCGGCCGCCTCTCCGCGGCGACCGTTGACGAGCTACGCCGGGCGCAACTCAGCAAGCACCTGCTCCTGCTCCGCGCGATCGTCCAGGCCGCACCCGCGCAGACCAAGCTCTGGTACGCCCAACTCGAAGCGGCCGACCGCGCCGATCCACCGGCAGCCCGTGCCGTCCTGGCCGATCCGCTGTTCGGCGCTTGGGCGGCGGCCTGCCTGGCCGCGCTGACCAGCGGAAAGTCGCCCGAGGAGGCGGGCATCGCGCACCTGGCCCGAGTGGCCGCGGCCGCGAGCCACAGCACCGGCGACGGGACAGCGCGAAGGCTGAGCGCCACCTGCGACGGGATCACGATCGACGTACGGCTGGACGACGTCGATCCGCTGCGGACCCGGCTCGGGCTTGCCCCCACCGGCCGCCTCACCGACGCGGAGGTCGCGCACTGGCAGCGGTGCCTGGCCGACGCCTGGCGGCTCCTGGTCGCCCGGCATCGATCGGACGCCGAGATCCTCGCGGCGGTCCTGCGGGTGGTCGTCCCGGTCCAACCGGATCCGCCGGCCGGCGGCATCAGCGCGACGTCCGCAGAGGCCTTCGGGGCGGTGGCGATGTCGGCTCCGCAGGACGGCACGGCGCTCGCGGTCGGCCTGCTGCACGAGACCCAGCACAACCTGCTGAACGCGACCCGTTACCTCTTCGACCTGCACCGCGACCCCGACGCCGTCGGCTATTCACCGTGGCGCGACGACCCCCGCCCGGCGTCGGGAATCCTGCACGGCGCCTACGCCTATCTGGCGATGACCCGGTTCTGGCGCACCGAGGCCGGCCGGCGCGCGGCGTTCGAATTCGCGCGCTGGCGCTCTGCGGTCGCGTCCGCCGCGGACGACCTGCTCGACGGCGGCGGACTGACGCCCGCGGGCACCCGCTTCGTCTCGGCGCTCCGGGACGAGGTACGACCATGGCTGGACGAGCCCGTCGAGGCCGATATCGCCCGCCTCGCGGCCGGCGCCAACGACGACCATCGCCTGCGCTGGCGCCTGCGCAATCTGACCGTCGACCCGGCCGCCGTACAAGCCCTGGCCGACGCCTGGCGACGCGGGCTCCGGCCGCCGCAGGGAGCGCTCGCGTCCCGCTTGATCCCCGCGCCACGCCGGGCGCTGGAGAGCAGCGAACGGCTCAAGCTCACCCACCGCCTCCTCCGCGGACAGCCCGGCGGCGCGGCCGCGGCCGGGGATGTCGCCTACCTGCGTGGAGATGTCGGGACCGCACTCTGCGCGTACCGGAATAGGGTTGTCGCACGGCCGCGCGATGACGCGGCCTGGGCCGGACTCGCGCTGGTCTCGGGGCAACGCGCCCTGCGCGAGCGGCCCGAGGTAGTGGCCGCGGTGTACCGCGCGCTCGGCGAATCGGACCAAGATCCTCTTGCCCTGGCGCGCTGGATTTCCGCGCCGGCGACGCCATGACCATTCGGTCTAAAGCGGGGGTACGTCGATGTCGGTCTCCAGTCGGGACCGCGCGGCCGTCAGCTGTAGCACGGGGTGTGCCTCGCCGTAGACCTTCGCCAGCGCGGCCGCGGCCTGATGTTGCGCCGTCTCGTCGCCGGCGTCCAGGGCCACGTTCCAGGCACAGGCCAGCGTGTCCGGGTGATCCGCGCCGCGGATCGTCCTCGACCGGGCCAGCGTGTCCGCCGCGATCTCCCTCGCCGGCTGGGCTTCGCCGATCGCGTACAGGTCCGCCGCTAGGCCGTTCGCGCAGCTGAGCGTGAACGGATGATCCGCACCGACGCTGCGCCGCAGCCCGCTGAGCGCCTCCATGTCGATCGTCCGGGCCTCCGCGTACCGGCCCGAGGCCCGCACCACGCCGGCCAGCCCGGTGGCGGCCGCCAACGTGAACGGGTGCTCGTCGCCGAGCACCGCGTGGTACCGGGTCACCGCCCGTTCGAGCAGTCGGTGTGCGGCGTCGACCTCGCCGTCCACCCGGACGCAGTTGGCCAGCGACACCGTCGCGGCGATCGTTTCCACGTTGAGGTCGCCGAACTTCTGCCGGAACAAGGTCACGTTGGTCTCGGCCAGCTCGCGTGCCTGCGGGAGGCCGGCGCGCCGGGCGGCCATCGCGGCGTAGCGGGCGGCCAGCAGCGCCATGGGATGGTCCTGCGGAAGAGCGTGGCCGCCGGCCAGCATCTCGGCGGCGGCCGCGTAGTCGCCGAGACCGAAGAGGTCTAACGCGAGCGCGCCGCGCGACGACAGCGTCTCCGGATGGCCGTCGACGAGGACGTGCTGCCGGTGCTTCAGCACCTGCTCGTCGAGGGCCTTCGCGCCCCGGAAGTCGCCCAGCAGCCGCAGGTCGGCGGCGAGGTTGTTGGCGCACCGCAGCGCGGTCGGGAAACTCTCGCCGAACAGCCGCCGGTAGCGCACCAGGTTGTCCGCGTCGAGCTGCCGCGCCTGCCCGAAGTGGCCCTGCATCCGCAGGTCGGCGCCGACGCTGTTGGCGGTGGCGAGCGTGGTCTCGTCGTCGCCGCCGAGCACGTCGCGCTGGATCCGCAGCGTCTGCGCGTTCAGCGTCCGGGCGTCGGCGATCCGGCCCACCGCACGCAGCGCGTTGGCGAGGTGGAACGAGGCCAGCAGCGTCTGCTCGTCGGTCTCACCGAGGCGGTCGCGCCAGCGGGCCACGGCCTGCGCGGCCAGGTCGCGGCTGCTGTCGTAGTCGCCGCCGGCGAACAGGTACCGGACGCAGTTGATGACCAGCTGGCGGACCTCCTCGCGATCGCCGCCGAGCACGTCGGCGTGGACCAGGTGTGGGGTGAGCTCGGCGTACCGGGGCCAGGTGGTCGGGGCGTCCGGCTCGCCCGGGTCGGCCGCCGCCAGCATGCCGCGTACCACGTGCAACTGGGCCGCGTGCTGCTCGGAACTGAGCGCCTGGGCCAGCATGCCGCGCACCAGCGGGTGCACGAGCAGGCGTTCACCGGGCGGATCGAGGTCCGCGAGGCCGTACCGTCCAATCAGGCGCATCGCGGCCTTGAGCCGCCGCTCGATGCGTATGGTCGACGCCAGCTCGGGCGAGAGGTCGAAGCCGCGGGCGGACCAGAGCAGCTGCCACGACACCGGCGCGCTGGCCAGGAACGAGCAGAGTTCGAGCAGCTGCGCCGCGGCCGGAGACTCCGCCCGCAGCGCGTCGGTCGCCAGCCCCCAGGCGACCCGGATCGGAGTGGGGAAGGCCAGCTCGCCGGCCCGCTCGTCGTAGCGCCGCAGATATTCGTCCACCGACCAGCCGGTCGCCGCGCGTACCGCGGCCGCTTGGTCGAGCGCCATGGGCACGTCGTCCAACTTCTGCGCGAGCCGGTCGGCGTCCACGGCCGAGAGCTCCGCGCTACGGCGCCGCAGGAAGTCCACACTGTCCGGACGATCGAACGCCGGCACCGGCACGGCCTGCGCCACCTCGGACGTCCATCGGGGGTTCCGCGACGTGACCAGCACGTGTCCCGCGCCGCTGGGCAGGTACGGCTGGATGTCCTCCGGACGGTTCGCGTTCTCGAAGACGACAAGCCAGTTCCGGTACGGCTCCCCGCGGCTCAGCGCGTCCCGGACCGCGCCCAGCGTGCGGTTGATGTCGCGCGCCTCAGGGAGCCCTAGCCGCTGGGCCAGGCCGACGAGCCCGGCCCGCATCCCGGCGGTCTGTTCGGCGGGAATCCACCAGACGAGCTCGTAGGTGTCCGTGTACCGGTACGCATACTCGAGCGCGAGCTGGGTACGCCCGGTACCGCCGAGCTGATGCTCGGCGGACGGCAACAGCACCACCGGCCCGTTGCCGAGCAACTCCCGCACGTGAGACAGCAGCTCCTCGCGCCCCACGAAGCTCCGATTGCGCGGCGGCAGTCCGCCCCGGATCGGCACACCGGTCTCCTGTCTGGTGTCGTCGTGCCGATTACCGTACGTGGAGTCCTCGCCACGGCGGAAGCGGGTCGTATGCTTCTCGTCCGATCACTCAATCGAAGGGTACGAGTGTCCGAGATCGAAGGGTACGAGTGTCCGAGGAACCGGTAACCAGCGCCAGCCGTGACGCCGACACGGTGACCGTGGCGCTGCACGGCGAGATCGACGTGCTCACGGTCGACCAGGTACGCGTCGCGCTCGGGGAGGCGATCGCGGCCCGGCCTCGGCTGATCGTGGTGGACATGGCCGAACTGTCCTTCATCGACTCCACCGGGCTGGGCGCGCTGATCTTCGGCTTTCAGCGGGCGCGGGACGGGGGCATCGGCTTCCGGTTGGCCCGGCCGAGCCGCGGCGTGCACCAGATACTGGTCCTGAGCGGCCTGCTCGAGGTCGTCGAGGTCACGCCCTAGCGGTAGCCGGCTCGGGAACGCTCATCCCCCAGCGGCAGCCGGCTCGGGAACGCTCACGCCCCAGCGGCAGCCGGCTCGGGAACGCTCACCCCCCAGCGGCAGTCGGCTCGGGAACGCTCACGCCCCAGCGGCAGCCGGCTCGGGGAACGCGAGTCCGATGCCCGGGCCGGCGGGCCCGATCTGGCCGGTGCGCCTGCCCGCGAACAGCATCAGCGACAGCAGCGAGGCCAGGATCGCCAGCGCGCCGGCGCCGTACCACGCCCAGTTGTACGTGCCGAGCTGGTCCCGGATCAGGCCGGCCGCCGACGCCGCGATCGCAGCGCCCACCTGATGCGACGCGAACACCCAGCCGAACACCACCGAGCCGCTCGCGCCGAAGTACTCGCGGCACAGCGCCACGGTCGGCGGCACGGTCGCCACCCAGTCCAGCCCGTAGAACAGGATGAAGATGACCATGCTCGGGTGCACCGTCGCGGCGAACAGTGCCGGGAGGACCAGCAGCGACAGGCCGCGCAGGGCGTAGTAGGCCCCGAGCAGCAGCCGGCTGTCGACCCGGTCGGTGAGCCACCCGGAGGCGATGGTGCCCGCGATGTCGAACAGCCCGACCAGCGCCAGCAGGCTGGCGGCGGTGGTCTCCGGGACGCCGTGGTCGTGCGCGGCCGGGATGAAGTGCGTGCCCACCAGGCCGTTCGTGGTCGCTCCGCAGATCGCGAAGCCGCCGGCCAGCAGCCAGAACGGCCGGGTCCGGGCGGCCAGCCCGAGCGCGCGCATGGCGGCGCGCGCGGCGCTGCCGGCTCTGCCGCTTCCGACGCCTGGTCCTCCGGACGGCGTGGAGAACCCGGACAACCCCGGGGTGCCGCTTCCGACGCCTGGTCCTCCGGACGGCGTGGAGAACCCGGACAACCCCGGGGTGGCCGTGGGCGGCGCGTCGTCCGGCCCGGCACCGTAGGCGGTCACACCCAGATCGGCCGGCCGGTCCCGCAGCCGCCAGAACACCAGCGGTACGACGGCCAGCGCCGCGAACGACACGGTGAGGGCCGCGGTACGCCAGCCGCTGCCCTCGGTGAGCCGGGCCAGGATGGGCAGGAAGATCAGCTGTCCGGCGGCGCCCCCGGCCGTCAGCACGCCGGTGACCAGGCCACGGCGGCGCACGAACCAGCGGCCGGTCACGGTGGCCACGAACGCCAGCGCCATCGACCCGGTGCCGAGCCCGACCAGCACCCCCCAGCAGAGGACCAGCTGCCAGCTCGCCGTCATGAACACGGTGAGCCCGCTGCCGGCCGCGACCAGCACGAGCGCCGCCATCACGACCCGGCGGATGCCGAACTTCTCCATCAGCGCCGCCGCGAACGGCGCGGTGAGCCCGTACAGCAGGAGGTTGACGGAGACGGCGGCGGAGATGGTGCCGAGCGACCACCCGAACTCGTCGTGCAGCGGGCGCAGCATGACCGACGGGGTGGCCCGGAAGCCGGCCGCGCCGACCAGCGCGACGAATGCGACGGCGGCGACGGCCCACGCCGGATGGACTGAGGTTCTGGTCGCGGTCTTCACCCGACGATTGTGCGGAGGCCGGACCGGACGGACGAGTGGCCGGGAGGCCATCATGCGCAAGAATCGAGCCATGGTGCACTCGATCGCGGTGCTGGCGCTCGACGGCGTTGTCGCCTTCGACGCCGGCGTACCCCCGCAAGTCTTCAATTCCGCCCGGCGCGCCGACCAGGCCCCGCTCTACGCGGTGACCGTCTGCACTCCGGACGGCGGCGCCGTGCGCAGCACCGCCGGCTTCTCGATCGTGCCGGATCACGACCTGTCCGCGCTCGCCGGCGCCGGCACGGTCATCGTTCCGGGCGTCGGCGTCGGCAGCACGGTGACCGACGGCACGGTCCTTCCCGAGGTCGCCGCGGCGCTGCGGGCCGCGCACGCGCGCGGCGCGCGGATCGTCTCCATCTGTACGGGCGCGTCCGTGCTCGCCGCAGCCGGCCTGCTCGACGGCCGCCCGGCCGCCTCGCACTGGGCCTGGGCGAAGCGTCTGAGCGGCCTCTACCCGCAGGTGAAGTGGGACTTCGACGTGCTGTTCGTCGACGACGGCGACGTGCTCACGTCGGCCGGCGTGGGCGCCGGGGTCGACCTCTGCCTGCACCTTGTCCGCACCGACCACGGCAGCGAGGTCGCGAACCGCGCCGCCCGCCGCTGCGTGGTGCCGCCGTGGCGCGACGGGGGTCAGGCTCAGTACATCGAACGCCCGGTCCCGGCCGTCGCGGGCAGCGGCACCGAGCCCACCCGGGCGTGGGCGCTGACCCGGCTGGCCGAGCCGGTGAGCCTGGAGGAGATGGCCGCATACGCACGGATGAGCGTCCGGACATTCACCCGCCGGTTCCGGAACGAGACCGGGCTCAGCCCGGCGCGCTGGCTACTGCAGCAGCGGGTGGCACACGCCCGGCTGTTGCTGGAGTCGACCGACCTGGCCGTCGAGGCGGTGGCCCGGCGTTCCGGGCTGGGCAGCGCGACCGCGCTGCGGCAGCACCTGCAGGCGACGATCGGGGTGGCCCCGTCGGCGTACCGCCGGACGTTCCGGCAGCGCTGACGGAATGGGCATCCGACGGGACCGACCTACCCCGAGGCCGGCGGCTGATGTCGCCGGCTAGTGCGGCAGTGGTGGCCGGCTGCGTTCCAGGGCGGCCAGTTGCTCCGGCGTCAGGCTCTCGCGCATCGCGCGCTGCCGGGCCGCCAACTCCTCCAGTTCCTGCGGCGACAGCTTGGCCACCATGGCCTGCCGGTGCGCCGCCATCTGCTCGAACTCTTCGATCTCCATTGCCGTCATCTCCTCGATGAGAGTCACCAGGACGTCCGCGGACGGGCTGCCCGTGGCGTCGAACCTCCCGAGCACCGCCTCGAGCCGGTCGCGCAGCCGGGTCGCCCGCGCGATGCGGTGGTTCACCTGATCGAGCTGGCGCCGCACCAGTTCCCCGGGGTCGAGTTCCGCGGAGTCCAGCAGCGCCGCGATCTCGGGCAGCGCGAAGCCGAAACCGCGCAGCGCGACGATCCGGTGCAGCCTCCGGACGTCGTCGGCCGTGTACCGGCGGTGCCCGGCCGTGCTGCGCCGCGACGGCCGGGCCAACCCGATCTCGTCGTAGTGGTGCAGCGTGCGCACGGTGAGGCCGGTCTGCGCGGCCAGCTCGCCGACGCTCCAGGTGTCCATGCCAGGAACGCTAGATCCTGCCGTTGCGTGAGGTGCAAGCCCGCGTCACGGAACCCGCCAGACCGTCGTCGGTCCCGCGGTCGTCGGGCAGGCGAGGTAGGCATCGCGTACCTCGCAGCCGTACGGCGCGCCCGTGCCGACCGAACCGACCGTGTGCGTCGCGCCGTCGGCCGGGTCGACGACGGCCACCCAGGCCCGGCCGGGGATCACGGTGTCGGTACGCAGCAACAGCTCCCCGACGCGTACCGTCTGCCCGATCCGGTGCAGCACCTTGCCGGTGGCGGAGTCGAGCACCGCGGACTCCGGCATCTCCCGCTGGTCGTACGCGAACAGGTGGCTGGCGTCGTAACGTTCCGCGCTGCTGAACTCGGTCGCGGTCCAGCGCACGGCACCGTTGGTGGGATCCACGCCGCTCACGAAGTGGGTGTCGGCGACGCACAGCACCGCCGCGCAGTCGAAGACCGATCCGACCGGGCCGTGTTCGGCGCGCCACAACTGGACCAGCGGGACCGTCGAGTATGCGGTCATCGACGCCTGGCCGTTCTCGCGGCGCGACACATAGACGCGGTCGCCGACCGTGCTCACCCCGATGTAGTCGGACACGCCGAGGTTGTAGTCGGCCTGCACCGGCAGCCGGACCGGCAGGTTGCCCTTGCTGAGCACGACACCGTCGGCCCACCGCAGGACCGTGACCTCGCCGGTGGCGGCGATCGCCACGATCCGGCTCGGCGTATCCCCGTACAGGTCGTCGGGCCCGAGCTCGGCGGCCGCGTCGACGGTGTGCGCCCAGATCTCCCGGCCGGTACGGGCGTCCGCCAGCCGGAGCGAGGTCTCGGTGCCGGTCAGGTCGGCACGCATGAGCACCGCGCCATCGGCGAGCCGGACCACGGACGTGTTGGGCGCCTCGACGTGCCAGAGCGTCGCGCCGGATCCGGAGTCCAGGAACGTGATCTTGGGTTCGGTGCCGGAACGGGCCATCAGGACGGGCGACCGCGGGTCGATCTCCAGGTTCTGCACGTTCTGCGGCACCGCGACCGCCCAGCGCAGCGTGCCGTTCGTGAGGTCGTAGCCGCGCACGGCCGCCTCGCTGTTCGGGTTGTTGCCGTACTGGGCCGTGTAGAGCGAATCCGGCCCGAGCACGAACGCCGCGGCCGGCGTGCCCTCCGCGGACAGGATCGGCCGCAGCACGTTCGCGGGTGGCGCGGCAGCGCCGAGAGCCAGCGCCAGACCGAGCCCACCGACAAGCAGAAACGGGCGCAGGACCGCGAGCCGCGAGCGCGGCTCGGCGACGTCGCTGGGCGGCGCCACATCGAGATCAATGATCGGTACGCCCGCGGTCACCTCTTCAATATGCACCGAGTTTCCCCAGGCGGGTACGGTCAACGCTTTGCCAAGACCATGAGTACGCTGCCGGTATGTCATACGCGGTCCCGCCGACCCGCACAGCGGCGGTCGTGCGCCAACTCCGCAACGAGATCGTCTCCGGCGAACTGCCGCCGGGCACGCTCATCAAGGATGCCGAGCTGGCCGCCCGCCTGGGCGTCAGCATCACTCCCGTACGCGAGGCCATCGCTCAGCTCTCGGTCGAAGGACTCATCGACATCGCCCCGAACCGAACCCGCCACGTCACCAAGGTGACCCAGAAGAACGCGCTCGAGCTCATCGATGTCATGGGCGTACTCGCCTGCGCGGGCTTCGAGTGGGGCGTGGAGAACCTGACGCACACCCACATCGATCTGATGCGGCAGCGGCAGAAGGAGTTCGTGGAGGCGTTGCGCACCGGCAACGTTCTCGGGGCGGGCGCGGCCGGGGCGGACTTCAGCACGATCGTCATCCTGGCGAGCGGCAACCGCGAGCTGCAGTCGATGGTCGATCTGGTGGTCGCCCGCACGATGCGAATCCTGGCGATGGCCCCGCAGAGCGACCTGTCGTCCACGTGGGTCAAGGGCCACGACGACATCCTGGAGCTGCTCGAGGCCGGGGACACCCAGGGCGCGCTCGCGCGCTACCGCCAGATCTACGTCGACTACCGCGCCGACGTCGAGGCTGCCCTCTTCGAATAGCGCCGGCGCCACCCGGCCCTAGCCGAAGCGGCGTTGAGGTAGTCGGCCATGCGCGGGTCCGCCGGAGCGCCGAACATCTGCTCCGTCATGCCGGCCTCGACGACGTTGTCGTAGATCGACATGGCCGGGAAAGTCCAGCCGGACCGACCGGAAGCGCCCGCCCTCGGTCCGGGCTTGGAACACCCAGCCGTCGCATCCGGCTCCCGGGCGGTCCGGCGGAAAGTCGCCGCAGTCGGAGTGGCCGTGCCCAGCCGCGGTCACGCCCGGCTGGGCCAGGCGGGCGGTGGTCACGACGCCGGCGGCGTCCGCGCTCGCCGGCGGCACGCCGGCGCCGCGGAGGTCGGCACTCCGCTGTCAGCTAGCGGCCGTCATGCCGGCGCCGCTATCGGTAGGCCGCGACTGCGGGCCGCGTCGGCCAACCGCTTGTCGTATGCCACGAACCATGTCAACGCCGGCAGGAGGGTCTCGGCGGTGGCGAGGTGAATGGCGTCGAGGCTGCGCAACGAAGTGCCCGGCAACGTGGCGGCCGCGTCCAGGACGGGGTCACTCACGGGCTTCTGGTGCAGCAGCGACAGCACAGAACTCAGGATTGGCAGTGCCGCCGGCTCGCTGCGCATCAGCGCTCGAGCAGCCTCGGTCCGGGCGAGGCCGGATGCGACGAGCGGCTCCGGGTTCGCCGACAACCAAGCTCGCAGCGCGTCTGTCTCGGCCTCGCGCCGCGCGAGCTTGACGATGGCCGAGCTGTCCAGATAGATCACATCCGATCCTCACGGAGGTCCGCCACGACCTCGGCCGAGTCGGTGTCATCGCTGGCCTCCGCCGGGCGGATCGCGAGAAGAGCGGCCAGACCGCCGGGATTGCTGGCCGGCGTGAGCTGACCTTCCCGGATGAGCCGATCCACGACCGGATCACCGGTGTTGGGCAGCGGGACCAGCATGGCGATGGGTTGGTCATGCTCGGTGATCACCACGGTTTCGCCGGCCGCCGCGCGGTGTATCACCTTCGAGGTGTTACGGGTGAGTTCCCGGATCCCGATGGTGATTGTCATGACAAAATGTTATCACAACCCGGCCGGGAACCATCCATCGGCCGGTCCCGGCCGGTAGGCGCGGCCCCGGAAGAGGTCAGCCGGTAGTAGCGGCGGGCCGTCACCCGAGGCTCGGGCATTCACGTCAGCGTCGACCTACTCTGTCCGATTCACCGACGGGAGCCGTATCGGCACGGGCTTAGTCTGACCGGGTGTCCGGCGACAGTGGTCCGTTCCTCGACGCGTCCCCGGCCGACCCCGACGCTGCCCGCGCGGAGCGGGTGGCGTGGCGGGCCGGGCTCTTCGCCCGTGCGCGCGAGGGCGACGCCGCCGCGTTCGATGCGCTTGTCCGTGAGCTCAACCCGCTCCTGTGGCATGTCGTCCGGTCGCAGGGCCTCGACGTGGAACAGGCCGGCGACGTCGTGCAGACCACCTGGCTGGAGCTGATCCGGCGGGTACGGGACATCCGGTCCCCGCAGGCGCTGACAGCCTGGCTGGTGACCACCGCCCGGCGGCAGGCATGGCACACCCGGTCGCAGGAGCGCCACCGCTCCTACGACGGCGGCGAGGCGATCGCCGAGATGCCCGCCGACCGGGCCGAGCCGGCGGAACTGGTCGAGGCATCCGAGCGGCAGCGGGTGTTGTGGCGGCACCTGCGGCGGCTGTCCGAGCGGTGCCGCGAACTGTTGCGCATCGTGGCGTTCGTCGAGCGCCCCGACTACACCGTGGTGGCCGAGGCGCTGAACATGCCGCGCGGCAGCATCGGCCCGACTCGCGGGCGGTGCCTGGCGAAGCTGCGCGAGTCGCTGCTCGCCGACCCGGGCTGGGCGCAGCCATGACCGATGTATCCGTGACACGTGCCCGGCCACCTCTGGTTCGACGACCGTGGCCACGGAGGACCCGATGAGCAACGACGATGCCGGCGAGTACGTCTTCGCCGGAGGATTCGCCCGTTGGAGCGGCACGTCCTTCGCCGCTGCGATCCACGCCGCGAGGATCGCCGCGGGCGCGGCCTGACGGCTCGATCCGACCCCGTCCCCACAGGAGCCCACGATGTCCGAGCCCGACGCGCCACTGGACGAGGTCGACGCCGACGTCCTCGCGGAGCTGGCGGCCGCGTACACCGTGGCCGATCCGCCGCCGCCCGACCTCGACGAGCGAGTCACCTTCGCCGTTGCGCTGCACCACGGCGGGCTCGAGGTCGAGGTGGCACGGCTGGCTGAGGACCTCATGGTCGGGTCCGGCGCGCGGGCCGCCGAGCAGCCACGCACGCTCACGTTCGACGGCGAGTCGCTGACGGTGATGGTGACGGTGGTCGCGTTGCCCGGAGACCGGCGGCGTATCGACGGCTGGTTGGCACCCCCGGCGCCGCTGGCCGTCGAGCTGCGCGCGGGCGGCAGCGACGGCGTGACGCACGCGGTCACGGCCGACGAGACCGGCCGGTTCGTCATCGAGGCCGTGCCGGCGGGGCTGGCGCAACTGACCGTCCGACTACCAGCGGCGGGGCGCACGGTCGTCACGCCCGCCGTGGTCCTATGACGGTAGCCGTGGCGCGTGCCACGGCGTTGCACGCCGAGGGTCACGCGGCCGTGGCCAACATGCGGCCGGTCGACGGTGGCCGGCGGCTGCCGGGTGCCCTCTAGGCGTTCGGCTAGCCGCCGTCGGACCCGGAGCTGCGACGGGCGGGTGTACGGGCGGCCTTCGAGGAGCTCCGGCAGGTTCGCGACGGCCTGCGGGCCGCGGAGCTTTCCGGCCGTCCGGTCGCGGAGTTGCGAGCGCGAGGCGGCCGGCGGGACGGCCTTCGTCTGTTTCGGTGCCGGCTGACGTATCTGGCCGGCCGCCTCCCCCACCTCTCCTCGTGAACGCACCATGCTTCACCGCTTCACCCAGGAGGAAACCCATGGCCGAGCCCGAAATCCTCGACGCCGACGATCTCGTCGACGACACGGACATCACCGACGAGGTGGAGGACGACGACCCGGAGGCCAACGAAGGAGACGAGGTCCCGTTCGACCTCGGCGACGACACGGACGGAGGCGCGTGATGGCCGTTCTCGCCGCCAACCTGGCCGGACTACGCCGGGAGATCAACGCCCACTGGCCACATCGCGACAAGAAGTCGGACGGCTGGATCGGCGACTCCGCCCACCAGGGACGCAAGTCCGATCACAACCCCGACGACCGCGGCGTCGTGCACGCCATCGACGTCGACACCGACGGCATCGACCCGAGGCTGCTGGTACGCCGGGCGATCAACCACCCGACGACCCAGTACGTCATCTTCAACCGGACCATCTGGAGCCGGACACGCGGCTTCCGGGCGCGGCGTTACACGGGTGCGGATCCGCACACCGGCCACGTCCACATCTCCGGCCGCCACGGCAGCCAGTTCGAGGGCGACCGTACGGGATGGGGGCTGGCCAAGGTCGCCGCTGCTCCCCCGGCCGCGGCCGCAAAAAGCAGCGACCCGCACAAGCCCGGCTCGCGGACGCTGCGGCTGGCCCAGCCGCGGATGAACGGCGGCGATGTGCGGTTCATCCAGCGGTTCATCGGTACCCGGCAGTGCGGCCCGGCGGACGGCTTCTTCGGCCCCCGGACCGAGGCCGGCGTCCGCTTCTACCAGAAACTGCGCGGGATCGCTGTAACGGGCGTCTGCGATGCGGCGGTGTTCCGCCAGATGGGCGCCATCCGCTGACCTCGGTGGTGACCAACCCCGGCCGGTTCGCCGGCCGGGGTTGGGTCACGACGCCTGCCGGCTCGGATACGGCCGGAGCCCCTACTCCTTGCCGGACCGGAGGTCCAGCCGGACCTCGTCGCCGACCGCAGCCTGGGCAACCTTCAGCGCCGCCTTGCTAACGCCGACGCACAGGCCACCGCCAGCAACGAGCATCGTGCTGCCGGTGAACGCTGCCCCGTTCAGGTTGCCAGTCACGCGCGTCTGCCGGCGGCCGCCGAGCTCGGACACGAGGTCCGGGGGTACGTCGACCACGGCGAGGCCGCCCGGCTTGTCGTCACGCCATTGGCGTACGCGTCCGCGGAAAGCCACCACATGGTCCAGCTTCGCACGTGCGGCGCGCTCACCGGGCGTCCCAGGGACGTTTGTCCTCGACGAAGCGGCGCAACGATTCGAGCGACTGCTGGAACGCACTCTGGATCATGCCGGCGAGCTCGTCAGTCCCGGACGGGTCGAGCGGTTCGAACGTCGTGTGCAGCGTGACGGTGGCGGTGTCTGGTTCCGGGCCGGCGGTCACCGTGAAGATCCCGCCGGAGCGCTCCACCGGCAGAGGAACGCGCAGGTGCTCGAACCGAAAGCTCCGTCCCTCGGCCGAGATATCGCTGATCTTCTCGTGGATCTGCTGTCCGTCGGCCATCTGGCATACCCGTACGTCGCCGTCCATGCGGGCGGCGACGACGCCGGGCAGCCATTGGCGGGTGGCGGGCATGTCCGCCAACACCGCCCACACGTCGTCCGGGGTGGCGGTGATGTCGATGGCATTGGTAATGGTCGGCATGTGCGGGTTTCCTTCCACGGATGGGCTGAGCCTTCAACTGTTGTGACGGCGCCCCGACGGCGGATTCATCGCCTCTGGCGTGTTTCGGGGTGGCAATCTTCAGGACCGCGATGACCTAGCCTGGATGGGTGACGATCGCGAGGCCTCCGGCGGCCGGCCGGGCCGACACCGTGACGCTGCTGGCGGCGGCGATGGCGGGCGACGCGGAGGCGTTCCGGCGGCTGACCGCGCCGTTCCGGCGCGAACTGCTGGTGCATTGTTATCGGATGCTCGGCAGCCTGGATGACGCCGACGACGCGGTGCAGGAAACCCTGCTGAAGGCATGGCGGAGCCTGGCCGGCTTCGAAGGCCGATCGGCGCTGCGGACCTGGCTGTACCGCATCGCCACCAACGTCTGCCTCGACGCGCTCGACCACCGTGCCCGGCGGATCCTGCCCACGGCGATCGCCGACGCGGCCGACCCGCACCTGGCCCCCGAGCCGGACGACCCGGAGACGCCGTGGCTACAGCCGTTCCCGGACGCGCTGCTGGAGATCGCCGACCCGGATCCACTGGTCGACCCGGCCACGGCCGTGGTGCGCCGCGAGCACATCGAGCTGGCGTTCGTCGCCGCCGTGCAGTACCTGCCGCCGCGGCAGCGCGCCGTGCTGATGCTGCGCGAGGTGGTGGGCATGTCGGCAGCTGAGACCGCCCACGTGCTCGGTACGACGCCGGCCTCGGTGAACAGCGCCCTGCAGCGGGCCAGGGCAACGCTGGATGCCCGGCTCCCGGTCGGTGATGCCGGGCTGACGCCGCCGGCGGAGCAGGCCGAACTGGTGGCGAAGTATGTGCGGGCGTGGCACGCCAAGGACGTACCCGCCCTGGTGGCCCTGCTGCGCGCGGACGCGTACATGGCGATGCCACCGACCCCGTCCTGGTACCAGGGCCGCGATCACATCGGCATCTACCTGCGGCAGCTGTTCGCCAGCCCATGGGGCCGCGACCTGCGCCTGGTGCCCACCGGCGCGAATCGCCAGCCGGCGCTCGCGGTGTACGCGCCCGCCGGGGACGGCAGCGGCTACCGGCCGTTCGCCGTCAAGGTGCTCACCGTCGAGGGCGGACTCTTCGCAGCCATCACCGGGTTCGTCCACCCGGGGTTGTTCGGCCGGTTCAGGTTGCCGCCACGCCTGCCCGCGGCATCCTGATCGGCTACGCGCAAATCACTGTCCAGAACCGGCGGCCGGGTCCGACCTTATGGTGGAAGCGCCGGCCAGGCGCACCGACCGACAGGAGCGTCACCGTGAAGTACCTGATCATGATGACCTACTCGTCCGACGACGGCGTGCCGCCGCCGGACGAGTGGACGCCCGACGACGTCAAGGCGAGTTGGGCGCACATGCAGCAGATCCACGAGGAACTGTCCGAGGCCGGGGAGCTTCTCGCCGCGGAAGGGCTGGCCGGACGGGAGACCGCGAAGTTTGTGACCAGCGACGGCGTAAATGCCCCGGTGATCACCGACGGGGTCTACCCGGAGGCCAAGGAGTTCCTGGCGGGCTTCTGGATGGTTGACGTCGACAGCGAAGAGCGGGCGATCGAGATCGCGGCCCGCACGTCGGCCGCACCGGGACCCGGCGGAAAGCCCACCCAGAAACGGATCGAGGTCCGCCGGATCATGGACGCACCCGCGCCGGAGTGGTGACCGCCCGCACCGATGTCGAGGACCTGCTGCGTGAGTTGGCGCCGCAGGTCCTCGGCGTGCTGGTGCGCCGGTGTGGTGACTTCGACGACGCCGAAGACGCCGTACAGGAGGCGCTGCTCGCGGCCGCGACCCGATGGCCGGACGAGGGCCTGCCCGGCAACCCGCGCGGCTGGCTGGTCACCGTCGCCTCGCGGCGGCTGACCGACACGTGGCGAGCCGACCAGGCGCGCCGGAATCGCGAGGATCTGACCGCTGCCCGCGAGCCCGCCACACCCGCCCAGCCGTCGTACCGGGACGACTCGTTGGCGCTGTTGTTCCTGTGCTGCCATCCCGTCCTGACGCCCGGCTCGGCGATACCGCTCACCCTGCGGGCGGTGGGCGGTCTGACCACCGCCGAGATCGCGGCCGCGTTCCTGGTGCCCGAGAGCACGATGGCCAAGCGCATCAGCCGCGCCAAGAAGCACATCAAGGCCTCGGGAATACCGTTCCGGATGCCGTCCCCGGACCAATGGACCGAGCGACTGCGCTCGGTCCTGCACGTGCTCTACCTCATCTTCAACGAGGGGTACGCCGCCAGCACCGGCCCGCGGGTGGCCCGCAGCGAACTGTCCAATGAGGCCATCCGGCTGACTCGCACGCTGCACGCGGGGTTGCCCGACGACCCGGAGGTGGCAGGCCTGCTTGCGCTGATGCTGCTCACCGACGCACGACGCCCGGCCCGCACGGGACCCGACGGCGAGCTCGTGCCGCTGGCCGAGCAGGACCGAACCTCGTGGGATCAGGATCTCATCGCCGAAGGAAGCGCGTTGCTCTCGGCGGTCCTGCCCCGGCGTGCCGTCGGCGAGTATCAGCTACAGGCCGCCATCGCCGCCATCCACGACGAGGCGCCAACAGCGGAGCAGACCGACTGGCCACAGATCCTCGCCCTCTACACGCTGCTCGAACGCATGACCGGCAACCCGATGGTGACGCTCAACCGCGCCATCGCCGCCGCCATGGTGCACGGGCCGGCCACGGGCTTGGCCGCCCTCGCCGGCCTCGACACACACTTGGGCGGGCATCACCGGCTCGACGCCGTACGCGCGCACCTGCTGGAAATGGATGGCGAGACCGAGGCGGCGATCACGCACTACCGCCTGGCCGCCGGCCGCACGACCAGCCTGGCCGAGCGCGACTACCTCACCGCAAGGGCCGCACGCCTCGGCGCCCGCCGCCCGCTCTAGTTGCCGTCCGCCTTTGCGCGGCTCCAGTATTGCGTCGGCCATGTCCGGCGAGCGGGCAAGCGGAAATCCGTGGATCAGGATGCGGGCTGTCCCGCTGCTGCCTGCTGGCTGATAAGGCGTTCGTTCGCCGCGTTGAGACGTTCCAGGAAGTCGGCGAGGAACGCGAGCTGATCCTCGTCGTAGTCGTCCATGATCGCGGTGGTCGCGGCGGCGAGCGGGGAGAACAGTCGCGCCGTCTCGATCTCGTGCTGCCCGGTCGAGACCACGAAGACACGCCGACGGTCGCGCTCGTCGCGAACGCGCCGGATGAAGCCACGGCGTTCGAGCCGGTCGAGGGCGGCGGTCGTCGCCGATGTGCTCAGGCCGGTGATCTCGGCCAGCCGGCCGGCGGTGAGCCGGCGCTCCCCGCGCGCGGCATCCAGGCACTTGAGGTCGGTCGGGATGAGGCCGAGTTGGTCCGCGATGGCCTGGTGGATGAGTAGGCCATAGGTAGAGGCACGGCGCATGAGCTCCGACAGCCGGTCGACGAGCTCCGCACGGCTTGACAACTGTTCCTCCCGGCAGGATTATTCGATGCAGTGAGATTTCCCTTGCATGGGAAATACCCATGCTCGGGACCATCCTACGGCAGGAAGGTGCGGTGATGAGCCATGGAGCAAGCACAGATCTCGACCGACGACGAAGCGGCCATCCGGCAACTGCTCGGCACGATGCGCGATGCCTGGGCCCGCGGCGACGGCACGGCCTACGCCGCCGTCTTCGACGACGACGCCCGATATGTCAACGCCCCGGGTACGCGTAGCGTCGGGCGGCAGGCCATCGCCGATTCGCACCAGAAGATCTTCGACTCTGTACTCAAAGGCACCCGCCTGGGCAACACCTACCCGGCGGAGCTGCAGCCGGTCACACCCGACGTGGTCCTCGTACACGGTAGCGGCGCAGTGCTGTTCGCCGGCGAACGCGAGCAACGGGTGCCGCCGAACGGCTTGATCACCATGGTCGCGGCCCGCGACGCGGGTTCCTGGCGGTTCGTGTCCTTCAGCAACACGCCCACCGGCAGGGCGCGCAACGCGAGGTTCCTGTGGAGATATCTCGCGTCGCGGCTGTCGATGTTCCGAGCCGAAGCGAGCAAGGCGAGAGCGCACATGCTGGCGGAGAAGCGCCAGAACATGTATCTCGCGGGCCGCACGCCCCCTCCCGGCGACCGTGGAGGCCCCGATCACTGAGCCGCCCTCGTCGGCCCCGACGCCGCAGGCGGCCGCCGGAAGCACGGCCACAGCCACCGGCTTGACGCATGGCCACCTCCGGTCGCCGTGCGGCGTCCGGAGGTGGCGGTGGGTGGGGTTGTCAGACGCGCCGTAGCCGGGCGGCAAGTGCGGCGATCCAGCCGAAGGCGACGGCGAGGAACAGGAAGAAGCCTGCGTTGCCCAGCGGGACGGCCAGCAGGGTGATCATGGCGGGTGTCGCGGCCGCCGGTTCTCCAGCGAATCGCTGCCGCGGAATGATGCGGGTACGGAGGTTGTCTGCGACTGCCGCACGCAACGCATCCGCTCCCTCATCCGCCAGTTGGTCGACGCCCATTCAACGATGAATGTGGAAGAGCCGATGTCAGCCGAACGGATCGACACGGTCGTGTCTACAGATCAGCAATCTCGGACATTTCGGGGATACCCGATGCGTAACCGCAGGCAACAGCGCATCCGCAGCTCCGTCAATTAGCTCTACGCGGGGCCGCGATCTCGCAGGGCGAGGCCGCATGATCGGGCCGAAAGAATCTTGCGGGGCAGCGATGAATTCCGGCGGCGGCCGTGGTCTGTACCGACAACACCACCGGTACCCAGCCGGACAGCACGATGACCCGAGGAGTGAGATGAGCCATGAACAGCACGACGGACGCACTCACCGCCGCACGGGCAGCGGCCCTCTTCGTCAGCGACGTGTCCGTGGCCGACCACCCGACCGACATGGATGTGGATGCCGCGATCCGGCGTTCGCTGCGCACCCACGGCGGCAGCCGTGGTTGCGCCGCCGACCTCGCCGCCGCCTACGGCGACCGTCCCGAGCTGGCCGCGTCCCGGATGCGCTGGGCCCTCAGCGTCGTCGAGAGCCGCTACGCCCGGCCCGCCGTCCACCGCTGGGCGGCTCCGGCTCGCACCCGGATCGATCGGCTACCGGCACCCGCTGACCGGCAACTCGTCGCCGCCGCCTGACCGCCTCACCAGCCAGCAGGTATCGCACGGCCGGTGCATCATTGAGATAGGCCGACGCCCCCACACCCGGAAGTCGAGGAGCGATGTTCCCCGAGGGGTTCGAACAGCAGCGGCTTACCGTCGCCGACACCGACTACCTGACCGTGGTCGGCGGCGCCGGCCCGCCGGTGCTGCTGCTGCACGGGTTCCCGCAGACCCACCTGTGCTGGGACCGGGTCGCGCCCGCACTGGCCTCCAGCCACACGGTCGTCGCGCCGGATCTTCGCGGCTACGGGGGCTCCCACGCCCCAGCAGGCGGCCCGCACGGCCAGGGCTACACCAAGCGCGAGATGGCCGCCGAACTCGTCGAGCTGATGACCCGGCTCGGGCACGACCGCTTCGCTGTCGTGGGCCACGACCGCGGCGCCCGGGTCGCCTACCGGATGGCCTTGGACCACCCTCAGACCGTGACCCGGCTCGCCGTCCTCAATATCGTCCCGACGGTGAACCAGTTCGAGCGGATGGGCGGCGGTCATGCTCTGGGGTATTGGCCATGGTTGTTCCTCGCCCAGAGCGCCCCGTTCCCCGAGCGGCTACTGGCTGCCGACCCGGCCGCGGTACTGGATCACGTCTTCGAAACCTGGCCAGCCCGGCCCGATGCCATCACAGCCGGACACCGGGCCGCCTACCTGCGCGCGATGACCCCGACCGTGATCGCCGCCATGTGCGCGGACTACCGCGCCAGCTTCCACTTCGATCGGGAGCACGACACGCAGGACAAGGCGAGGGGCCGGCGTATCCACGCACCCACGCTGGTGGTCACCGGCGCTTCCGAGACCCAGCTCGATGACGCTCCTGCCATATGGGCTCGCTGGGCCGACACAACGCAGGCCGACCGGATACCGGGAGGGCACTTCCTACCCGAGGAGGCGCCCGCAGAGTTAGTGACCGTGCTGACGTCATTCCTGATAGCGGGCTGATCCGCGGCACATCCTTCGACGTGGTGCGAAGGCGGGGCGATCAATCGCTCTGGCCGAGAAGAAAGCTCCGGACCGCCGCGTTGAACTCGCGGGGAGCCTCGATGTTGCAGACGTGGCCGACATCCGGGAGCACGACGAGCTTCGAGCCCGAAATCGCCGCGTGAAGGCGTTGGGCAACGTACCGGGGCGCCCGCACGTCCTTGTCGCCGTACACCAAGAGCGTCGCGGCTGTGACCTGAGGGAGTGCATCGCGCAGGTCCTCGGCTGACGCACGCGCCATCGCCCGGAAGCCGGCCGGGTGGAAGGCCAGCATGCTCGCACCGAACGCCTCGACGTCCTCCGGCGCCGTCCCTTCGGTAAACATGGTGGGGAGCAGCGCAGCCCGAAACTCGCCGGGTGGCAGGCTGGCCAACTCCAGCGCTTGCCGGAGGCGCTGCTCCGCGACCTCGGCCGGCAAAGATCCACCCCAACCGGCGTACGCGGATGCCAAGACCAGCGTCCTGGGGACGGCGGGGTGTCGCCGACAGAACTCCAGGGCGAGAGCACTGCCGAACGAGAGCCCGGCCACGTGTGGCCGCTCGAGACCAAGACCGGCCACGAATCG
This sequence comes from Actinoplanes sp., assembly GCA_036001925.1. Lineage (GTDB taxonomy): Bacteria > Actinomycetota > Actinomycetes > Mycobacteriales > Micromonosporaceae > Actinoplanes. Next base: position 39,213 of record DASYTU010000260.1, read on the forward strand.
AGCCAAGCAGTCGGCGTATCCCGCCATGCCAAAGGACTCCGGCGGATCGGACGAGCCTCCGGCGCCGGGGGCGTCCCACGCTACGACAGTGAACTCGTCGCGCAGCCCTTCGATCTGCCGTCGCCACGTCGTTGCGCCGTCGCCCACGTACCCGTGAAGGAGAACAAGCGCAGGTCCGGCGCCGGCCCGCTCGTAGGTGATGCGCAGGCCATCAACCTCGATCGCTCCCATGAGGAAATCCATTCTGCGGGCTGTGGCGCGCCAGCCTCGGCGAGGCGCCAGACGCCGGAGCTCGGCGCCTCAACGCTTGCGACCGACCGCTCCCACCAGCTTGATCGTCATGTCTGGCGTCTCGCCTTCGGGGTGCCACTCCGTCACGTCGACCAGCCCCGGTTCGACCAGGTCGAAGCCGTCGAAGAAGCGCAGCACCTCGGCGTCGGAGCGGAACTGCACCTCGGGGAAGCCGGTGGTCTTGCTGATCATCTGCGAATGCTCCCTCGCGGCCTCAGTGCTCCGCTCTGACAGGTGCGACAGGCCGAGATAGCTGCCGGTCGCCATCCGTTCGCGGAACTGCGCGATGATCCCGACCGGGTCGTAGGCATCGTCGACCACGTCGAGAACGCTGAAGATCACGATGCCGACCGGCTCGTCGAAGTCGATGTGGCGCAGCAGTTCGGGATGGTTCAAGATCGCCTCGGGCTGTCGGATGTCGGCGAGCATCGTAGCGAGGCCGGGATGTACCGAGCGCAGCGCATTGCTGTGCGCAACCACAACCGGATCGAAGTCGACGTATACCACTTGGGCGTCCGGCTGCACGGCACGCACCGTCTCGTGTACCGACGGCGGGGTGGTGGGTATGCCGCTGCCCAGATCGACGAACTGCCGGATGCCCTGCTGGGCGATGTACCGAACGGCACGCTGCCCGAACGCGCGGTTGGCTTTCGCGGTGATCGGCGCCTCGGGCGCGACCTGGAGGAGCGTCTGCACGACCTGCCGGTCGATTGCGAAGTTGTCCTTGCCGCCGAGCAAATAGTCGTATCCACGAGCGACGCTGGGCACCGTCGAGTCGATACCGGGAGGTGGCGTCAGTTCCGGCTCTGCCTGCATCGCAGTGCTCCCTTCGTGACAAAAGGACCACATCCAGTAGGAAGCCACACGCAAAGCGTCGCGTTGCATGGTGCGGTCGAATTTGTGCGGGCCGTTGTAGAACTGGCCGGGGTAGCCGTCGGCCGCGCCTGCGACGGCGTAGTGGGCAGCGATGCGTTGGTGGGCGGCCTCTGCGCCGGGTAGCGGGAACAGGTCGTCGTCGCGGTTGTACTGCACGAGCAGCGGGGCAGGGTCCTGGCAGGCAGCCAGTCGGGCCAGTCGGCGTGCGCGGCGAAACCGGCCGGCAGCAGCATCCATGTGTGGTCGATGACGTTGTGGTCCAGCAGCGCGTCGTAGCTGCACATCATCCCGACCACGACCGCGGCGGTCAGCTGCGGGCTCGTTGCTCGCAGCAACGCGGACCGGCAGCCACCGCCGGACAGGCCGACGCTGCCGGTGCGGTCGGTGGTGTCGGTGCGGGCGCGCAGGTAGCTCAGAGCGATGCGGTCCTCGTACGCGACGACGGCGGCAAGGGTGGTGCCGAGCAGGTTGCAGTACTTCTCGAGCACGGGTTCGTGGTGCCACGCGGCTGCGTTGTATCGAGCGACGTCTTCAGGCACTTGACCGGCAACTGAGTCCGGTGGGGCCATCCCGGCGGTGGCCTCGCCCAGTCCCTGCAACAACGCTGGCATCTCGTGCAACGGGAATCGGCGGCTGCCCCAGCCGAAGACGTCGGGAACAAGGACGACAAACCCTCGCGCGCGAGGTCGTTCGCGAACGCACGGCCCTCGTAATGGCTTGCCCGGAGCGCGGCGACGACCGGTGGGGGCGGCTCCGGGCCGTCGGCGATCTTTTCCTTGCCGTAGTACTTGAACCCGTCGTGACCGTGCAGGGCCAAGACCCCGGGCAGCGGGCCCGCGGCGTTGGCGGGTTTGAGCAGCCAGGCCCGGGTACGGGGGCCATAGCCGACGGAGTAGGACAGCTCCTGCCCGGCGAGCCCGTCGGCGGTCCACTGCCGCTCCACTCGCACGCCGGCCGGTTGCGGCACGTCGCCGTCGGGGAGGTCCGACCCTTCGCCCGGGCCGGCCAGGACGTCTCGGACCAGGCGCCGCACCCGTTCCGCGGCTGGCCGGCTGGCCCGGGCGCGGGGGCCCGGGCTGACCCGTACCCAATCGCTGTAGACGCCGAGATGCGCGTACCGGTATGTCATGAATCCGATGATCCCCCGGACAGGGTCCTGCCCGAACGTTCAATGCAGGCGTACGCAAGCCCTTCGTCTGCATCAAAAGTCGGTGACCAGGCCCAGCTTTGGCCTCATCCATTCCGCAAGCCTGCGGATCGCGTCGTCGGCCTCGGGCGCGCGGCCGGCCATCATCTGGAAGGTGTGCTGCATCTCGGGAAAGATGTCCAGCCGGACCTCGACGCCAGCCTTCTCGGCATGTTCTGCGAGCCGGCGGCTGTCATCCAGCAGCACCTCGTAGGCGCCTACCTGGATGTAGATCGGCCCAAAGCCGGCGAGGTCGGCGTAGAGCGAGTTGGCGCGCGGGTCCCGCGGGCTGGTTCCGCCCAGGTACCCCTCCGCCAACTGCTTCACCCAAGGCTGGTTGAACAGCGCCTCCTTCCCGGCGTTCGACACCATCGTCTCCCCGGTGACCTCCATGTCGACCCAGGGCGACATCAGCATCGTCGCGGCCGGCAGCGGTAGGCCCTGGTCCCGGGACCGCAGCTGCGCAGTGATCGAGATGAGGCCGCCTGCCGAATCCCCGGCAAACGCGACATGGCCAGCGGCGATCCCCTGATCCAGCAGCCAGCGGTAGGCGTCGACCACGCGGTTGTCCGGTGCCGGATACATGCCTGCGTCCGGGATCAGGGGGTATCCCACGATCAGCGCCCGGGCGCCTACTGCCTCGGCGAGATGGGCGAACAGCTTGCGGTGGGTGTATATCGACCCCGAGACAAAGCCGCCGCCATGTACGCACAACAGCACCCGATCCTCGGCGCACCCTTTCGGGACGGCCCACAACGCTGGCACACCGCCGATGTCGGTTTCGAGGTAGTCGACGCCACCCGGCTCGGCAGTCAGGACGTCCCACTGCCGCTGATCCCGGATCACGTCATCCTCGGCCGGGTTCGCCAGCCACGTCTGGTACAGCTTGGCTACAGCGCCTGATTGAATGCTCGCCATCGTCGTAGTTCTCCTTCCGCGGCTCAGGCCGCGTTCTCCGCACAGTTGTGGAATGCCTTGACGCGCCAGGTCCCGTCCTGCTGGGACAGCACCCAGGTCTCCAAAGCCCGGTTCTCGGCTCGCGGCTCGGCTTCGCCCGCCAGGACGACGGCGCCCTTGCTGATCACGATGGCCGTCCCGGCACTCGGGAACCGGATGCTCTGGATCTGCTGCTGGTCATATCTCCCTCTCCTCGTGACACTGCGTCTGGCTGCCCGCAGACCGCAGCTGCCAGCCGGCCACCAAGGCCCCTGGCCACGCGGCTCGGAAGCCAGCGTCCTTGGCAATGAAGACCCGCCACGATCCGGAAAGGAATCGCCGCTCGACAAGGCGGTCAACACGTCACCGACCTGGGACCAGTCGGCGACGAGTCCGAGGCTGGGGTGCAGCCGATCGATGGCGACGAGGTCCACCAGCACCCGTAGGTCCGGTCCGGCCGGCTCCGGGTGGGCGTAGGAGAGGTAGCCGATCAGTCGTGCGCCCTCGTGGCCGGCGAAGTCATAGACATCGATCGGCGTCTTTCCTCCGCTGTTGGCACCGAAGACGACGACGGTGGTGTGTATCGGCCGATAGGCTCAGCGTCACCCGGTGGCCGGCGCTACATCGGCCAACAGCGGGAAGTGGTCGCTGGCAATACGGGTCTGCGGCGTGTCCAGCACCCGGTAGCCCAGCACCGGCCGGCTCGGATCAACGAAAATCGCGTCGATCCGCCGCACCGGGTTACGAGTGGGGAAGGTAGGAAAGTCGGACTGCCCGGTCTTTTCGGCGGCGTCCACAAGTCCGCCACCGACCGTGCGCCACGCCGGACCGGTCGACGTCTCGTTGACATCCACGCCAACGATCACCGGCGCGCCCGCGGAATTCAGCGCGTTCTTCAAGATGGTGGCCTGCCGCAGACGGATAGCGGCGTCCGTCGACAGATGCGAGCCGGCCGCCACGAAGTTCACACCCCTGATCGAGCAACGCACGAGCACCGCGGCGCGTGGGCCGTCCCTCAACATCAACGGATACCGCACCGATCGCCAGCCATGGACCGTGACCGCTGTCGACGTCAGAACGGCGTTGCCGAACGCGGTCAGTCCACCGAAGGCGCGCGCCATGCCGAACCGCCCGGCCAGATCGATGAACCACGTACGCGGATCAGCCCAGCGCAGCACCTCCTGAAGGACAAGTACGTCCGGCGCCAGCCCCCGGACCGCCGCCGTCAGCGCCGCCGTGTCGCCGCTCCAGCCTGCGATGTTGTAGGACACGACACGCAGCCGCGGTTCAAAATCCACGGGCATGGGCACGACCATACGGACCGCGTCAGGGGCCGCCAAGACCGAAGGTGAAACGGGGACCTACCTGCTCGTGCGGCCGGTACCCCGCATCCGTCGCCACGACCGCCAATCCGCCGGCGACCCCCCGCCCGACTATCCGGCCGCAGACCACGTCGACCCGTCCGCCGAGCAGGCTCCCGCCCCGAGCGCGCACATCGTCGGAACCCCGACATGACGCAGGCTGTCGATCTGGGCAACGGCGCAACTACGATCAGTAGTCATGCGACGCTTCGGGCGCGCAATCACCGTTCTGCTGTTGGTCGCCCTTGCCGCCTGCGGCGGGCGCGGCTCGGACCTGACGAAGGCAGCCCCCACCGGCACGACCCATCCCCCGCCCGCGTCCTGGTCCGGGTCGACGGCTCCCCGCCTCTCCCCCCAGCCCGTGCCGCCGGCGCACCGCACCGCTCCGCAGACCGCCGAGGTGGCTCCGCAGGCCCAGGCCACGACGAGGAGCAGGTCTCGGGTCGTGCGTTGGATCAAGAACATGGGCATCACCGGCGGCGGCAGCTGGGAGGGCAACGCCGCGGCGTACGACGCGATCGCCAGGGGCGATTGCGACAACGTGTTTCGGGTCGAACCGACCTCGTTCGACCACGACATGAAGCAGCTCTACTACGGCGCCGCGTGGGCTTGCCTGGCCGCCTTCGAGGGCCAGAGCGCGCAGTGGATGCGCGCCGAGGACGCGTACAACACGATGAGCAACCGAAACCACGACTTCGGGTGTCTCGAGGTCGCCGCTTACGAGATCCTGCGTGACTTGGTGCAAGCGCACCGAAGCGACCCGGACGCCCGCTTCATCAAGGGCGGCAACGGCAAGGCCGCCGCCCCGCTCTGTCCGTGGGTCAAAAGAGTCGAACCCGATCACGGTCCCGCGCAGGGCGGATACGAGGTCCATCTCGTGGGCGAGAACCTGCCCGTCCACGCCACCATCCTGTGGAACGCGGAGACCATCGCGGTGACGACGGAGACCGACCGCAAGGCGACGATGACGGTGCCCGCGGGCACGCCAGGCGACGGGGTGATGGTGATGGAAAAGGGTTGGCCGTACGGGATCGCAGGCGCAGCCTGGTTCGAGTACGACAAGGCGGCATCCGTCGGCAGCGCCTCACCGGATGACTGACATGTCGACTCCCGCACCAGCCCCGCTGCCGACCGCCGACGGCCGGGTCGCCGTCGCCGATACCCGTACACCGTCCGCGTCGGCGACGGTCAGGGCGACGGAATCGCCGCTGGTTCGGTTGCTCGCGGACGTCGGCGTCGTTATCGGCGCGGTCACGGCGGTGCTGTACTACTTCGGCTGGGTCCGCACCCGCTTTCAGGCGCAACAACTCGGGTTCGACGTATCGGCGCTGAACCTGACCACGACCGACTATCTGCTCAAGAGCCTCAACGTCCTGTTCGTACCGCTGATCCTGCTTGTCGTCGGTGTGCTCATCTTGTACCAGGCCCATCGCCGTTTCGTGGTACCGGCCGTCGCAACCGACCGGCCGGCCCGGGCGCTTCGTGCCGCACGGCTCCTTTCCTGGGCCTGGGCGCCGCTGGCCCTCGGCGGCATCGTGCTGCTGCTGACCCCACTCAACGGGTACGCCATCCCGCTCACCCTGGCCCTGTCGATACTGCTCGCCCTCTACGGCCGCTCAATCCGGCGCGCGGCTACGGGCGTCGAGCCGTGGCCGATGACCATGCGGGTGATCGTGGCGGTACTGCTGGCCCTGGCAGTCTTCTGGAGCACCGAACGGGTGGCGCGCACCATGGGCGAGGCCTTCGGAGCGGACTTCGCCGCCGACCCCACCCAGCTGCCCGCCGTCGTCGTGTACAGCGGCAAGGACCTCCGGCTCGACGGCTCGGGCGTCGCAACCGAGCCGATGCCCGATCCGAAGGCCGCGTACCAGTTCCGGTACACCGGGCTGTTCCTGCTGGAGCGCTCCGGCGACCGCTACTTCTTCATCACCGATCATCCCGGCCGCGTCGTCATCCTGCGGGAAACCGATGACGTACGGATGGAGTTCACCAAACCCGACTGACCGATGTGATACATGACCAATCCTTGTGGACGGCGGGCAGATTTGCTGCTCGCGGTAGCGGTCGGATCGGCATCTTCGTCGGCTCCCATGTGGACCCCGGTTCGGCGGGCGTGGCGCACCTATGCACACGGAGCTTCGCCGGCCGGCAACGCGGAACATCGCGAGCTGCCTCAACAAATCAGCCGAGTCACGCGTTGCATGGTCGCGTCCGGCGCCCGTCACAGACTCACAGCCCGACGAACTGCTGGCCGCCGTCGATGTCGAAGATCGCGCCGGTGACCGCCGTGTTCGTCATGAGGTGCACGGCCAGTGCGGCGACGTCGGCCGGGCCGACGACGCGTCGGATCGGCAGACCCGTGCGGAGCTGCTCTCGGCGCGGGTCGAGCTGGTCGCCGAGGATCGCCGCCGACAGCGGCGTGTCGACGAATCCCGGCGCGATCAGGTTCACGCGTACGGGTGCGAGCTCGAGCGCAAGGCTCTTCGTCAGCGCGGGCAGCGCAGCGGTGACCGCGGAGATGAGCGGGCCGGCGCCCGGGCGACGCCCTCCGGTGCCGCCCACGAACAGCAGAGTCCCGCCAGGTCGTACTTTGTCCTTCGCCGACCGAGCGACCTGGAGCGGCAGCCAGAGGTTGGCCTCCGCCTTGCGTCGTGCCTCGTTGAAGTCCAACGAATAGGAAGGCCCGC
>DASYTU010000261.1:0-77341 GCA_036001925.1 Actinoplanes sp.
TCGAGTCGATGACCCGGGCGCCCTGGGTGATGGCCAAGCCCGGCACGCCCTGGGCCAAGCCGGGCGAGGTGCACGACACCTCCCTGGGCTGGCGTTTCACCAATCCGCGGTTCGCAGCCGCCGACCGGGCGGTGCCCTCCGACGCCGGTCCCGGGACGGCGAAGGTCACCCTGTCGATGGGGGAGACCGCCGAGGAGGTCGCCGCGCTCGACGGCATATCGCGGGGCGACAGCGACGCGTTTGCGCTGCGCAGCCACCGGCGAGCGATCGCGGCTATCGGCGCGGGCCGCTTCGATGCCGAGATCACGCCGGTCGGCGACGCCGGCGTCGACGAGATACCGCGCCGGTCGACGACGCTGGAGAAGCTCGGCGCGCTGCGCCCGGTCTTCCGACGCGGAGGCGTGGTCACAGCCGGCTCGTCGTCGCCGCTGTCCGACGGCGCGGCCGCCGTGGTGGTCGCGAGCGAGGAGGCGGTCGACCGGTACGGCCTGACGCCGCGGGCCCGCATCGTCACCTCGGCCAGCGCCGGCGTCCCACCGCAGATCATGGGCCTCGGGCCGGTGCCGGCGACCGAGAAGGCGCTGTCCCGGGCCGGCTGGGGCGTCGGCGACCTGGACGCGGTGGAGCTCAACGAGGCGTTCGCCGCGCAGGCGCTGGCCGTCATCCGCCGGCTGAAGCTGGACGAGGAGCGGGTGAACGCCGACGGCGGCGCGATCGCGCTCGGCCACCCGCTCGGCTGCTCCGGCGCCCGCCTGACGGTCACGCTGCTGGGCCGGATGGAGCGCGAGAACGCCCGCCGTGGCCTCGCCACGCTCTGCGTCGGCGTCGGCCAGGGCGTGGCCATGCTCGTGGAGCGCGCTTGATGGCAACACTGGTCGTGGAGGAGCTCGAGGACCGGGTCGTGGTGACGTTGCGGCGGCCCGAGGCCCGCAACGCCATCAACGCCGCGATGGTCCGCGAGCTGCACGACGTCTGCGCGGCGCTGGAGGAGCGGCCGCGGATGCTGCTCGTCACCGGCGACGGCGGCACGTTCGCCGCGGGCGCCGACATCGCCGAGCTCCGCGAGCGCGACCGCGACCAGGCCCTGCAGGGCATCAACCGGCGCCTGTTCGACCGCATCGCCGGGCTGCCGCTGCCGACCGTCGCGGCAGTCGACGGCTACGCGCTGGGCGGCGGCGCCGAGCTCGCCTACGCCTGCGACATCCGCCTGGCGTCGCCGGCGGCCGTGTTCGGCAACCCGGAGCCGGGCCTCGGCATCCTCGCCGCGGCCGGCGCCTGCTGGCGGCTGCGCGACCTGGTCGGCGCGTCCGTGGCCAAGCAGGTGCTACTCGCGGGGCGCCGGCTCGACGCGGACGACGCCTACCGGACCGGACTCGTCGCCGAGGTCATCCCGGCCGGTGAACTGCTCAAGCGCGCGCACGCCCTCCTCGACCGGATGTCGCGCTGGGGCCCGCTCGCATTGCGGCTGACGAAGCTCGTCGCCGACGCACCCGCGGGCCACCCGATCGCCGACGACCTCGCCCAGGCGATCCTGTTCGAGTCCGACGACAAGCGCACCCGGATGGACGCGTTCCTGGCCGGAGACCGCCCATGAACGCCGTTCCCACCACCGTGGGCGTGGTCGGCGGCGGACGGATGGGAGCCGGGATCGCGCAGCTGCTGCGGGACAAGGTGGGGCGCGGCGAACTGGGTAAGAAGTCGGGACAGGGCTTCTACAACTGGGAGGGGACCCGATGACCGAGGTGTCCACGGACGGCGAGGCGATCTTCAACGCGACGATCGAGAAGGATCAGCGGATCGAGCCGCGGGACTGGATGCCCGACGGGTACCGCAAGACGATGATCCGGCAGATCGCGCAGCACGCGCACTCCGAGATCATCGGCATGCAGCCCGAGGGAGAGTGGATCACCCGGGCGCCGACGCTGCGCCGCAAGGCGATCCTGCTGGCCAAGGTGCAGGACGAAGCCGGCCACGGGCTGTACCTGTACTCGGCGGCGGAGACGCTCGGCGCGGACCGGGGCGATCTGACCCGGCGGCTGATCGAGGGCCGGCAGAAGTACTCGTCGATCTTCAACTATCCGACGCTGAGCTTCGCCGACGTCGGCGTGATCGGTTGGCTGGTCGACGGCGCGGCCATCTGCAACCAGGTGCCGCTCTGCCGCAGCTCGTACGGCCCTTACGGGCGGGCGATGATCCGCATCTGCAAGGAGGAGTCGTTCCACCAGCGGCAGGGCTACGAGCTGCTGATGTCCATGATGCGCGGCACGCCCGAGCAGCGTGACATGGTCCAGGACGCGGTGAACCGGTGGTGGTGGCCGTCGCTGATGATGTTCGGGCCGCCGGACACCGACTCGCCGAACACCGCCCAATCGATGGCCTGGAAGATCAAGCGGCACACCAACGACGAGCTGCGGCAGCGCTTCGTCGACATGACCGTGCCGCAGGCCGACGCGCTGGGCGTGACGCTGCCCGATCCGGCGCTCGCGTGGAATCCCGAGCGCGAGCACCACGACTTCGGCGAGATCGACTGGTCCGAGCTCAAGCGCGTGATCGCCGGCGACGGCCCGATGAACGCCCAGCGGATCGCCCACCGCAAGCGGGCCGACGACGAGGGCGCGTGGGTGCGGGAAGCGGCGGCCGCACACGCCGCGAAACGGGCGGGGGTGCCGGCATGAGCGATCGAGTTGGCGCGGCGGCGTCTGCACCGGAGCGAAGCGGAGGAAAGACGTCGTCATTCAGCGCCGCACGAGAGAGCGAACCATCAGCACAGCGTGACGAGATCAAGCACGAGTGGCCGCTGTTCGAGGTGTTCGTACGGGCGAAGCGGGGGCTCAACCACGTGCACGTCGGGTCGCTACGCGCCGCCGATCCCGAGATGGCGCTGCACCATGCCCGCGACCTCTACACCCGCCGCAACGAGGGCGTCAGCATCTGGGTCGTGCGATCGGAGGACGTGGTCGCCTCCGCTCCGGACGCCAAGGAGGCGTTCTTCGCGCCGAGCGGCGACAAGGTCTACCGGCACCCGACCTACTACTCGATCCCCGACTCTGTACCGCACATCTGAGGCTCCCATGGCTTTCGACGCCGCCTACCAGGCATTGACCGACCACGACGACGACGCCCGCTGGGCGTACGGGACCGGCTTCGTCGACCCGCTCGCCGGCGTGTCCACCGCGGTGCCGTCCGGTGTGGACCGGCCAGACCTCGTGGCGTACTGCCTGATGCTCGGCGACGACGCGCTGGTCATGTCGCATCGCCTGCAGCAGTGGGTGACCCGCGCCCCCGAGCTGGAGGACGAGCTGGCCATCGCGAACGTCGGGCTCGACCTGCTCGGCCAGGCCCGGCTGCTGCTCGCCCGGGCCGCCGAGGTCGAGGGTGGCGGCCGGGACGAGGACGCGTTCGCCTACTTACGGGATCCGGGCGAGTTCCGCAACGTCCGGCTCGCGGAGCGGGCGGACGCCGACTTCGCGCACCTGATGGCCCGGCTGCTGGTGTTCGCGACATGGCGGCTCGCGCTGCTCGACCGGCTGTCGGCGTCCCGCGACCCGGTGCTCGCGGCGATCGGGGCGAAGGGCGTCAAGGAACTCACCTACCACCGCGAGTACGCGGCGCAGTGGGTCGTCCGTCTCGGCGACGGCACCGAGACCTCCCACCAGCGGATGCAGGCCGCGGTAGACGCGGTGTGGCCGCTGGTGGGCGAGCTGTTCCGCCCGCACGAGGTCGAGGTACGCATGGCGGGAGCCGGCATCGGCGTGGACCCGGCGGCCCTGCGGGCCGAGTTCGACGCGGTGCTGGCGCAGGTTCTGCACGCCGGGACGCTGCGGCCGGCCGGGGCACCGCCGCTCCCCGCGGACGGCGACGGCATACGGCTGGGGCGCGACGGCGCGCACACCGAGGCCCTGGCCGAGATCCTCGGCGAGATGCAGGCGCTGGCCCGGTCGCTACCCGGCGGTGTCTGGTGACCGCGCCGAGCGCGGCCTCGGTCGCCGCGGCCGTCACCGATCCCGAGCTGCCGATGCTCACGCTCGCGGATCTCGGGATCCTGCGCGACGTACGGGAATCCGGCGACGACGTGGTCGTGACCATCACGCCGACCTACTCGGGGTGTCCCGCCATGGAGGCCATCCGCGACGATCTGCGGCGGGCGCTCGAAGGCGCCGGCTACCACCGCGTCGAGGTGCACACCGTGCTCTCTCCGGCCTGGACCACCGACTGGATCACCCCGGCCGGGCGGGACAAGCTCGCCGCCGCCGGCATCGCCCCGCCCGGGCCGGCGCCGAAACGGGCCCCCGGGCCGGTGCCGCTCGTGCTGGGGCCGAGCCGGCGGGCCGTCCGGTGCCCGCACTGCGGTTACCCGGAAACCGAGCGGATCGCGGCGTTCAGCGCCACGGCGTGCCGCGAACTGCGCCGGTGCCCCGCGTGCCGGGAGCCGTTCGAGCACGTGAAGGAGATCTGACGTGGTGGTCCGGGACTTCCACCCGTTGCGCGTCGCCGCCGTCGAGCGGCTCTGCGACGACGCCGTGGCCGTCACGTTCGAGGTGCCCGACGAGCTGGCCGACCGGTACGCGTTCCGCCCCGGCCAGGCGCTGACGGTCCGGCGGCCCGCCGATGCCGCGGACGAGCGCCGCACGTACTCGATCTGCGCCCCGGCCGGCGAGCCGCCGCGGATCGGTGTCCGCGAGGTCCCGGGTGGCCTGGTGTCGAGCTGGCTGGTGCGCGACCTGAAGCCCGGCGACGAGGTGGACGTGGCGCCGCCGTCCGGAACGTTCACGCCGGACCTCGACGCGGCCGGCCGGCACGTCCTGATCGCCGCCGGGTCGGGGATCACCCCGGTGCTCTCCATCGCCGCATCGTTGCTGCAACGCCCTGACGCCCAGGTCAGTGTGCTCTACGGGAACCGCCGCGCGGACACGGTGATGTTCGCCGAGGACCTCGCCGACCTCAAGGACGCGTACCCGTCGCGGATGGAACTCGTCCACGTGCTGTCGCGGGAGGCGCGCGAGGTGGAACTGCTCAGCGGCCGGCTCGACGCGGCCAAGCTGCGTACGCTGCTGCCGCTCCTCATCGACGTGGCGGACGTGGACCACTGGTGGTTGTGCGGGCCGTTCGGCATGGTCACCGACGCGACCGAGGTGCTGGGCGAGTTCGGGGTGGCGCCCGGGCGGATCCACCGGGAGCTGTTCTGGGTGGACGAGGTGCCGCCCGAGATCGTTCGCGAAGAGCGCCGGCCGGCCGGCCCGAGCAGCGAGGTCACGGTGATCCTGGACGGCCGGTCGACGACGGTGACGGTGGCCGACGGCGATACCGTGCTCGAGGGCGCACAGCGGTCCCGGCCGGACCTGCCGTTCGCCTGTAAGGGCGGCGTCTGCGGCACCTGCCGGGCCCGGTTGGTCGAGGGGGAGGTCCGGATGCGCCGCAACTTCGCGCTGGAACCGGCCGAGCTCGCGGCCGGCTTCGTGCTGACCTGCCAGTCCACGCCCACCACGCCCAAGGTCATCGTGGACTTCGACGACTGAGGTGTGTCACGCCACCGTGAAGCCGCCGTCGAGCGCGAGTTCCGCACCGTTGACCATGGCGGCCGCGTCCGAGGCCAGCCAGACCACCGCGGCCGCCACATCGGCCGGTACGCCGAACCGGCCCAGCGGGATGCGGGCCAGCATCGGTGCCGCCTTCTGTGGCTCGCCCCACACCTGCTGGCCCATGTCGGTCAGCACGACGGTGGGGCAGACGGCGTTGGCGCGTACTCCGGACGGTCCGAGCTCCAGCGCGAGGACCTTGGTGGCCATGATCAAGGCCGCCTTGCTCGCCGCGTACGCGTAGTGCTCGGGCAGCGCGCGCAGGCCGGCGAGCGAGGCCACATTGACGATGCTGCCGCCACCGTCCGCGGCCATCGCGGCGCCGATCCGCGCGCCGAGCAGTGCGGGCGCGCGGAGGTTGACCGCCATGGTGGCGTCCCACGCGCCGACCGTGAGGTCCGTGGCGCGCTCCGGGATCGTGATCCCGGCGTTGTTGACCAGGATGTCGAGGCCGTCGAAGACGTCGAGCGCGGCGGCCGCGAGCCGCTCGACGGCGGCCGTGTCCGCGAGGTCGGCGGGCAGGACCGCGGTCCGCACGCCGGACAGCGAGACGGCCACCGATTCCAGCGAGGCGACGTCGCGCCCGCTCAGCACCACGTCCGCGCCCGCGGCGGCCAGCGCCGACGCGACGGCCGCGCCGATGCCCCGCGAGGCTCCGGTGACGAGGGCGCGGCGCCCGCCCAGCACGCGATCGGGATGCACCATCCGGGCACTGTATCGACCGGCGGGAGTGAGTAGCGTGATGCCATGTTGGAGACCGCCGGCGAGATCGTCGCTCTGCAGCAGCTACTGGACTCGTCCCGCGCGTCGTCGACCGGGCATCTGCGCGGCATCATCAACGACGACCACGTGCTGGACGCCCGGGACCTCGTCGCGGTGCTGACCGGGATGCGGGTCCTCACCGTCGCCACCGTCACTGCCCGGGGCGAGCCTCGGATCAGCGCTGTGGACGGCCATTTCCTGCATGCGACCTGGACGTTCAGCACGGACGGATCCGCCGCCAAGGCCCGGCACATGCGGGCCCGGCCCGCGGTGAGCGTGGCCCACGTCGACAACGAGGACCTGGCGGTGTTCAGTCACGGCCGGGTCGAGGAGATGCACGACACCGACGCGGACTGGGCGGAGACGCTCGACCATTGGACCGCGCACTACGACAGCTCGCCGCTCAGCTGGGGCACCGACATCCGGCTGTACCGCTACCGCCCGCACTGGATGGTCGGGTACGCCGCCGACCGCGCCGCCCTGCGAGCGAAGCACGGGCTCGCCTAGCGGGCGCGACCGACATGCCCCCGGACGTGGCTGCCGGTGGGCGCGACAGGTCAGGCCGCGGACCGCTTGAAGGGTCTCAAGTCGCGTGCCTCCTTGGCGTAACGGGCGAGCTGGTGCACCGTGCGCGGCCCGGCCACGCCGTCGACGGCAAGGCCGGCGCGGGCCTGGAACGCGCGTACCACGGCGTCGAGATCGCCCGTCGCCGGGCCGACGCGGACGCCGAGGTCGGCGAAGAGCTCGCGCAGCGCGCCGGGGTCGGCCGAGGGCGGCGGCTCGTCTGTCCAGCCGATCAAACCGCCGACGGCGGCACCGACGACGCCGAGCAATCCCCGTGCGGACATCGCAAGCCTCCCGAGACGTGAACGTCCCTCCAGCATCCGGAGCTCGCCTGTGCGTGACATCTGGCCGGCGTCTCAACCCGCTGCGTCCGGCTGCGACTTTCGGCCGACCGGGAAGACCCCTCATCCCCCATGGTCGACTCGCGGATCACCAGCGGCGGGGCGAGCGACGTGATGACGGGGTGCGGGTTCCCGCGATCGCGTCGAGCAGGAACCGGGCGGCGCACCGGCCGAGTTCCTCGAGCAGCAAGGCCACGGTGGTGAGGGGTGGCCGGCTGGCGAGCGCCATCGCGCCCCAACGCTCACTCCAGTCCCCGCCCGATGCCGTCTGGTGTGAACCCCAGTTGCTCGGCGGCGCGATGCACCCGTAACGTCAGGCCGGAAAACGATTTCCGAGACTTACGCAGGAGGTTCGAATGCCCGGTCCGCTCGCTCCGACCCCCGGTGCCGCATGCCGCCTGCGTCCGGTCGCTGGGGCCCGGATCGGTGGCGGCCTCCTGGCGGACCGCCAACGGGTCAACGGCCAGGCCGCGGTCGCGTCCGGCTACGACCGCCTCGAGGCGGCGGGCAACCTCGACAACCTGCGCATCGCCGCCGGTGCCATCATCGGGGAGCGGCGCGGGCCGGTATTCATGGACTCCGACGTCTACAAGTGGCTCGAGGCGGCCGCCTGGGAGTACGCCCGGGATCCCACGCCGGCTCTGCTTGATGCGCAGCGCGAGGTGACCGCCCTGGTCGCCGCGGCGCAGCAGCCCGACGGCTACCTGAACTCGATGGTCCAGCAGCGGTACGCGAACCTGCCGTGGAGCCACGAGCACTACTGCGCCGGGCATCTCATGCAGGCCGCCGTCGCGCAGGTCCGCTGCACCGGCGACCGGGCCCTGCTGGACGTAGCGGTCCGTTTCGCCGACCACCTCGTCGCGACGTTCGGTGCGGACCGCCGGCATGACGTCGACGGGCATCCCATCGTCGAGATGGGCCTGGCCGAGCTGTACCGCGAGACCGGGCGGGCCGACTACCTGGAGCTCGCGCGCTATTTCGTGGAGGCGCGCGGGCACGGCCTCATCGAGGGCTATGGGCTCGAGCCGACATACTTCAGCGACCGGGTGCCGGTCCGCGAGCAGACCACCGTCGAGGGCCACGCGGTACGCGCGGTCTACCTGGCCGCAGGGGCCGCCGACGTCGCGCTGGAGACCGGCGACAAGGACCTGCTCGGCGCGCTCGAAGGCCAGTTCGCCCACATGCTGGCCACCAAGACGTACATCACCGGCGGGCTGGGTTCCCGATGGGACGGCGAGTCGTTCGGCGACGAGTACGAGCTGCCTCCCGACCGGGCCTACGCGGAGACCTGCGCCGCGGTCGGCGGCGTCCAGTGGGCCTGGCGGATGCTGCTCGCGACCGGCGAGCCGCGGTACGCCGACGCCGCCGAGCGGATGCTGCTCAACGGTTTTCTGGCCGGGGTGTCGCTGACCGGTACGGAGTACTTCTACGTCAATCCGCTGCAGATGCGCCGCGGCGCCCACCCCGACCAGAACCGCAGCCCCGCCCACGGCCGGCGCGGCTGGTTCGACTGCGCCTGCTGCCCGCCGAACGTCATGCGGACCCTCGCCAGCCTGGACGGCTACCTCGCCACCACCGACCCGGACGGGATCCAGATCCAGCTGTACGCCGGGAGCACCATCGAGGCGTCGGGCATCCGCCTGGCGGTGGAGACCGGCTATCCGTGGGACGGCGCCGTCCGGGTACGCGTCCTCGAAACTCCGGAGGCGGCCTGGACGCTGTCCCTGCGCGTCCCGGGCTGGGCCCGCGGGGCAACGTTGGACGGGCGGCCCGTCGAGGCTGGTGCGTACGCGACGGACCGCCGGGCCTGGCGGGCCGGCGACGCCGTCGAGCTGAACCTGCCGATGCCGATCCGGATAACCGAAGCCGACGAGCGCGTCGACGCCGTGCGCGGCTGTATCGCGATCGAGCGGGGGCCGGTCGTGTACGCGGTCGAGCGAGACGACGCCGACGACCTGTCATTGACCGCGGTGGGCAGCGCCGGACACGACGCAGACCTGCTCGGTGGCATCACCACGATCCACGCCACCGGCCGGTCCCGGAGGCACGTCCCGCAACCGTGGCCGTACGGGCCGACCGTACCGTCCATCGTGGAGCCCACGGACATCGTCGCCGTGCCCTATTTCGCCTGGGCAAACCGCGGCATCGGGCCGATGCGGGTATGGCTGCCGGACGGGCGGCCCTGACGGGCGAGTGTGACGCCGCGCACGGATGAAGCGCGGTACAGCGGACTCACAGACGGCTCACCGATGGGCCACAAGGTGCCGGGGAATCGTTGGCGCATCAGCCAACGAAGCGAGGCGTCGCCATGACCGACACGATGACCCGGCCACCCGAGTCCGCAGAGCAGCCGCACCCCGCCTACAGCGTCGCGCCGCCGCCGACCTTGCCGCCCGACGCCGGTCCGCCCGGTGGCGGAGGCGGTGGAAACCGCCGGTGGCCGCGGCGCGTCGCCGGTGGCGTCGTCATCCTCGCGCTGGTCGCCGGCGGGGGCACCGCCGGCGGAGTGGTCGCCGACCGCTATCTCATCGACCACACCAGCGCGGGCGTCGTCTCCTCCGCGCCGGCCACCACGTTGAACCCAGCCAGCGTGACCGGCGGCTACGCGCTCGCCGCCGTGGCCGCGAAGGTATCGCCCAGCATCGTCACCATCACGGTCGAGAGCGCCAACCAGCAGGCCCTCGGCTCCGGCGTGGTGCTCACCTCGAACGGCCTGATCCTCACCAACAACCACGTCGTCTCGTCGCCGGGAACGATCAGCGTGCGGCTCTCGACCGGCAAGACCGTGCCGGCTCGGGTGGTCGCCACCGACACCACTCACGACCTCGCGCTCGTGCAGGCCACCGGGCTGACCGGCCTCACCCCGGTGACGTTCGGCACGAGCTCGAGCGTGGCCGTGGGCGACACCGTGCTCGCGTTCGGCGCGCCCCTCGGTCTCTCCGGCACGGTGACATCGGGCATCATCTCCGCGTTGGACCGCAGCGTGAACACCGCCACCGTGAAGCTCTCCGGCCTGCTGCAGACGGACGCCGCGATCAACGAGGGCAACTCCGGCGGCGCGCTCGTCGACACCAGCGGCAAGGTGATCGGCATCAACGTCGCGATCGCCACGGCCAGCCAGCAGGACAGCGGCAGCGTCGGCGTCGGCTTCGCCATCCCGTCCGACACGGTGACCAGCGTCGTCAAGCAGCTCGAGGCGCAGGCGGGTCAGACCGGCTGACCCGGTCCGAACCACCGGGCGAGCGCGGCCCGCAGCGCCGCGCCGTCCGGCTGCGAGGACTCGGATTCCCAGGCGACGTAGCAGTCCGGGCGTAGCAGCATCGCGGTGGCCTTGGTGTCGTCGCTGAGTCGGCCGGGCATGCCCTCCTGGCCCTCGCTGCGCTCGGTGCAGTCGGTCATGCCGTGCCCGGTCGCCACGTCGACGCGGTCCCGCCATGGAGCCACCTCCGCGGCGAGGTCGCCGTCGCCGGTCATGTCGAGCAGCAGGGGACGGGCCGTGCGGGTCAGCTCGGCCAGCCGGGTGGGCCCCGATTCCGTGTGCAGCGTGATATCCGGAGCCCACCGTCCCATGTGGTCGTACCGGATGTCGGCGCCCGAGATCATGTCCGCGATGTGCTGCACGGTGGTCGGCTCCTCGAGTAGCTCGCCGAACAGCGTCCGCAACGCGGTGACCTCGCGGCCCGGCCCGACCAGGACGCCCTGGGCCATGGTGTGCATGGTGACCCGCTCGCCGACTGGGCGGCGTTCGGCCTCGTAGCTGTCCAGCAGTCCCGGCGGTGCCCACCCCTGCACCTCGGCCGCGAGCTTCCAGCCGAGGTTGATCGCGTCCTGAAGGCCCAGGTTCAGGCCGTTTCCGCCGATGGCCGAGTGCACGTGAGCGGCGTCGCCGACCAGCAGGACCCGGCCCGCCCGGAACCGATCGGCCAGCCGGGTATTCCCGCCGGCGAGACGCCGCAGCATGTGCGGGCCCGGCCCCTCGGGCTCCTGGACTTCGATGTCGGCGCCGAGCACGCGGCGGGCGGCCGCGCGCAGTTCGGCGATCGTGAACGGCGCGTCGAAATCCGGGTCGGCGATCTCCGACACGTTCAACAGCGTCCGGCCGTCCGGGAACGGCGCGAACGCGACGAGCCCCCGCTCCGTGCGGTGGTGCAGGAACGGCGGGACGACGCCGTAGCCGGGTACCGCGAGGCCGCTCGTCGCCGGGTCGATCAGCTCCTTCGGCACGCGGACGTGCGCGGCCCGCGACACCGTGCGGTCGTTGGTGACCCCGGGAAAGTCGATGCCGGCGAGCTTGCGGGCCACGCTGTGCCCGCCGTCCGCGCCGACCAGGTACCGCGCTTGCACGGCGTACCGTCCCCGGGGCCCGCTCACCTCGACCGTCACGGCGTCGTCCCGCTGCGACAGCCCGACCAGCTCGTGGCCGCGGCGGATCTCGACGCCCAGCTCGGCGGCGCGTTCCGCGAGCACCTCCTCGATCCGGCGTTGCGGCACCAGCTGGACGTACACGGGGTTGTCGGGCAGCTCCCCGAAGTTCACCGGGAACGCGGCGAACATGAACCGCGGCGCCGGCCGCGGTGGTCCGGGCGTGCCGCTGAGCCGCTCGTACAGGCCACGCCGGTCGACCATCCGGACGATCTGGCCGACGATGCCGTTGGCGCGTTGCTCGCTCGACGGTTCGGTCAGCCGTTCCAGCACCAGCGGCCGGACTCCGGCGAGGGCGAGCTCACAGGCCAACATGAGGCCGTTCGGCCCCGCACCCGCGATGACAACGTCTGATTCCATGACAAAACCCCCGATTCTTGGGTACGACGATCCGGCCCGAGCCCTGCTCATGACCGGGATGGCGTGTGTGGGTCAGGTCGCCGGGTCTTGTTGCCGCGGCGGCGGCAGGCCCGCGGGTAGCTGGGCCAGCGCCTCGGTCAGCAGCTTCCCCATGTCGGCGTTGGCCTCCGTGCGCAGCCAGTGCTGCATGGCCACGTTGGTCGCGGCCATGACGGCGGCCGCCACCAGGTTCGGGTACAGGTCCCGGTCCGCGTCGGTGCCGGTCCGCGCGGCGACCGCGGCGGCGATCTCCCTCTCGGCGATCGCACCGGCCCGGAGCATCTCAGCCTGCAACGATGGTGCTCTGACCATCAGCTGCACTCCGGTGACCCACTGCTGCCGGTCCGTCACCGGGTGGTCGGAGACCTCGGGACCGGGCTCGAGCTGCGCCAGCGCCGCCTGGGTGATCGAGTCCCACAGCGGTTCGCCCGCCGGCCGCTCGCGCAGGTCCTCCGCCATCCGCAGGCACCGATCCAGGTGGCGGGACGCGATCGCCTCGCCCTTGCTGGCGAAGTAGTTGTTGAACGTACGCGGGGACACGCCGGCGGCCGCCGCGATGTCCTCCACCAGGACGTTGTCGGCCCCGCGCTCGACAGTGAGCTGGATGGCCGCCCAACTGAGCGCCGCCCGCGTCTCCATCTTCTTGCGTTCGCGAAGCCCCATGGCCTCACTGTATCGAAAAATGCGGGCCACGCAAAGATGCGTGGCCCGCAAATTATCCGGCCAGATGACCCCAGCGGTCCTCGAGCTCGCGCCACGTGCCCTGGGCCTCGACCCGGCCGCCGATCAGAACGACCACCTGGTCGGCCTGGATCAGCGCGGCCCGCTTCGACGTCGAGCCCACCACGGTCACGCCGTGGTCGCGCAGCGCCCGCCACAGCTCCAGCTCCGTGGTGACGTCCAACGCGGACGACACGTCGTCGGCGATCAGCAACTCCGTCCGTGGCGCGAGCGCCCGCGCCAGCGCCAGCCGCTGCAGCTGGCCGCCGGAGAGCCGGGTGCCCTTGTGCCCGATGAGCAATTGCAGGCCGCCACCGGCCGCGTTGAGGTCGTGCTCGAGCTGTGCGGTGGAGACCGCGTCCGCGGCGTCGACCTCGTGGCCGAGCTGGATGTTGTCGGCGACCGTGCCGGACAGCACCCGGGGCAGCTGCGCCACGTACCCGACCTGGTTGGGTCGCAGGAACACCTCGGGCTCGTTCACCCGCTCGCCGTTCCAGCGCAGGTCGCCGGTGTGGTGCACGATCCCGGCCAGCGCGCGTAGCAGCGACGACTTGCCCGAGCCGACCGGCCCGACCACCAACACGAGCTGGCCGCGCTCGACGGTCAGGTCGATGTCCTGCGCCCCCACCGTGCCGTTCTCGTGTACCGCGCTGAACCCGACCAGGTCCAGCCGGTGCAGCGGGTTACGCGGCGCGGTCGGCGGCGCGGGCGCCGTACCGGCCGAGATGTCGACGCCCAGCACCGACGCGGAGTACGCCGCGACGCCGGTCATGGCGACCGTCCGCCGGGTCCACACCCGCGCCGACGGCATCTGCGACACCAGCGACGCCGTCGTCCACGCGAACCACCGCGCCGCGCCCAGCGTCGCCACCGCGATCAGCGTCGCCGCCGCCGACAGGTGCCCGGCCAGATACAGCGCCCAGGCCGCGATCGGCAGCAGCCCGCTGACGATCGACGGCGTGGAGCGCGCCCACACCTGGATCGAGATCTCCCGGCGTTGCCGGTCGCTGCGGATCCCGTCCAACCGCGCCAGGTGCGCGAGCACCGGCTCGGTCGCGCCGGCCAGCTTCACCGTGCGCGCCGCGGACAGCGACGACACCAGCGCGGTCGCGAACGCCGCCCGAGCCGCCACGGTACGCCGCGCCGCCTGCTCCAGCCGCGGCCCGAACAGCGTCGCCGCCAGCCCCGAGACGACCATCGTCCCGACGAAGAACAGCGCCGGCACCGGCGACCGCGCGGCCACCGTCATCGCCACGATCATGACGAGGCTAGTGGTCTGGTCGATGAGGTTGTCGGCCAGCATGACGACCCGTTCGGTGTCCCCGCCCTGCGCCACCACCTCGGCCGGCGTGTGCTTGCTGACCCGGCGCGGGCCGATCTGGCCGTGCACGAGCCGCAGGCTGATCCGCAGCATCTGCCGGACCCACCACTCCGGGAACCAGGCGCCGGTGTAGTACAGCGTCGGGATCGCGAGAAGGAGGCCGGCCGCGATGCCGACTGCCGGATACAACGGGTTGCCGACGCCGTCGACCACATGGGACCACAGCAGCGGCAGGATCGCACCGTCCAGCCCGAGCAGCACCAGGAGGATGAACAGGGCGACCGCGCCGAGGCCGTACCGGGGATCGTTCGTCGCCAGCCGGACGATCTCCCGCATCGTGCGCGCGGGCGGCGGGTCCGGCAGCGGCGGCGGCGCGGCCCGGGGCAGCGTGTTGGCCAGCGCGTCGGCCGTGAGGACCACGCGGCCGTCGTCGGCGTCCGGCCCGTCCCAGCCGTCGTGTCCGGCCAGCAGCACGCCGCCAGCCGGCGCGCCGGCCGGCACGGCCACACTGCTGCTCGCCAGCAGTTCGGCGAAACGGCGCGAGGCACGCAGCGGGCCGGCCTCGAGGACCTCGCCGTCGGCGAGCACGACGACCTCGTCGCAGCGCTGCACGGACGACAGCCGGTGCGCCACGATGACGCCGATGCGACCCACGAGCAGGCGGTCGGTGGCCCGTTGCACCCATGCCTCGGTCACCGGATCCATCCTCGCGGTGGCCTCGTCGAGGATCACCACGTGCGGGTCGCGGACCAGGATCCGGGCGAACGCGACCAGCTGCTCCTGGCCCGCGGACAGCTTGTAGCCGGCCTCGCCGAGCTTCGTCTCGATGCCGTCCGGCAGGCTGTTCGCCCACGCGCTCAGGCCGAGCTCGCGGAGCGCGGCGCCCGCCTGGGGCAGCAGGTCCGGGTCGAACAGCGCGATGTTCTCGGCCAGCGTGCCGGCCAGGATCTCGGTGCGCTGCGGGACGATCGCGGTCCAGCGCCGCAGGCCCTCGACGTCGAGGTCGTTGATGTCCATGCCGGCCAGGAACACCGTGCCGCGTGGCACGTCCACGGCCCGCGTCAGCACTTTGGCCAATGTGGACTTACCGGAGCCGGTCCGGCCGATCAGCGCGTACGACCTGCCGCGCGCGAACGACAGGGTCACATCGCGCAGTGCCGGCGGCCGCCCGGAGTCCGACTCGCCGTAGCGGAACGTCAGGTCGCGTACGACCAGATCGCCGTCCGCCGGCGCCGCGCCCCCGGTCGGCTCCTGCCGTACGCCGCGCAGCAGCTGCACCCGGCTCCACGCGCCCAGCGCGTTCTGCAGCTCGGGCACCATCCGGGTGACGTGCTCGAGCGTGCCGCCGAAACCGAGCGCGAGCAGCCACACCGCGGTCAGCCGGGCGCCGTCGATGCGCCCGGTGATCAGCGCCCACGCGCCGCCCAGGACCAGCACGGCGATCAGCGTCCGGGTGATGGCGCCGGCGCTCATGGTGATCCGCGCCGACATCCGCCAGACCCGGCGGCCGCGGGCCAGCACCACGCTGGCTCGCTCGGCGTAGAGCCTGCGCACGTACGGCGCGGCCAGGCTGGTCCGCACGTCGTCCTGGCCGTGGATCGACTCCTCCATCACCGCCGCCAGGTCGGACCAGGCCTCCTCCTCGCTGATCCGGGCGGGGGAGATGCGCTGGATCGGCTGGTACATGGTCCAGGCGAGCAGCGCCGAGACGATGACCATGCCGACGCCGGCCGGCCACCACACCGCGAACGCGGTCAGGATCGACAGCGTGGCGACCGCCAGCGACTGAGCGATCCGGACGCCGCCGCCGCGCAGCTGGGAGCCGACCTCGTACACATCGCTGTCGATGCGGTCGAGCAGCTCGCCGACCGGCGTGTTCTCCAGTGCCGGCAGGTCCTGCCCGAACGCCACCCGGTTCAGCCCGCGGCGGCACGCCGCGGCCCAGTCGGCGGTCAGGCCGGCCGCGATGAGGCCGACCACGACGTCGGTGAGCACCGACACGACCAACGCGAGCGCGAGCAGGGCGAACAACGGCACTGAGCGGTCCACCAGCACCGCTCCGGCGAGCGCGAGCGCGCCCGCCTGCCCGGCCGAGCCGAGCACGATGAGGACGGCCACGAGCGCCGTGCGGCGCGGCGATGTGGCCCACAGGTCGCGAAGCAGGCGCATCGACAGTCCTCACGGGCGCGGGAAAGGGCGGAACCTTCATCGTGAAGTGATGGCCCCCTCCGCTCAACAGAATTAGGGCACTATCGGCCCGTGACCAATGCCATCGAGGTACCGGAAGCGGTCTGCGCGAAGGCCATCGTGGCCGGTGCGGACGGCTGGCTGATGCGGCTGCCTGAGCTGGTGGGCGAGCTGGAGCGGGAGTGGTCGATCACGGTCGGCGGCACGTTCGGCGACGCCACGGAGGCTTATGTCGCGGAGGCGACTCGCGCCAACGGCGAACGGGCGGTACTCAAGCTGATCGTGCCGCGTCCCGGCGACAACGCGGCGAACGAGATCACCGCCCTGCGGCTCGCGAACGGCGGCGGTTGCGCGCAGCTGTACCGCGCCGACGCCGCGCGCAACGCGCTGCTGCTGGAACGCCTCGGCCCCTCGATTGCCGGCTACGACTTTCCGCTGGAGTACCGTTTGAAGATCTTCACGTGGCTGGCGAAACAGATGTGGCGCGCGGCGCCCGATTGCGGCCTTCCCACGGGCGCCGACAAGGGCCGGTGGCTGACCGGCTTCATCACCCGCACCTGGCACGAGCTGGACCGCCCGTGCGCGGAGTCCACGGTGGAGCAAGCGGTGGCCTGTGCCGAGCGCCGGATCGCCGCACACGACGACGAGCGCGCGGTGCTCGTGCATGGCGACATTCATCAATGGAACACGCTGCGCATCGACGACGATCCGCGGACCGGCTACGCGCTGATCGACCCCGACGGCCTACTGGCCGAGCCCGAGTACGACCTGGGCGTGATGATGCGTGA
This sequence comes from Actinoplanes sp., assembly GCA_036001925.1. Classification (GTDB taxonomy): domain Bacteria; phylum Actinomycetota; class Actinomycetes; order Mycobacteriales; family Micromonosporaceae; genus Actinoplanes. Next base: position 17,081 of record DASYTU010000261.1, read on the forward strand.
AGACCCGGTCGAGCTGATGGAGGGTGACCCGTGGGACCGTGCCCGCTGGCTGGCCGCCCACACCGATACTGACGTCACGGCGATCTGGGAGTGGGGCGTCGTCGAACGTGTCTCGACCGGCCTGCTGCTGACGTCCATCGACGTACAGCCGATCGGCCGGCAGATGCTCGACGCGGCCGACCGGATCAGCCTGAGTGCAGCGTGATCAGCGTGATCTCGCTGGGCGCGAAGATCCGGAACGGCGGACCCCAGAAGCCGGTGCCACGGCTCGTGTAGAGCTGGGTGCGTTCGCCGTGCCGGCTCAGCCCGTGCAACACTGGCTGGTCGATGCGGACCATGTAATGGAACGGCCATATCTGCCCGCCGTGGGTGTGTCCGGAGAGTTGCAGGTCGACGCCATGCGCGACCGCGCCGTCCACCTGCTTCGGCTGATGCGCGAGCAGTAGCACCGGCAGGTCCGGGTCGGTGCCCGTGAGCGCGGCGGCGTGGTCGGCGTGATGGCCGGGCACACCCGACCCGGCCGCCGTACGATCGTCGACGCCCGCGATCACCAGCCGATCCGCGCCGCGCGACACCAGCACGTGCCGGTTGTGCAGGGCCTCCCAGCCGAGCGAGGCCATGTGCTCCACCCACCGCTGGGCGCCGCTGAAGTACTCGTGATTGCCCGTCACGTACACCCGGGCCAGCGCGGCCCGGACGTCGGCCAGCGCCGCGGCCTGCGCACGGCGCTCGGACGGCTCCCCATCGGCGATGTCGCCGGTGTGCGCCACGATGTCGGCGTCGAGCGAGTTGACCACCTCCACCACCCGCCGCGACCAGCGTGCCCGGTCGATCGGCCCGTAGTGCGTGTCGGTCAGCAACACCACCTTGGCGCCGTCGAGTCCCGGGCCGAGCCGCGGGACCGACACATCGACGCGCCGGACCCGGGACACCCGCATGGCTTCGGCGTACCCCCAGATCAGCAGGACGATCGCGACCGCGACGACCACCGCCGAGACGACCCTCGAGCGGGTCGGATCGCCGACTCCCGCCACCGCGAGGACCAGGCGCAGCACGTTGCCGGCGATGGCCCACGCGAACAGCACCCAGATCACGCCGAGCACGGTGTCGCCGATGCGGGCCGCCCAATCCCGGTGGCGGCGTCCGTGCCCGATCACCATCAGCACGGGGAACGAGAGGAGCGCGACCCCGAAGAGGACCGTCCCGGCCACGGCGACGGGCGGCGGCCATTGGTTTCCGGACAGGTCCAGCGTCCACCACGGCATACCGAACAGCAGCGCCAGGATGGCCGTGATGATCAGCCCGAACACCACCGCCCGCCGCGCGCGACGCCGCGGCTGCGCCTCCACCGCCTCACCGACCGTCACCGTGAAAGCATGCCACTAGCTCGCCTACGGTGGCGGGGTGCCGATGCCGCGGATGAATTCGGCAGGGACGATCAAATCTGCCCCATCCTTGGTCGCCGCGATGACGGCCGCGTTGCGCTCGTCCGTACCGGTGGCCCACGCCACGGCCGCCGGTTCGTCCTTGCCGAAGCGGACGTGCCGGCGGATCAGCCGCCGCCACCGCTCGGTCTCGTCGAGATCGGCGTACCAGACCTCACTGAGCAGCGGCCGGACCTTTGACCAGCGGGGATCATCGAGCAGCAGGTAGTTGCCCTCCGTGATGATCAGGCGAGCGTCGCGCGGCACCCCGATCGTGCCCGCGATGGGCTGCTCGATGGTGCGCTCGAACCCTGGTGCGTAGATCATCTCGTCGACGTCCTCGCGGAGGCGGCGCAACATGTTCGCGTAGCCGAGCGCGTCGAACGTGTCCGGCGCGCCCTTGCGGTCGCGGAGCCCGAGCCGCTCGAGCTCGACGTCGGCCAGGTGAAAGCCGTCCATCGGTACGTAGGCCACCCAGGCTCCGGCCGTCAGCCCGCGAGGCGGCGCCGGCGCCAGCATCGCGACCAGTGCCTCCGCGAGCGTGGACTTGCCGGCGGCGGGGGCGCCGGTGATGCCGAGCACCGCCCGGCGCCCGTCGACGACCAGCGCACGAGCGCGGTCCGCGAGCGTGCCAAGGGTGAGGCTCATCCCCCCATCCTCCCGCCGGCTCATTGCGCGAAGGCCGCGACGACTCCACGATCGCGGGGGTGCTGGGGTTGGATCAGAGGCCGAGGCGGAGGGCGGCGACGCCTGCGGGGGACATTGGGCGGACCGTGGCCCGCAGCAGGTCGGCGTGCACGCCGACGGGCAGCTGCGCGCCGAGCGTGCACAACGACGGGTAGAGATCGAGCACGTCGCGATGGCTCAAGGCGCCCACACCGATCAGCAGACCGTTGACCGCGCTGGGATTGCGGGCCAGCTCCGCGCACAGGTCCAGCCGCCAGACCGGGTCGCTGACGTGCGAGGCGAACTCGCGGGCGATCCGGTTGCCGGCGCCGCAACGCTCTGCCGGGGTGGCGTGCCGGCCCGAGCCGGCCAGCACCGGGGCCAGCCGGACCGTGACGCGCAGCCGGGTCGCGAGTTGGGCGACGGTGAGCACCTCGAGACCGAACGCGCAGGTGTCGCACAGCCGCTGGAACGTCTCGGCGTGCACCACGGTCGCCGGGCGCGGACAGTCGCCGGTCGGACCGCACAGCGCGTCCATGATGATCTCGGCGAGCCGTCCCTGGATGTCGAAGCGGCCGACCCCGAAATACGTCCCCGGGGTGGCGCGGTAGCGGGCCAGGGCGGCGCCCTCGCTGGGGTAGCCGTCGGGGTCCACGCCGATGCGCGGGATGCCGTGCTCGGCGTGGAGTTGGATCAGTCGGAACATGTCCGTCGCTCCCAGGGTCGAAGCGGTGCGTCTTCACCCGGGGGTACGGCCGGCGAACCGCGCGGGTTCAATCCTCACGCTGGGTATATCGGAGGGCCTGTTTCGTGCGGTGGCCCGTCAAGCGCAGGCAGTCGAACGTGACGGCGTGTAACGCGTAAATGGCCCATGTCAGGCTGATCACCATGCCCGCGAGCACCGCCGCCAGGGAGCCGTCGAGGACGCGCCACGCTGTGGGGAGTGCGCTCAGTCCGAGGACGAGCGCGGCCTGCACCGCCGCCTCGGCGAGCCGGAGCGGGTCGAGCCCGCGACCGTCCGTCATGGCTGTTCCCCGTCAAGCACGGCCTTGCTGCGCTCGGTCATGCCTGTCAGCCTTTCGCCGGCCGGCCGCCGCGCGCTTCCCTCCGGAGCCAGATCGCCGTCTATGCCTTTCGGCCGAGTCGCCGTCACACCCACGGCCGATCGACGACCGGCGGGCCGTGGATCGACACGCCAGGGCAAGCTTCGGCGGATACCCTTCGCTGTGATCGCCGCCGCCACGAAAGCCGTCACGAACGGAGCCGCCTTGACCACCGGAATGCCGACGCTGCCGCTGCCTCGCTGGGACGACTCCACGGTGGTGGTCGATCCTCCTAGCGACGAGCCGGGAGCGTGGTCAGGCGCACCCAGCTCCATCGTCGCTGACGGTGACGTCTACCTCGCGTACCGATTGCGGCTGCCGATCGGTGAGGGTCGTGGTATCTCCAACGTCGTCGCGCGTTCGCGCGACGGTGTCGCCTTCGACATCGTCGCGGAGGTCTCGAGGGAGCGCTTCGGCGCGGAATCGCTCGAGCGACCCGCGATCGTCCGTACCGCGGACGGACGCTGGCGCCTGTACGTCAGCGTGGCCACGCCCGGTACCAAGCACTGGCGCGTCGACCTGCTCGAGGCCGACACGCCTGCCGGCCTGGCGACCGCGAAACCCCGCACGGTGCTGGCCGGCGACGAGTCGGTCGGCGTCAAGGATCCGGTCCTGCACACCGACGAGTACGGCTGGCACCTGTGGGCATCCGTCCACCCCCTGGAGAGCTGGGAGGACGCGGACCGGATGACCACCGAGTACTACACCAGCGCGGACGGCGTGCACTGGACGTGGCGTGCCACCGCGCTGGCCGGCCGTCCGGGCCAGTGGGACGCCCGCGGCGTGCGCGTCTCCTCGGTGGTCGTCGACGGGGACGCGGTGCTGGCCGCCTACGACGGGCGAGCCACGGCCGGCGAGAACTGGGAGGAACGTACCGGCACAGCCCGGGGCCTCCGCCTTCCGGACGGAACGTTCGGCGAGCTGACAGCCGGGGACGGCGAGCCGAGCGGCAGCCCGTACGCCCCGGGCGGCCTCCGCTACCTCAGCTTGATCACGATGCCCGGCGGCGGCCAGCGCATCTACTACGAGTCGACCCGCGCGGACGGCGCCCACGACTTGCGGACGGAGCCGGCTTAGCTCACGTCGAGGTGCGGAGCGCGTCGAGGACGTCGTCGGTCGGGTGACTAGGACGTGTCCGGGGGCCAGGCGTCGATCGGGTGGTGAGCGTTTGTGCTGTCGGGACCCCGGGTAACGGTCTTCGAACTCATACCGCGGGCGAGGGAGCGGCGATGCGGACGCTGGGTGGGCGATACCAGCTCGTGCAGCGCATCGGCGTCGGCGGTATGTCCGAAGTGTGGCGCGGCCACGACCGCGTGCTCGACCGTCCCGTCGCGGTCAAGATCATGACACCCGCGGTCGAGGGGACGCTCGGCGACGCGGCCGGCGTCGAGCTGGTCCGCGCCGAAGCCCGATCCGCGGCGCGACTCGCGCATCCGAACGTGGCGAACGTCCACGACTTCGGTACCTCGCGGTCGCCGGGACGGGAGGTGCCGTACATCGTCATGGAGCTTGTCGAGGGGCAGACGCTGGGCGAGCACATGGGCGCGGGGCCGCTGGACTGGCGGATCGGGGTACGGATCTGCGCCGAGGTGGCGGCCGCCCTCGCCGCCGCACACGCGGAGCACGTCGTGCACCGTGACATCAAGCCGGCCAACATCATGCTCACGCCGTCCGGGGTGAAGGTCCTCGACTTCGGCATCGCGGCCGCTGTGGGCACGCCGGACCCGGACCCCGACGGACCCGTCATGGGTACGCCGGCATACGTCGCCCCCGAGCGCTTCGAGGGTCTGCCCGCCACCCCGGCCACCGACATGTTCGCGCTCGGCGTGCTCCTGTACCACTGCCTGTCCGGCCGGTTGCCCTGGCCCGCCAAGACCCATACCGGGCTGATCCACGCGCAGCGATACTCGGATCCGGAGCCGCTGCCGCCGATCGAGGGCCTCGCGCCCGAGGTCGTCGACCTGTGCTCGCGCTGCCTGAGCCACGCCCCGGCGGAGCGCCCGACCGCGCTGGTCGCCGCGCTGGTGCTCGCCGAGGCCGTAGACGCACGGGTCTACGTACCCCTGATCGATCTTGAGGCACCGACCCGGCGGCAGTCTGCGGTGTCGCCCTGGGATCGGCGGGCCGCCGAGGCACCGACCTGGGCCGCCATACCCGTCGAGCCCGAGCCGAACGGCGCGACGGACGGGGTGGGCCGCCACCGCGCCGGCTGACCCGCGAGCCGCCGAGCATTCGTGCCAACGGTGAGTGACGCCTGGCGTACCCACAGTGCGATGGCGGTGCGTAATCGTGTGGCGGCCTGCGAGGTGGACCGGGGTGGCTGTACCGTGAGATCGCGGGCAATCAGCGGGGGGTCGTGGCGATGGACGGGGCCGTGATGACGACGCGGCGCCAGGCGGATGGCGCGATCGTCGTCGATGTCCGCGGGACGCTGGACGCCGCCACCGTCGACGCGCTGCGCGAGGTTCTGCTGAGCGCCCTGTACAGCGAGCGACCGACCGCGATGACCGTCGACCTCACGTTCGTGACGTTCATGGATTCGATGGGCGTCGGCGCGCTCGTCGCGGGCTTCAACGCCGCCCGCGAGATCGGCTCCCGCTTCATCCTGCGCAACCCGAGCGAATTCGTGCACCGGCAGCTGCGGATCACCGGCCTCGCCGAGATGTTCGGCCTGCCGGCGACGTCGTCATCGCCAGGGACCTATACCGCGTAGGTGTAGAGGCTAAGCGCGCAAAGGCTCGGGGGCAGGAGCGGGGATGGCCGGACAGCAAGCGTTCTGGATTGACGACAACTTCGACCGCGAGCATGCGTCGAGCGGCCGAAGTCGGTATGGCGACGAGGTGCGCCGACGCGTGGACGAGTTCGCCGACGCGTGGGGTGATATTGCTCCGGTCACCTTCGCGACGGCGGCGTGGCGGCTGGCCACCACCCTGCAACCCGGGTACGTACGCTGGCACCAGCGGATTGTGTCTGCCACGTGCCTGCGTAGTCCCTGGGACGGCAGTCTGACCTGCGAGATCACCCTGGTCTCGCCGTGGCCAGCCGAACTCACCTGGAGCAGGCAATGGGGCCGCGACCGCGGCTGGCGGGATTGGCCACAATTGTTCGGCCAGTACGTTGCCCCGTCAGAGCAGGACCTCACCCGCAGCCCTCACCTGCGGGCGTCGTTGCTCGTGCAGGCGCCCGTACGACTCGATGATCTGCCACCGGCTCCGGACGGCCCCGACGGCAACATCGAACAGACAGCCCGCAGAGCTGTCACTGTGCTGGTCCGGGAACTCAACGAGCTCCTCAACCCGATCGTCGACCAGCTCGAGAAAGACATGCCCGCACGTTCGTAACAGCCGAACGCACCGATTCAACAGCTCTTGACCGCGACACCGAGATCTTTCCCCATGGAGCCGCCCGGCGGCTATCGTGCGGTCATGGAGCCGGCGGTCGGGGCATGGTGCGGGGCCTCCGAGGCCTGCTTCCGGCTGCACGACCACGATCGACGGCTGTCGGCGGTCCGGCTCGTCCAGGGTGTGGTTTCCGCGTCCCCGGACTTCGCGTACGACCCGGCGTCATGCACCTGGGAGCTGCGCCTGCCGCGGCCGCCGGTGCACCGCATCGAGTACAAACTCGACCTGCGTTACCCCGACGGCGGCGCCGAGACGGTGTGCGATCCGGACAATCCGCGCAGGGTTGGCGGCGGTTACGGGGAATCGTCCGTGCTGTGGTGCGCCGATTACCGGGAGCCCGACTGGCTGCACCTACCCCAGACCGCGGGCGCCTGGCGCGACGTCGACCTACCGCTGCCCGCCGTCCGGAGCGGGATGGCGGGCCGGATCTGGTCGCCGGACACGCCCACCGGCAACGTGCTGGTCGCGCACGACGGACCCGACTTCCAACGGTACGGCGAGCTGGCCCGGTACACCGCCGCGATGATCGGCGCGAACCGCGTCCCGCCGTACCACCTGGTCCTGCTGCCGCCGGGGGAGCGGCTGGAGTGGTATTCGGCCAATCCGGCGTACGCCCGGGCGGTGGCCGCCGACGTGCTGCCGAAGCTCGCCGCTGAGCTCGGCACCGAACGGCCCGTCGTGGGCGTCGGTGCCAGCCTGGGCGCGCTGGCCATGCTGCACGCGCAGCGCCGGCACCCGGCCGGGTTCGCCGGGCTGTTCCTGCAGTCCGGCAGCTTCTTCCAGCCGCGCTTCGACAAGCAGGAGTCCGGCTTCCGGCGCTACCTGCGCATCGTCCGGTTCACCGGCCGGGTGCTACGCGAGCCGGATGGTCCCGCGATCCCGGCCGTGCTGACGTGCGGCGCGGTCGAGGAGAACCTGGCCAACAACCGGGACATGGCGGAGACGCTGCGCCGGCAGGGATATCCGGTGACCTTCGTCGAAGTACCGGACGCGCACAACTGGACCGGGTGGCGCGACGCGCTCGACCCGCACCTGACTTCGCTGATCCAGAGAGTGTTTTCGTAAGAGGGAGAGGCGCCATGGTCGACGTCGAGCACACCATCGGACTGCTGCTGGGCACCGAGGACGACTGGCCGCGGGCGTACCAGGCGCTGCTGCGCCGGCTCGGCGTGGTCACCGACGACCAGGGTCGCGAGCACCGCATCCGCAGCGTGCGGGTCACCATCGAGCCGTTCAACCTGCGCGACAGGCCGCAGCACGACCTGGTCATCGACCGGCTCGCGTACTGGTACTACCACCCGCGGGAGTGGTTGAAGAAGATCGCGCTGATGGACGACGTGTACCTGCTGAACAGCCCCTTCACGTTCCAATCGATGGAGAAGCACGCCGCGTACTGCGCGATGATCCGGCTCGGGCTCAAGGTGCCGGAGACCGTATTGGTGCCGTTCAAGAACCCGCTCGACAACTCCCGGTACGCATACACGGCCGCCCGCTACAACCAGCCGTTCGACCTCGATGCGACCGCGGCGTCGGTGGGCTACCCGATGTTCATGAAGCCGTACGACGGCGGGGCCTGGGTGGGAGTCTCCAAGATCCGTAACGCGGTCGAGCTGCACGCCGCGTACGACGCGTCGGGCGAGCGCCTCATGCACCTGCAGGCGGCGGTCGAGAACTACGACGTGTTCGCCCGGTCGCTGACCATCGGTCCGGAGACCATGGTGATGAAGTTCCGCCCCGAGCTGCCGATGCATGAGCGGTACGCGGTTGAGCACGACTTCCTCGACGCCGCCGTGGGCGACGAGGTCGTCACCATCTCGCGGCTGGTCAACGCGTTCTTCCGGTGGGAGTTCAACTCCTGCGAGTCGCTGATCCGGGGCTCGGACGTGCACCCGATCGACTACGCCAACGCCTGCCCCGACGTGGCCGTCACGTCATTGCACTACTACTTCCCGTGGGCGATGGCGGCGCTGCTGCGCTGGACCGTCTACTGCGTCGTGACCGGTCGGCGGCCCCGGCTCGACACGGACACGTCGGCCTACTTCGCCATCGCGGATCGGAGCGATCTTTCGTACGGCGAGAAGCTCGCGGCGTACCGGCGGCTCGCCGACGGCTATTTCGAGGTGGACCGCTACCAGGACTTCTGCGCCAACCACCTGGCCAGCGTCGACGACATCGTCTTCGACTGGGTGAGCTCGGAGGAGTTCCGGTCGCTGTTGCGCGAGACGGTCCAGGCCACGTACCCGGTGCACGAGCACGAGAAGTTCCTCGGCCACTTCGGCGGTCTCATCGACGCCTGGATCGCTGAACGCCGCTAGTTTTCCTCCGAACAGTCTTGTACCGTCGCGAACATGAGTGTTCGCGTCGCGCGCCGACGCTCGGCCGTCCGCCGGGACGCCAAGGCCGCGCTGCTCGACGCCGCCGTCGAGGTCTTGGTGGCCGACCCGTCCGCGTCTCTGTCCGAGGTCGCGGAGGCGGCCGGGATCGGCCGTACCACGCTGCACAAGCACTACGCCACCCGCGACGATCTGTTGCGCGCAGTCGGGCACCGGGCCATCGACCGCTGGGAACAGGTCATTTCCGCCGTCGCGCTGACCGAGGCCGACGACGGCGGCCTGCATGCGCTGGCCGGGGCCATGATCTCCGTGGGGCCATACCTCGCGTTCCTGTGGCGCAACCCGCTCTTCGACCACTCCGCCGACATCGGGCAACGGTCCAAGACGGTCGAGTCGCAGGCCCTGGCCATCCTCGAACGGGCCCAGAAGCAGGGCTTGATGCGCGCCGACGTCCCCGGCTACTGGCTACTGCACGCGTTCTACTCGCTGGTCTACGTCGCCGCCGAGTCGATCTACGACGGAGACCTCGCCCCGCGCGCCGCGCCCGACCTCGTCGTCTCGACGTTCCTGCGCGGCGTGGGCTGAACCCCGTACCAGAAAGGTCCTCCGATGGCCGAGCTCCGCCGCACCGTGACGTTCGCGACCGGCCTGTACCGCCGCCGCGTCGACTTCGCCTACCACGGGTACGTGCGCCGCGACCCCATGTGCCGCCTGCATCTGCGGGCCGGGCGCGACAATCCGTACGCCATCTACGAACGCATCCGGGCCCAGGGCACGCTCGTGCCCACCCGGATCGGCAACTGGGTGACCGCCAGCCACCGGGTGTGCAACGCGGTCCTGCGCGACCGGCGCTTCGGCGTCCGCGCCGCGGAGCTGGCCGTGCCGGTTACGCCCACGGACGAGTTCGACATGTCGTTCCTGGACCGGGACCCACCGGACCACACCCGGCTGCGCCGGCTGGCCCAGCCCGCGTTCAGCCCGAAACAGGTGGCCGGCTACCGGCCGCGCATCGAGCGGCAGGTCGACGACCTGCTCGACCGCGCCGCGGCGGCCGGCGCCTTCGACCTGGTGCCGGCGTTCGCGGCGCCGCTGCCGATCGCGGTCATCACCGATCTGCTCGGCGTGCCGGACGCGGACGCCGACCGCTTCGCCCAGGTCGGCACGGTCATCGGCAGCGCGCTCGACGGGATCCATTCGCTCGCCCACGCGGCCCGGCTGCAGGCCGCGAACAACGAGCTCAGGGCGCTGTTCGAGAGCCTGTTCGCGCTCCGCCGCCAGACGCCCTCAGACGACGTGATCAGCCGGATCGTGGCGGCCGAGGGTGATGCGATCCGGCCGCGGGAGATGCTGCCGATGTGCAACCTGCTGCTGGTCGCGGGCTTCGAGACGACGGTCAACCTGGTCGGCAACGCGGTCAACGCGCTGCTCGCGCACCCGGCGCAGTGGGCGGACCTGTGCGCGGACCCGGCGGGCCTGGCCGGCCCGGCCGTCGAGGAGACGCTTCGGTACGACCCGCCGGTGCAGCGTACGGCACGGTGCGCGCTGGCGGACGTCGAGCTGGAGGGTCAACTCGTCCGCAAGGGTCAGTTCGTGGTGACGCTGCTCGGTGCCGCGAACCGGGACCCGTCCGCGTTCCCCGACCCGAACCGCTTCGACATCCACCGGGAGCAGACCGCGGATCACCTCGCGTTCTCGAGCGGGATCCACTACTGCATCGGCCAGCCCCTAGCCCGGCTCGAGGCCACGATCGCGCTGCAAAAGCTCGCCGAACGGATGCCGGACCTGCGCCGGAACGGTCCGTTGCGCCGCCGGGTGTCCAGCATCGTCCGGGGTCCGATCCACCTGCCGGTGCGGACCGGCGTCGCGGCCCGGCCGGCGACCTCCGGAATTGCCGGAGGCACGGCTTAGCCTGGCTCATGCACCATACTGGCAACACACCAAAGCTGTTCGGCGCGCCAGGCTGTTAGGCGCGCCAGGCTGTTCGGCGCGCGCCAGGTCGGCGCGGCAGGCTGACCGCTTGACTCCCGCCGGCCATCGGCGGATCAAGTTGGTGGGCGCGGGTTGTTGTGCTGCGCCCGGTGTTGGTGCTGGCGCTTATTGGCGGTGCGGCGCGCCGGCCGGCCCGCGCGTCTAGGTTCGTCGGTGGTAGAGGTTGCGGCGGGGGCGCTGGGCCGGGTCGATGTGGGTGGGCGGGATGAATTCGGGTAACTGGTCGGCGCCGAGCCGGACCGTCCAATCGCCGCGGTGGATCACCTGGTGGTGGCGGCGGCACAGCAGCACGCCGTTGGCCACGCTGGTCGGGCCGCCGTCGTGCCAGGGGATCAGATGGTTGGCATCGCACCATCGGGCGGGGCGGTCGCAGGGCGGGAAGGCGCAGCCCTGGTCGCGCACCACCAGGGCGCGGCGGATCGGGCCGGTGAACAGCCGCCGGGAACGGCCGACGTCGAGCGGTTGGCCCGCGCCGCCGAGCAGCACGGGCAGAAGCTGTGCGTCGCAGGCCAGTCGCCGCGCCGCGGCCGGGCTGATCCGCGCGCCGCTGTCGAGCACGCCGCGGCGCAGCCGGCCGGTCAGCACGTCGTACGGCACCGTCACCACGACCTGGGGTGGCTCGCCGCCGTTGTCCGGCAGCGCGCCGGTACGCACGGCGAGCTGGCAGATATCGACCAGCGCGTCGGCTCGTCGCTGCCCGGCGGTGCGGTGGTCAGCGGGGCGCGGCGCGCACAACGGGTCCAGCGCCGCGTTGATGATCGCGACGTCCTCGACGGTCAGGTGGCCGCTGACGCGCACGGAACCGTCCACCGGCGCGGACAGGGTCAGGCCCCGGCGGCGCTGCGCCCGCTCCTCGGCGCGCTCGAGCGCTACGCGTTCGGCGTCCTCGGCGACCTGGGGAGCGACGTGGTCCAGGATCCGGGCCCCGAGCCGGCGCAGCTGGCCCGGGGCGAACTCGGCCGCCATGTCGAGCAGCGTCGCCTCGGCATCGGCGATCACGGCACGGTCGATGCCGGCGGGCAACGCGTCGAGCGTGTCGGCGATGACCGCGGCCTGCCGGCCGTCGATGGCGCCGGCGCCGAACGCCCGGTCGAGGTTCGGGCGTCGATCCAGCGCGGCTGCCTGTTGCACCAGGTCCCGCGCCGCCATCGGGTCGAGCCGGAGGCGGTCGCGCAGCCAGCCGGCGGTGCCACGGCATCCCGCCGCGGCGGCGATCCCGCGGGCGTCGATCTGCCGGACCAGATGCGACCGCAGGGTGGCGACGGTCTGCTCGAGCTGGTGCAGGGTGTCGAGACAGTCGGTCAACGCCGCGTCGGACAGCGACCACAGCGACGCGTCGAGGTGCTTCGCCGCGTCGGTCCTGAGCTGCTCCAGCGCCTCCAACACCCTCATTATCGAACGGGTGTACGACACTTTTCCGCGGCCGGATCGACCTGGGGACTCTCGCCGCAACGTCGGCCCCGGTCGACGATCCGCGGGCAGACCATCCACAGCCGGGATCGTCGGGTCGGCCCGCGCGCACGTCCCCTGCCGGTCTCCCCGCAACGCCCGCCGGCACAGACGTCCGCCGCATCGATCAGGGTCACGCCGGCTTCGAGGCACCACCTGCGCAGCAATCAGCGGGCCGACCACCCACGTGCGAGCGCGGTCGGCTAGCCACCACCGGACGACGCGGACGCGGTCTCGATGTCACCGACGCCTGGATCAGGGCGAAGACCAACCGTAGGCGCAACGACAGAACCACGACCAACGGCAGCAGTCAACGCCAGTCTCGTCCACGATGAGCACCGCCTGCGGGTCGCCCCAGCCGCGCCATGTCGAACCCGCGCACGTCCGCGCGGACCAGGGTGTCGTCCCACTTCACCCAGGTCAACAGATCCTGCATCCCTCCGGGCTCACCGCACCAGCCGCCCTTACCGAAGGGCCGCGGCTAGAGTTTCGGACGTGCATATCCGGATCGAGGGGACCGACCTGCCCGGCCGGCGCGGCGGCGCGGAGGCCGACGCGTTGCGCCTGGCGAACGTGCACGTCGGCATGCAGCGCAAGGCCGAGGTGGTCGACCGGGTGCCCGCCGACGCGGCCTCGGCGACCTGGGATCTGGAGGTGACCAGCCGCGAGGTCGACGGGCTCCTCGACGTGGGCGGGCCGTGGGTGCACGGGCGGCCCGGGGCCCGTTTTCTCTACCTGAGCTGGGGCGCGATCGAGCAGGGCGACCGGTTCGCCATGTTCCGGCGGGCGAAGCTGCTCTTCGGCGACGTCCCGACAAGCGTGCTGCAGGAGGCCCACGACGGCGCCGGCGTGCTGGTCGGCCGGCTCGGGCTCACCGACGAGGATGGCTCCCCCAGATGCGCGCGGGTGCGTCCGCCCGACATCCGCTGGCTGCTGGAGTGAGCCCGTCCGACGGCGTGCGGGTGCTGCACGGCTTCATCGCTCGGGACGGCACCATGGCACTGTGGGCCGAGACCGACGAGCGCCGGTCGACCGAGCCCCCTCCGGCCGCCGTCGTGGCTGAGCCTTCTGCGGCCGAGATGGGCGTGCGCCGGGCGGCCGTCGTGGCTGAGCCTCCTGCGGCCGAGATGGGCGTGCGCCGGGCGGTCGGCCGGGCCGGGGATGCGCCTGCGCACCCCTTCGCGGTGCCCGCCGACCGGTTGCTCGACGGTGCGCCGGGCGGCGCCGCGACCCTGCTCCTGCCCTCGACATCCGCCGGGCCGTTGCCGTCGCCGCAGCTCGGCCTCCCGCCACGCCGCGGCAAGCCCCGGCTGCGAGCCTGGCGCGTGCCTTCGGCGAGCGTGCCGTTCGTGGACACCGACATCGGCGACGCCATGGGTGCGCGCGCGGCGCCGTCGGTGGTCTATCTGGCGGAGCTGTCCGCGTTCGCGGCCGAGCTGGTCGAGCGCGGGCGCGTGCTGCCCAGCGTGCTGACGGGCGTACCGACCGCCGGTGCGCGGCCGCGGGCACGCTGGCGCCCGGTACTGAGCGGCGCGGACGCGGCCCGGCACGTTGATCTGTTACATCGCATGCCACCGGCGTGCCGCGCCGAGCGGGCCCGACCCGGAGAGGTCGACGGCCTCCCCGCCGTCGATGCCCTGCATGCGGCCCTGGATCGCCTCGTGGACGGCATCGTGCGGGACCGCCTCGCCGCGGGCGGCATCATCCTGGCCGGGCAGGGGTGGCTCGGTGCGTTGACGGGCATGCCGGAGTTCGACGCCGAGGCCGGCGCGGTACGTGACCTCGCCGAGAAACTCGACGCCTGGCACGCCGACGCCGCCGGTGGCGCGGCCGTCCGGGTTTGCTTCCGGCTGACGCATCTGGACGATCTCGAGGCGGACGAAGCCGACGCCACCGGCACGGGGCCCGCGACCGGCCAGCCCGAAGTCGCGTGGCTGCTGGAGTTCCTGCTGCAGGCGATCGACGAGCCCAGCGCGCTGGTGACCGCCGCCGACGTGTGGCGCGACCGGATCGCGCCGCTGCGCCGGTGGACCCACCACCCGCAGGAGCGGCTGCTCGCCGGGCTCGGCCGCGCCGCCCGCCTGTATCCCGATCTGGACGCCGGGCTGCGCGTGGCGCGTCCGGCCGAGCTGGTGCTGGATACCGAGGGTGCGCACCGGTTTCTGAGCCACGCCGCGGTGCTCGAGCAGGCCGGCTACGGGATCCTGCTGCCGGCCTGGTGGCGGGAGCCACAGAGCCTCGGCCTCGCCCTCGAAGTCCGCCCCCGCGACCCGATCCCGCACGTGCTGCGCGATGAGGCCGCCGACCTTGCGTCCATCGTGGACTTCAACTGGGGGCTGGCACTCGGCGGCCGTACGCTCACCGAGGTCGAGCTGGCCGACCTCGCCCGCGTGAAGGTGCCGCTCGTACGGTTGCGCGGCCGCTGGGTGTACCTCGACCCGGATCGGCTCAACGCCGGTCTCGAGTTCCTGCGGCGCGGCGGTGGCACGATGACCGCCGGCGATGCGCTGCGCATGGTCCGGCTGCTGCCGCCCGAGGACCTGCCGCTGCCGGTCACCGCCACGGGCGGCCGTGGCTGGATCGCGGACCTGCTCGCCGGGGACCTCGACGAACGGCTCGAGCTGCTGGATCCGCCGCTCGGCCTGGACGGCGAGCTCCGCCCGTACCAGAGGCGGGGTTTGTCCTGGCTCTCCTTCCTGGACCGCCTGGGGCTCGGCGCGTGCCTGGCCGACGACATGGGCCTGGGTAAGACCGTGCAGCTCCTGGCGCTGCTGCTGCACCGCCGCTCAGCGCCGACGTTGCTGGTCTGTCCGCTGTCCGTGCTCGGGAACTGGCAGCGCGAGGCCGCGCGCTTCGCGCCCGGGTTACGTGTCCGGGTCCTGCATGGCGCGGACCGGCCGGACGTGGCGGACCTGGTCGGCGGCGCCGACGTGCTGCTCACGACGTACGCGACGGCCATCCGCGACGCGGACGCGCTGGCCGCCGTGCAGTGGGACCGGGTCGTGCTCGACGAGGCGCAGCACATCAAGAACAGCGCGAGCGCGGTCGCGAAGGCGGTGCGCCGCTTCCCGGCCCGGAGCCGCGTCGCGCTGACCGGTACCCCGGTCGAGAACCGCCTGGCCGAGCTCTGGTCCATCCTGGACTTTCTCAACCCCGGCGTGCTGAGCACGGCGTACACGTTCCGGGCGCGCTACGCGGTGCCGATCGAGCGGTACGCCGACGAGGACGCCGCCGCCCGGCTCCGGCACGCCACCCGGCCGTTCCTGCTGCGCCGCGTCAAGTCGGATCCGGCCGTCATCGCGGATCTGCCCGACAAGCACCACGTCCGCCACCTGTGCGGGCTCACGGTAGAGCAGGCGACGCTGTACCGGGCCGTGCTCGACGAGATGCTGATCCGCCTGAAGGAGACCGGCGACCTGCGCCGCAAGGGCATCGTGCTGTCCGCGATGACCAAGCTCAAGCAGGTCTGCAACCATCCCGCCCAACTGCTCGGCGACGGCTCGCCGCTGCCCGGCCGGTCCGGCAAGCTGGAACGCCTCGAGGAGATCCTGGACGGCGTACTCGCGGACGGCGAGAGCGCGCTGTGCTTCACGCAGTTCGCCCGGTTCGGCGCCATGCTGACCCCGCATCTGGCGGCGCGCTTCGGCGTCCCGGTCCGCTACCTGCACGGCGGCACACCGCGTGCGGTCCGCGACGCGATGGTCGCCGACTTCCAGGCCGACCCGCGGCCGGGCGTCTTCGTGTTGTCCCTGAAGGCGGGCGGCACCGGACTCAACCTCACCGCGGCCAACCACGTGGTGCATGTCGACCGCTGGTGGAATCCGGCCACCGAGACGCAGGCGACCGACCGCGCGTTCCGCATCGGCCAGGACCGCGACGTACAGGTGCACACGCTGGTCTGCCTCGGGACGCTGGAGGAGCGCATCGACCGGCTGATCGCCGACAAGGGCGTACTCGCCGAACGCGTGGTGGGCGACGGCGAGGGCTGGTTGACCGCACTGTCCATGGCCGATCTGAGGTCCTTGCTCGCACTGTCCCCGGAGGCAGTCGGTGACTGAATTCTCCCGGCCGTTCATCGGGATGTTCGAGGCCCTGCGGATGGCGCCGACCATGGCGCGGGGTCGTCGCGACTCCCGCGCGGGCCACGTACGCAACCTGACGATCTCGAGCAGCCTGGTCGTCGCCCAGGTTCGCGGGCCGGACGAACCCACCGCGCATCGCGCCCGCATCGCGGTCCGCGCGTTCGGCGCCGCCGAGTGGTCCCGCGTCGAGGACGATCTAGCGTCCGAGGCGCGCTATGTCGCCGACCTGCTGGCCGGCCGGATGCCCGCCGGTGTCGAGACGGTGTTCGCGGGTGCCGGTCTCGCCCTGCTCCCGCTGTCGCTGGACGAGATCGCGATGGATTGCACCTGCGAACGCTGGCCGGTCCCGTGCGTCCATCTGGCGGCTACCTGCTACGCGCTCGCGGCGTCCTTCGACGCGGACCCGTTCGGCGTGTTCGCCTGGCGCGGGCGGCCGCGCGACGAGCTGCTCATGCGCCTGCGCCAGCTCCGCGGCGCCGCGGCCGTGGACGCGATGTCCGCGCCGGCCGAGGTCCGCGACGCGGGCCTGGGCGACCTGGCCGACTTCTGGGGCACCAGTACGCCGGCAGCGCCGTCCCCGCCGCCGGTGGCCCGGCCAGGCGCCGTGGCCCGGCCCGACGCCCTGGTCGACCAGCTCGACCCGCCGCCGCTGACCGTCGACGGAGAGCCGGTGATCGAGCTACTCCGGCCCGCCTACCGGGCCCTCCCGAGCGAGTGACGGGCCACGTCCCGCACGGGCGGCGGTACCCTGATGCCGTGGAGGCCGACCGTCGAGTTCCAACCCGCCGGTATGAGAGCCGACCGGGCCGGATTGTCGTGGTCACGTCGACCCTCGACGAACGTCAAGGCCGGTGAGCGGTGTCGTTGAGCTGGCCGCGGTAACGGTCGCCGCCTAGTCTGCCGTCCGTGGACTGGGTCGAGTGGCATGCCGGCTATGACGACGACGGCTCGCGGCTCGCGCACCGGCTGCGCATCGTTCAGGGGCTCGTCCGGACGGCGCTCGACGCCCTGTCGGCCGGTCCGGCCACCGCGATCAGCATGTGCGCAGGGCAGGGGCGCGACCTCATCGAGGTGCTCGCCGATCATCCGCGCCGCGCGGACGTGCGGGCCCGCTTAGTCGAGCTCGACCCGCGCAACGCGTCGGCCGCACACGCGGCGGCACGGGCGGCGGGGCTGGACGGCGTCGAGATCGTCGAGGGCGACGCTGGGTTGGTCGACGAGTACGCCGGATTTGTGCCCGCCGACCTCGTCCTCGCGTGCGGCGTCTTCGGCAACCTGACGGACGCGGACGTCGAGCGGACCGTCGCGGCCTGTGCCGCGCTGTGCCGCGCCGGAGGCACCGTGGTATGGACGCGGCACCGCGGCTCGCCGGATCGGGTGCCGGCGACATGCTCCTGGTTTGAGCGGCACGGGTTCGAGCGGCTCTTCTTGACCGCGCCGGAGCTCGGGTTCGGCGTCGGCGCGCATCGCCTCACCCGCGAGCCGTCGCCGGTCCCGGCGGGGATGCGGATGTTCACGTTCGTCGGCTCGGATGTCCTGCGCGCGCAGGCCGACCCCTGACCGGAGTTGGGCGCGGGTACGTGCCTCATGCACCCGGCTGTCGGACAGCGACACGTCCAATACCCCACCGTCGCCGGGTTCGGACGATCACCTGGTGCGGTAGAACAGGGCGATGAGCCTCGGTTTGGACCTGCCGTTGATCGCGGCCCCGATGGCCGGCGGCCCCAGCACGCCGGCGCTCGTCACGGCCGCGGCCCGGGCCGGCGGCCTGGGCTTCCTGGCCGCCGGGTATCGCACGCCGGACGATCTCGCGGAGCAGATCGCGGCGGTGCGCGCGGCCGCGGTGCCGTTCGGCGTCAACCTGTTCGCGCCCAACCCGGTCCCGGTGGATCCCGCCGCCTACGGCCGCTACCGCTCGGCCCTGCAAACCGAGGCGGATCGGTACGGCGTTCACCTCCCGGAGAATCCGCGGGAGGACGACGACCACTGGCACGCGAAGGTGGAATTGCTGCTGGCGGACCCGGTGCCGGTGGTGAGTTTCACGTTCGGCGTGCCGGACGCTCGGGTGATCGCGGCGTTCCGGAAGGTGGGCACGCTGACCGTGCAGACCGTGACCACGGTGGACGAGGCGAAGCTGGCCGGCGGCGTCGACGCGCTGGTGGTGCAGGCGGCCGCGGCCGGCGCGCACTACGGCACGCTGACGCCGTCGCGCCCAGGGCCGCCGATGCCGCTGACCGACCTGGTGTCCGCGGTGCGTGCGGCGACGGGTGTGCCCGTACTGGCCGCGGGTGGCCTGGCCACGGCCGAGGCGATCGCGGCGGTCCTCGACGTGGGCGCGGACGCGGCGGTCATCGGCACCGCGCTGCTACTCGCGGACGAGAGCGGCACGTCGGCGCCGTACCGGAGCGCGCTCGCGGCCGCCGCACGTGCGGCCGGTGCCGGCGCAGTGGCGAGCGAGGACGGTACGGGGTCCGCGGCGAGCACCGGCCAACCCGGCGGCGACACCGTCGTCACCCGCGCCTTCTCCGGCCGGCCGGCCCGGGCACTGCGCAACGCGTTCGTGGACCGGTACGACGCGATCGCGCCCACCGGCTATCCCGCCGTCCATTACCTGACCGCGCCGCTGCGGAGGGCGGCTACGGCGAACGGCGATCAGGACCTGATCAACCTCTGGGCGGGCACCGGATACCGGCACGCCCGGGCCGAACCGCTCGCGGCCACGTTCACCAGGCTGTCGGCGCGTAGTCCTTGAGGAAGCAGCCGTAGAGGTCCTCGCCCTGCTCTCCGCGCACGATCGGGTCGTACACCCGGGCCGCGCCGTCGACCAGGTCCAGCGGCGCGTGGAAGCCCTCGTCCGCGAGCCGCATCTTCGTCGGATGCGGCCGCTCGTCGGTGATCCAGCCGGTGTCCACACTGGTCATCAGGATCCCGTCGGCGAACATGTCGGCCGCGCTCGTACGAGTCAGCATGTTGAGCGCCGCCTTCGCCATGTTGGTGTGCGGGTGGCCGGCACCCTTGTAGCCGCGGCTGAACACACCCTCCATCGCGGACACGTTCACCACATACCGGCGCGGGAACGTCGACGCCGTCATCGCCGCGCGTAGGCGGCTGACCAGGATGAACGGCGCGGTCACATTGCACAGCTGCACCTCGAGCAGCTCGAGCGGCAACACCTCGTGGACCCGGTCGCTCCAGCTGTTGGTCGGCGCGAGGTCGGGCACCAGGCCGCCCGCGTCGATCGCGGTCGAACCTGCGGTCAGCGCGAGCGCGGTCACCGCGTGCGGGCTCACCGGCGCCGGGCCGGTCAGTTCCCTGGTCACGGCGTCCGCCGCGGCCGCGTGCGGGCCCGCCTGGATCCCGACCACCGTCTCGCCGGCCGCCGACCGGCCGCCCAGAAACTCCAGCTCGGGCAGGGGCCCGTCGGGCAGCGACGCCGACTCCGCCGCCACCAGCGCGGAGTAGGAGCCCGGCGGGCGCCGTACCGTCTGGGCCGCGTTGTTGATCAGAATGTCGAGGGGACCGCGGGCCGCGACCGACTCCGCCAGCGCGACCACCTGGGCCGGGTCGCGCAGATCGATGCCGACGATCCGCAGCCGGTGCAGCCAGTCGGCGCTGTCCGGCATCGCCGCGAAGCGGCGGACCGCGTCGTGCGGGAACCGCGTCGTGATCGTGGTGTGGGCACCGTCGCGCAACAGACGCAGCGCGATGTACATGCCGATCTTGGCGCGGCCACCGGTGAGCAGCGCGCGGCGTCCCGTCAGATCGGTGCGGGCGTCGCGGCGCTGGTGGTTCAGCGCGGCGCAGTCCGGGCAGAGCTGGTGATAGAACGCGTCGACCAGCCGGTACCGATGCTTGCAGATGTAGCAGCCACGCGCTTGGCGCAGCACTCCCGCCGCCGGTGCCCTGGTCGGCGTGCGCAGCGGGAGACCCGCGGTTTCGTCGTCGACGCGGCCCGGTGCGCCGGTCGCGGTGGCCGCCGTGACAGCCCGGTCGGCCTCGAGTACGGCTTCGCGCCGCTCCCGGCGGCGACGGATCTTGACGGTCTTGAAGAGCCCGGCCGTCGCTCGCCGTACTGCCAGCGCGTCCGGGTGCTCGACCGGCAGCGCTTGCGCTTCGGCGAGTACGTCCAGGCACAGCGCCAGCCGGTCGGGGTCGATGCCGGCACCGTCCACTCGTTCCGTTTCGAGAGCCCGATCCACCCGAGCACTGTACTGAAGAGGCTTCCATCGCTTGTTACGAGCACGGGCGGGAGTCGTCCGGTGCGGAGCCAAGACGTGCGACCAGGTCGACTGTGGGCTGGAACTCCAGGACGGCGGTGTCCGCAGCGGTCTGCTTCGGCTCGGCGTTCAAGTGAGGTGCCAGATTGACGGTGGGCGCCTGCAGGTCGTCCGAGGCCGCGGCGGCGCCGGTGTTCCCGGTCGGTGGTTCCGTCGCGCCGATCTCGACGGCCTGGTACGGGTCTCCGACGCCGTCTTCATCGGCGGCCGGCGTGGCTGTCGCGGTGGCCGGCTCAGCCGCGGGTTCGGTGGGGGGCTCTGGCTGGTCGTCGCCGGTCGTGGCCGGGACCGGAGATGGCTCGCCGCCGGACGCCGCCGAGGCCGGGGCGCGGGACGCTTTGCCGGTCGGCTCTGGAGCGGGGGCGGTCGGTGGGTCGCTCGAGCCGGACGCGGGGGAGGAGGCTTTGCCGGTCGGCTCTGGAGCTGGGGCGGTCGGTGGGTCGCTCGAGACGGACGCGGGGGAGGAGGCTTTGCCGGTCGGCTCTGGAGCGGGGGCGGTCGGTGAGCCGCTCGAGCCGGACGCGGGGGAGCGGGCTTTGCCGGCCTCATCCGGCGCGGAGGTGGTGGGAAGGTCCGCAGCCACGTCCTCGCGGCCGGGCGCCGACGTTGCGGCCGGGCTCGCCCCATCCGGCGCGGCATCGTCCGGCGCCGCGTGGCGGCCCACCGAGACGGTCGGAAAGAGCTCTTCGTCGGCGTACTCGGCGAGGCCGGCGCGCTGCTGCAGCCGCCGCAGCGGCCCCGGTGCCCACCAGGCGGCGCTGCCCAGCAGGCTCAGCATGGCGGGGACCAGCAGCATCCGGACGATCGTGGCGTCCAGCAGCAGCGCGATGATCATGCCGACCCCGACGAAACGCATCGTGGTCACGGCGGACAGTGCGAACGCCCCGGTCACGACGATGAGCAGCACCGCGGCCGCGCTGATCACCCGGCCGGTACGGGCCAGGCCGGTGGTCACCGCCTCGGCCGTGGACGCGCCCCGGGTACGGGCCTCCACCATCCGCGACAGCAGGAACACCTCGTAGTCGGTGGAGAGCCCGAACACCACGGCGGCCATCAGCACCACGATGCCCACCTCGAGCGGCGCCGGTGTGATGTGCAGGAGGCCGGCCCCGTGGCCCTCCTGGAAGATCCACACCAGGCTCCCCAACGTGGCGCTCAGGCTCAGCGCGCTCGCCAGCACCGCCTTGATCGGCAGCAGGATCGACCCGAACGCCAGGAACATCAACACCAGTGTCGCGCCCACCAGCAGCCCGATCATCAGTGGCAGCCGGGCGGCGGTCGCGTCGAGGCTGTCGACGTTGCGTGCGGTCGTACCGCCGACCAGGACCTCGGTGTCCGGCGGCGCCGGCAGCGCGCGGATGCCGCGGACCGCCTCGCGGGCCGACGTGCTGAACGGATCCTCGCTGCGCAGCGTCGCGGTGAGCACCAGCACGTCGTCGCCGGACCCGGTGGGCCCGGCCCCGGCGATGCCCGGAACCTTCTCGATCGACGCGGCGAACGCTCGGCCGGCCGCCGCGGTGGGCGCCGCACCGCGGGTTCCCCGCAGTGCGACCTGGATGCCGACGCTGCTCAGCGCCGGGAAGTCGGACTTGAGCGTCTCGATGGCCTGCCGGGCCGGCTCGGACGAGGGAAGCACGCGCTCGTCGGTGTCGGCGAAGTGCACGCCGCGGATCGGCGCGGCCAGCACGAGCAGGCCGGCCAGCAGCGCTACGACGATGACGTCCGGGAAGCGCAGCACCACGTCGGACAGTCGGGCCCAGCCGGTACCGTCCGGCCGGTCGCGTCGGCGCCTGGCCAGGCGTACCGGCATCTTGTCGACGCGCGGGCCGAGGACGGTGAGCACCGCCGGCAGCAGCGTGAGCGACAGGACCGCGGCGAGCGCGACCGCCGCGAGCCCGCCGTACGCCAGCGACTTGAGGTAGCCCTGCGGGAACAGCAGGAGCCCGGCCAGCGCGATCATCAACAGCGTCGCGGAAAGCACCACGGTCCGCCCGGCGGTCGCGACGGTACGGCGTACCGCCTCCGCCGGCGGGCGCCCGAAGCTCTGCTCCTCGCGAAACCGGCCGACCATGAACAGGCCGTAGTCGATCGCCATGCCCAGCCCGAGCAGGCTCGCCACGTTGACCGCGAACGAGTTGACCTCCTGGTGCAGCGCGATCGCGTGCAGCACGCCCATCGACCCGAGCACGGCGCACCCGCCGATGAGAACCGGCAGCGCGGCTGCGACCAGCGAGCCGAAGATGAACAGGAGCAGGATCAGCACGATCGGCAGCGACACGGCCTCGGCGATGCCGAGGTCCTTGTTGGACCGGGTCGCGGACGTGTCGCCGAGTGCCGCTGCGCCCGCCACCTGGCTGCGCGCGTCCTCGACGCCGAGCCGGTCCTTGATGCCGCGAAACGCCTTGAGCTTGGCCCCGTCGTCGGTGCCGGCCAGATCGAGCACCACGACCGCGCTGGACTTGTCCGCGGCCGCGTACTGGGTCGCCCGGTCGTTCCAGTACGACGTCCAGGCGCTCACCTTGTTCTTGGGCAGCGCGTTCATCCGGTTTTCCACGCGCTGCCGCAGCATGGGGTCGTCGATCGTGCCGGACGTCGGCGTGTAGATGACGACGACGTCGCCGAGTTGGGCGCCCGCGGCGTCCCGGACGAGGTCCGCGGCGCGCGTCGACTCGCTGCCGGGATCGGTGTAACCGCCTTCGGAGAGCTGCCCGAACAGGCCGATGCCCCAGACGCCCGCTACGACCACCGCGGTCAGCGCGATCGCCATCACCGGCCACCGGAAGCGTGCCACCCACGAGCCCCAGGCCGCGAACACGGCGATCCCCCCAATGCCTGTCTGCGCGCCGGGCCGGATCCGCGGATCCGGAGCGGCCCCTTTGTGAACCGCCGTTCCCCAACGGCGGCATGACGCCTTATGCCCAACAGATCAACGCAGGGTGGCGGCCTCCAGGGCCACCCCGCCGCAGTCGGAGCTGAACGATTCCTCGGTGACCCAGTTCACTTTGAGCACGCCGTCCTTCGGCGCCCGGTACGTCAGGACGAAGACCGCCGTGTGCAGTGATCCACCGCGCTCCTCAAGGCGCGCGACGCTGGTGCCGCCGCCGGTGGTCAGGTTGGACTCGAGGCGCCCGCGGCCGGCGAGTACGCCGACGTAGAGGCGCAGCGTACGAGTGGACGTGGTGGCCGGCGCGGAAATCGTGAAGCCGTTGCCCTTCCCGCACGTACGGATGCCGGTGGGCGTGCCGTCGGAGCGGTCGACCGGCGAGCCGCCCCGCCAGCTGAACCGCTGCGGACTCAAGGCGTGCCGGAAACGCGGCGCCGTCGGCGCGCCCTCCAGGATGGCGAAGTTGCCGTCCTTGTCCCGCTCGAGGGAGAACGTGCTCTCCTGGCCCCAATGCACCCAGTCCCGGCTGCCCTCGGCGGACAGGTCCACCAGCGGGGCGATCGCGGCCTGCGCGATACGGACCGGGCCGGTGGCGGCCGGCGGCCTGGTGGTGCCGGCGGGTGGCCGTGTCGACGTCGCACCGGCCGACGGGCTCGCGCTCGGCGACGGGCTGGGCAGCGGGATCACGCCCTGATCGGAGGGTTCGACCGGCAGCGACCCGATCACCGGCGCCTGCGGCAGCGGGATCGAGTTGTCATCGCCCGACTTCAGCGCCCGGTTGATGACGAGCGCGACGGCCACCACGATGAGCACGCCGGCGAGGATCACGGCAGCGGGCATGAGGTACTCGCCGAGCTGCCGCGACCGCCCCTCCAGCAATTCTGGGGGCACGGCGGCTCCCCGCCGCCCGGCGCTGCGATATCCGTAGCTCGACCGCCGCCCCATCCCGGCGGGGTACGGCGGCCGGTGCCCCACGCCGCTATGCCTCAATGAAGGCTCTGGCTGGCGACTCGCTGTCCGGTCGTCGTCCGGCAACCGACCCTCCCGGTCGTCCACGCGGCCCACACCAGCCGGGCGCCGGGTTGGGGGGCCGGGCACGGTGAGCCGATTGCTGTTGTCCGTCGTTACTGGCGGTGAGCGCCCGCCGTGGTACTGCCGTGGGGAGCTACACGATCTCATCCCAGCCGGTGACGAAAAAGAGCAGAAGCGGTAACCACCCTTACGGTTGATCGAGAACCCGGCGGTTCGGTGGAGTCTCCGTGTGGCGAACCGGCGGCGGCCGGTACGGTGTCCCGGAGTTTCCGGCGTGACAGGAGAGACCAGCCGATGAGTGACCAGGTGCAGACCGCCGAGCGGGCGCCCAGCGAGCCGACGAGCGCCGAGACCGCCGCGAACGCCCGCCGCCGCGGGCGGGCGATCGCCGGCGCGCTGGCGGGCGTGGCGGTGGTCGCGGTGCTCGTGGCTGTGTTCGTCGGCGTCAAGGTCGCGGGCGGCGACGAGCCGGCGAGCCCGGCCGCGGCGGCCGCGCCCTCCCAGCCGGCCGCGCCCTCCCAGCCGCCCGCGAGCGAGGCGCCGCCGCAGGACACCCAGCAGCCGCAGGCCGTCCAGACCCCGCCGGCGCTCGCGAAGCGGCCGTCCGTCCAGCCGGGCGGCAGCAAGAAGCTGACGAAGCTCAAGGTCACCTCGCTGGTCAAGGGCGCCGGACCGAAGGTCAGAGCCGGCCAGCAGATCACCGTCAACTACGTGCTCGCGTCCTACAAGACCGGCAAGGAGCTGCAGGCGAGCTGGGACAACGGGCAGCCGCTCGAGCCGTTCCAGATCGGCTCCGGCGCGGTCATCAAGGGCTTCGACCAGGGCCTGGTCGGCGTGACGGTCGGCAGCCGGGTACAGCTGGACATCCCGGCCAACCTGGCCTACGGCGATCCGGCCCCGGAGGGCCGCCCGAGCGGCGACCTGCGCTTCATCGTGGACGTCCTCGCCGCCCAGTAGGGCTACGGCCCGGGCGCGGGCGCAGGTACTACTCGCGGCTCTGGCCGGCGAGCGCGTCGGCCACCCCGGGGTAGACAGCCACGCGGCTGGTCAGCCCGACGGTCTCCAACAGCCCCGCCATCCAGTCGGCGGGCGCGGCCAGCCGCAGCCATCCGCCCGCGGCGGCCGCGCGGTTGTACCCGACGACGAACGCGCTCAGGCCGGTGGAGTCGCAGGACGAGATCCCGGACAGGTCGACGACCACCCGCGAGCCGGGCCGTTCGAGCACCTGGTCGAGCGTCGTGGTGAGGATGGTGGCGCTGTCGATGTCGAGGTCGCCCCGGACGGTCACGATCACCGAGTCGTCGGGGTTGCCGAGGACGGACACATGCATTTCGACGACCTCCGGACGGCAAGGCGGCGGGGACCATCCTCTTCTGCCCAGTCACCGGGCTTCGGGAACCTGCGGGACCGTGATCGATGTCTTGACGGTCGCCTCGTCGATCTCGCTGACCCGGATGGTGAACCGCACCTCATACGTCCCGGGCAAGGGGAACGTGATCGCGCCGGCGGCGTGGTTCGTCGGGATGAGCCCGAGCAGTGGCGCCGACACCGGCTCGAGGGCGCGGCTGACCAGCTGCGATGTGACGGTCCACTGTTCGACCGGCAATGGCGCGCCGGCGGGGGTGTAGACGAACGCGTGAATCGTGTTGTCCTCGCCGAGCTGCACCGGATAGATGTTGAACTGCAGCGTGTACAGCGGGCAGCTGAGCGTCTGCGATACGCCGTCGTTGCTGACCGCGGTCCTGTCCACCGCGGCGCTGCGGCCGGGATTGACCTGCACGAGCACCGCGCTGATACCCAGGACGAGGGCCGTGGCGACCACCTCGACGCCGACCGTGCGCCGCATGCGGGAAACGCCGGCCGCCGGCACCTGGGCCCGCCGGACCATCCGGCGGGCGTACGCGGCGGCGCCCAGCGTCACGGCCAGGACCGCGATTTTGGCGAGCAGCAGCTTGCCGTACTCGGTGCGCCAGAGCGCGCTCACCGAGCCGATCTGCACGACGGCCTGCACGGTGCCGCCGCCGACGAGCCAGACCACCGCGATGGCCGCCCACCGCGACCAGGCCGGCAGGATCACCCCGAGCACCCGCGGGTGGGTCCGGCGCAGCAGGAACGCCGTCAGCGTGGCGAGGCCGCCCAGCCAGACGGCCATCGCGGCGAGGTGCACGACATCGGCGGCCACGATCACGCCGGGCAGCGGCCCCGCGATCGCGTGGCCGGTCAGCGGCCAGGTGGCCAGCCCGCCGACCGCGAGCGTGACCAGCGCCAGCGCCCGACTTGGGCCGGCGCGGCCCAGCAGCGCGGGCGGCAGCAGCGCGGCGACCACCACGAGCGCGGCGAGACGGGCCGTCAACACCACGCCGTACGCGCTGCCGAGCACCTGGCCGAGCTCGGTCAGCGAGACGTCCCAGGCCGGGGCGCCGCTGGAGTTCGGCGCCTGCAGCCAGATCTGGGCCAGGGTGCCGGACGCGATCAGGCCCAGCCCCACGCGGACCAGCCGGATCGGGCCGCGGCGCGACGCCCGGCGGGGCCACAGCAGCGCCAGGAACAGGGCCGGGCCGATGGCGAGCGCCAGCCCGGCGTACCCCAGATAGCGGACCGTGGGTACGCCGACCGCGACCGACCGATGGACGCCCGCCGCGACGGGGTCCGGTGGGCGCGCGGACGGCGCGCCGACCGAGAACGTCAGCCCGCCCCCGACGGGATGGCTGTCGGCGGAGATCACCCGGTAGCTGACGACGTAGGTACCGAGCGGGCGGTCGGCCTTACGCACCGGGATGCGCAGGACGGAACCGTTCGCGGTGGCCCGTCCGGAGATCCGTCTGCCGTCCGGCGCGAGCACCTCGACCCGGCCGTCAACCGGTGTGACGCTCTCACTGAACGTGATGGTGATCTCGGTGGGGGACGCCCCGACGATGCTGCCAGGAGGCGGGCTCGAGCTCAGCATCGCCGCGTGCGCGCTGGCCGGGGCGGCCGGCGCGAGCAGCGCGCCCAGCCCGATGACGGTCATGATCAGTACGCGTGGCAGCCAACCGGGGGCGCGGCACCGCCCACGGGTGCTCCGCGGCCCCCCAGCCGCCGTCACCGCTGTCACGACAAGTAGTTCGCATCGTGCCCAGGAAAGGTTCAATACGTGCCCCGTCCAGCGCGCGACGATACGATCCGGGCAGGCGCCCGCGTCCCGGGGCGGACCTCACGCCAAGGAGGCCATCGATGTCCGTGCATCCTCGCGCCGGCACGCCCGCCGACTCGCGCGACACCATCGACGTGCCCCTGGTGGTCCTCAGCTACTACACCGAGCACCCGGACCCCGCGATCCCTGAACAGCGCGTGGCGTTCGGCACGTCGGGGCACCGCGGCTCGAGCCTCAAGACCGCGTTCAACGAGGACCACATCGTCGCGACCAGCCAGGCGATCGTCGAGTACCGCAAGAACCAGGGCACCGACGGCCCGGTGTTCCTGGGCCGGGACACGCACGCGCTCAGCGAGCCCGCGATGGTCAGCGCGCTCGAGGTGTTCGCCGCAAACGACGTGACCGTGCTCATCGACAGCCGCAACGGCTACACGCCGACGCCGGCGCTCTCGCACGCGATCCTGACGTACAACCGCGGGCGCACGTCTGGCCTGGCGGACGGCGTCGTGGTCACGCCGTCGCACAACCCGCCGGACGACGGCGGGTTCAAGTACAACCCGCCCGACGGCGGCCCGGCGGACACGGACGCCACCAAGTGGATCCAGGACCGGGCGAACACGTTGATCGCGGGCGGACTCAAGGAGGTCCGCCGCGTGCCGGCCGCGCGCGCCCGCGCGGCGTCGACCGTATCCACCTACGACTACCTGTCGGGGTACGCCGACGATCTGCCGTCCGTGATCGATATGGAGGCCATCCGGTCGGCGGGCATCCGCATCGGCGCCGATCCGCTGGGTGGGGCGAGCGTCGCCTACTGGGGCGAGATCGGCGAGCGGTACGGCCTGAACCTGACGGTGGTCAACCCGGACGTCGACCCCACGTTCCGGTTCATGACGCTGGACTGGGACGGCAAGATCCGGATGGACTGCTCATCGCGGTACGCGATGGCCTCGCTGATCACCCAGAAGGACAAGTTCCAGATCGCCACCGGCAACGACACGGACGCCGACCGGCACGGCATCGTCACGCCCGACGCCGGCCTGATGAACCCGAACCACTACCTTTCGGTGGCGATCTCCTACCTGTACCGGGCGCGTACGGACTGGCCGAACTCGGCGGCCGTGGGCAAGACGCTGGTGTCGTCCTCGATGATCGACCGGGTCGCCGAGGACCTGGGCCGCCGGCTGGACGAGGTGCCGGTAGGCTTCAAGTGGTTCGTGCCGGGCCTGCTGGACGGCTCGATCGGCTTCGGTGGCGAGGAGAGCGCCGGGGCGTCGTTCCTGCGCCGCGACGGCAGCCCGTGGAGCACCGACAAGGACGGCATGCTGCTCAACCTGCTCGCCTCCGAGATCCTGGCGACCACGGGACGCACCCCGAGCGAGCACTACCGCGACCTGACCGCCCGGTTCGGCAGTCCCGCGTACGCGCGGATCGACGCGCCGGCCAGCCGCGAGGAGAAGGCGATCCTGGCGCGGCTGTCCCCGTCCCAGGTAACCGCGAAGGAACTGGACGGCGAGCCGATCACCGCGGTGCTGACCTCGGCGCCCGGCAACGGCGCGCCCATCGGCGGCCTCAAGGTGGTGACGAACACCGGCTGGTTCGCGGCCCGTCCGTCCGGGACCGAAGATGTCTATAAGATCTACGCCGAGTCCTTCCGCGGCCCCGATCACCTGGCCCGGATCCAGGAGGAGGCCCGCGCGGTGGTGTCGGCGGCGCTCAAGGGTTAGGGCTGGGCCTGCCCGGCCCGCCATCGCAGCGGGCCGGGCGCTCAGCGCGTCAGGCCGGCACCTCGTTGCGGTCGCCGGCCCACATGAGGTGGAACGCGCCGTCCTTGTCGACGCGGCGGTACGTGTGCGCGCCGAAGAAGTCGCGCTGCCCCTGGATCAGCGCCGCGGGCAGCCGCTTGGCCCGGAGCCCGTCGTAGTAGGCCAGCGCCGACGCGAAGCCCGGCGCCGGGATGCCCTGTTCGGCGGCGAGCGCCACGACCCGGCGCCATCCCTGCTGAGCGCCGCTCACGGCGTCCAGGAAGTAGTCGTCGACCAGCAGCGTGGGCAGCTGGGGCGACTTGTCGTACGCCGCCCGGATGTACTCCAGGAACTTGGCGCGGATGATGCAGCCGGCCCGCCAGATCTTCGCCATCGCACCGGGGTCGATGTCCCAGTCGTACTCCTTGCTCGCGGCCTGGATCTGCTGGAACCCCTGCGCGTACGCCACGATCTTGGAGGCGAACAGCGCCTGCTCGACGTCGGCCTGCAGATCGTCGCCGCCGGCTCCCGCCTGCGCGGACGGGCCGGGCAGGCCGCTCGCGGCCGTGCGGGTGGTGGCGTCGCCGGACAGCGCGCGGGCGAACACCGACTCGGCGATGCCGCTGACCGGCACGCCCAGGTCCAGCGCGGACTGCACGGTCCAGCGTCCGGTGCCCTTCTGCTCGGCCTGATCCAGCACGACGTCGACGAACGGCTTGCCGGTCTCCGGGTCGTTCTGCCGCAGCACCTCGGCGGTGATCTCGATCAGGTACGACCCCAGCCGGCCGGAGTTCCAGCCGGTGAAGATGTCCGCGATCTCGGCCGGCGAGTGTCCGCCGACCTGCCGCAGCAGGTCGTACGCCTCCGCGATGAGCTGCATGTCGGCGTACTCGATGCCGTTGTGCACCATCTTCACGAAGTGGCCGGCACCGTCCGGGCCGACATGTACGCAGCACGGCTCGCCGTCGACCTTGGCCGCGATGTCCTCGAGCAGCGGTCCGAGCGACTGGTACGACTCGACCGAGCCGCCCGGCATGATGCTCGGGCCGTGCAGCGCGCCCTCCTCGCCGCCGGACACGCCCGTGCCGACGAAGTGCAGTCCGCGTTCGCGCAGCGCGGCCTCGCGCCGCCGGGTGTCCAGGAAGTGCGCGTTGCCGGCGTCGATAAGCATGTCGCCGGGTTCGAGTAGCGGCGCGAACTCGTCGATCACGTCGTCCGTGGGCTTGCCGGCCTTTACCATGATCAGGACGCGGCGCGGGCGCTCGAGGCTGGCCACGAAGTCCTCGGCGGTCTCCGAGGGGACGAACGTGCCCTCGGAGCCGTACTCCTCCACCAGTTCCTTGGTGCGGCTGTAGGTGCGGTTGTGCAGCGCGACCGTGTGGCCGTGACGCGCGAAGTTGCGGGCCAGGTTGCGGCCCATGACCGCCAGGCCGGTGACCCCGATCTGTGCCTTTTCCGTCATGTTCAGGTCCTTCCCTCGCTCACGCCGGGCACGCGCCCCCGGGGACACGCTCATTCTTACGTGTCTACTACGGCCGGGGTTCGAGCGGAGCGGTGAGGTGGCGAAGTCTCACCGTGTGCTGACCCGGCCGGCGGCGCCCGCCCGCGCGCCGGTGAAGATCGGCCCGGCGGTACGCTCGCAGGCATGGCCGCCGGGACCGTCCTCCGATGAGGCGCGGCGAGATCTGGACCATCGGCAACCGCACCGACCTGCGATACCGGGTCCTCGTGCTCTCCGCGGACAGCTACAACGAACGGTCGAACGCGTCGCCGTTCTGCGCCCCCATCGTGCGGCTTCGGGGCGCCACCGAGCTGCCGCCGTACGCGGTCGCGCTGACCGAGCAGGACCCGATCACCGGCGTCGTGGTGGTGAACCGGATGCGCCGGCTGCCCGCATCGATCGGCGCTGAGCGCATCGGGATGGCGACCGGGGCGAGCATGGCTCGTTTGACCGAGGCGGTGCGCGGCCTCTTCGAGATCTGAGCCTCGATCGGCAGCCTACCGGTCGGCCTGAGCGCCGGCCGCCGTCCACAGCTCGAGGGCCCGGCGGACGAGGTCGGCGTTGTCGGTCGCCGGCGTACCGTCCGGATTCAGCAGCGTGTCCTCGAGGCCGATCCGGGTCGGCACGCCCAGGCGCCCGGCGTGGACGATCAGCGGCCAGCAGGCGTCACCCTCGCCGTGCAGCAGTCGCGGCGCGGTGATCCCGCGGCTGTCGAGCCGCGCCGCGATGGCATCGGCCATACCGGCGGCCTCGGCCGCGGGGGCGTCGATGAGCTCGATCAGGATGCGCTCGAGGTCCACGTCGGGCAGCCGTTCCGCGTCGTCCACGGACCACACGCCGGCCTCCGCCGCGATTCCCGCCTCTGCCAGCACCGCGACGAGGTCGGCGAAGCCCGGCTCGCTCACGTTGACCGACGCGAAGTCCGGCCGTTCGTGCGTCGCGAGCCGCGCCCAGCCGTGGACCAGTTCGCGACGGTGCGCGGGATCGCCGCCGGTCATCCAGAGGCCGGTCGAGACGCCGACCGGGACGCCCGCGGAACGGACGGCCGCCACGGCCGCGCCGATGTCGCCGGCGTCCAGGCTCTCGCGGCCGCCGGGGCCGCGCGGGTGCAGGTGGAGGGCCTGTGCGCCGGCGGCGACCGCCCCGGCCGCCGCGGCGGCGAGCTCGGCGGGCGTGACCGGTACGGCCGGATGGTCGCGGGTCCCGCGGCCGCCGTTCAGGCAGGCCTTGATCCGGCCGATCACCGCGGTCACGCCAGGGGTCCGCGGGTCCGCTCCGGACGCCGGCTCCGCTTGCCCCACGGGTCCTTTTCGCGCCATGTCCGGGTGTGGATCAGCGCCACGGCGAGCAGGCCGGCGAGCCCGCCCGCGTACGCCGGGACAGGGTGGTCGCCGGTGTGGGCGAAGTGCCACGCCACCGCGGCGATTGCGAAGGCGAGGCAGCCGACCAGGACGCTGGCGGCCGGCGTGTCCGGGAACGGCGCCGGGTGGCGGCCGTCTCCCGTGCTGCCCTGGGTGTAGTAGGGCAGGCCGTTGCCGAGAAAGAACCCCGCCACGAAGGCGAGACCGAGGGTGGTCAACATGCGCTCCTCCGGTCGTACAATCGGACTCGTGGCTCCGCTTAGAAAATACGGACTGGAGACTCCGGTTGTCAACCGGTAAGCCGCTGCGCGCGGACGCCCGCCGCAACCGGGCACGGGTGCTCGAGGCCGCCGAGGAGGTCTTCTCCGCGAAGGGCGTATCCGCGCCGACCGAGGAGGTCGCTCGGCACGCCGGGGTGGGCGTCGGCACGGTCTTCCGGCACTTCCCGACCAAGGAGGCGTTGCTCGAGGCCGTGCTGGTGGCTCGGTTCGCGCGGCTCGCCGAGGAGGCCCGCGGCCTGGCCGGCGCGGACGATGCCGGCGCCGCGTTGTTCGACTTCCTCGGTCGCGTCGTCGGCCAGAGCGCCACGAAGAACGCTTTCGCCGATGCCCTCATCGCGTCCGGCATCGACCCGGCCGAGGCCGTGGCGGACGCCGGCCGACAGTTGTGGGCCGTACTCGGCGAGCTGCTCGTCCGGGCCCAGCGGTCCGGCGCGGTGCGCGCGGACATCGGGACGAACGAGCTGGTCGCGCTGATCGTCGGCGCGTCGCACGCCTCCCGGTACGCCGATCGCGACCCCGAGGTGCGCGCCCGCGCGGTGGTGGTGATCTTCGACGGCCTCCGCGCGGCCGCCGGTCAGCCCGTCATGGGCGGAGCCCGTCCCCATCCCAGCGCGGAACCGGCAGGTCCGGCAGCACCGTCGCATCCAGCGGCGAGTAGGACATGACCTCGTCGGTGGGCCACCGCATGTAGGCACTCGTAGACCGAAGGCGGGCCACACCGCCGATCGTGCCACCACGACCGGGAGAATCATCGTCGTTGGCCGGCGCAGGCGACGGGCTTATGGTGTAGTCGAAGCTTGCGGTGTGGAGGCACCGATGGCCGGACCAGGCAGCGTGGCTGCGGCAACGGTGAGATCAGACGTATGACGGATGCGGATCGCGCGTATGCGCCCCGGATGGCACGCTACGGCGACGAGGTCGCGGCGCTTGCCCGGCCCGTGCTTGATGCCGGCGATCTGGACGTTCTCGTCGACCGGGCCTGCGACGCGCGGGTGGTGATGCTGGGCGAGGCCAGCCACGGGACGCACGAGTTCTATGCCTGGCGGGCCGCGCTCACCCGGCGCCTGATCGAGGAGTGCGGCTTCTCGTTCGTGGCCGTCGAGTGGGATTGGCCCGACTGCGAACGGGTCGACCGGAGCGTGCGTTGCGCCCCGGACGCGCCCTACGACCCGCGGGACGCGTTGATCGGGTTCGAGCGTTGGCCGACCTGGATGTGGGCCAACGAGGAGGTCGTCGACTTCTGCCGCCGGCTGCGCATCCACAACCGCCAGCTCGATCCGGCCGCACGGGTCGGCTTCCATGGGCTGGACGTGTACTCGCTCTGGGAGTCGCTCCGCGAGATCCTGGTCTACCTGCGCGAGCACGACCCGGAGCAGGTGCCGGCCGCACTCGCCGCGTACCGGTGTTTCGAGCCGTACGACGAGGACCCGAACGCCTACGCGTGGTCGACCCGGTTCGTGCCGACCGGCTGCGAGCCCGAGGTGGTCGCGATGCTGGTCCAGCTGCGCAAGCGCGCGCTGGAATCCGGTGATCTCACGACGTGGCAGAACGCCGCGGTGGTGGCCGGCGCCGAGCACTACTACCGGGCCATGGTGCACGGCGGCCCGAAGTCCTGGAACGTCCGCGAACGGCACATGGACGACACGTTGCACCGCCTGCTGGACTACTACGGCGAGGGCGCGAAGGCCGTGGTGTGGGCGCACAACACGCATGTCGGCGACGCGCGCGCCACCGGCCAGTCCGCGCACGGCGAGGTCACCATCGGCGAGCTCGCCCGCGACCGGCTCGGGGCCGACCGGGTCGTCCTGGTCGGCTTCGGCTCCCACCGCGGCACCGTCATGGCCGGCGCCTCGTGGGGCGCGCCGATGGAGGTCATGCCGGTGCCGCCCGGGCGCCCGGAATCGCTCGAGGACATCCTGCACGCAGCCGCGCCGCCGCGCACGCTGATGATGTTCCCGCCGTTCGCCCAGCGGCCCGACGTCCTCGTCGACAAGCTCGAACAGCGCGCGATCGGCGTGGTGTACCGGCCGGAGCGGGAGCGCTGGGCGAACTACGTGCCGACCGTGCTCGGCGACCGGTACGACGCGTTTCTCTGGTTCGACGAGTCGAGGGCGGTCAGCCCGCTGCACACCCGGCACGTCGACGCCCACGAGCCGGAAACGTACCCGTCCGGTGTCTGACCGTTGCTTCGCCGACCGCAACGCGGCGGGTCGCGCACTGGCCGAGACGGTGGCCCGGCACGTCGGGCAGATCGGCGTGGACCGGCAGCCGCTGGTGCTGGCGCTGCCCCGCGGCGGCGTTCCGGTCGCGGCCCGGGTGGCCGAGGCCATCGGCGCCGAGTTGGACCTGATCATCGCCCGCAAGATCGGCGCGCCCGGCCGGTCCGAGCTCGGCGTCGGCGCGATCGCCGAGGACGGTCCGGCCGTCTTCGACGAGGAGACGTTGCGTCAGCTGGGCCTGCACCAGGCGGACCTGGCCGGGACCGTCGAGCGCGAACGTGCCGAGCTGGCCCGCCGGTCGCGGCAATACCGTGGTGATCGCCCGGTGCCGGACACCGCCGGCCGCATCGTGGTGGTCGTGGATGACGGCGTGGCCACCGGCGTCACCGCCCGCGCCGCGCTGCGCTGGCTGCGGCAGCGGCCCGCGCGGTCGCTGATTCTGGCCGCCCCGGTGTGCTCGCGCGAGGCGTACCACGCGCTGGCCGCCGACGCGGACGTGGTGATCTGCCTCGAACGCCCGATCCGCTTCGATGCGGTGAGCAAGTGGTACCTGGACTTCGCCCAGCTCACCGATGCCGACGTGGCCCGGGTGCTGGCCGCGTACCAGAACGCCGCCGAACCTCGGCGTTGATCATGAACCGGGCGAGCGCCCGTCGAATATCGAGATGATGCCGGGCAGCTCAGGGGGCACGCGATCGACCATACCGGGGGTACCGGGGGAGACTGGGCCGCATGAAGGTCTGGCCCGGTAACCCGTACCCGCTGGGCGCCACGTACGACGGCGGCGGCACGAACTTCGCGCTCTTCTCCGAGATCGCCGACCGGGTCGAACTGTGCCTGTTCGACGATGCCGGCCATGAGACCCGCGTCGACCTGCCGGAGCGCGAGGCGCTCGTCTGGCACGGCTACCTGCCGCGGATCGTCCCCGGCCAGCGCTACGGCTACCGCGTGCACGGTCCGTACGATCCGTCTCGGGGCCTGCGGTGCAACCCGAACAAGCTACTGCTCGACCCGTACGCGAAGGCGATCGACGGCCACAACGACTGGAACGAGGCGCTGTTCTCGTACCGGTTCGGGCATCCCGAGTCGTTCAACGACGCCGATTCCGCGCCGTACGCGATGCGGTCCGTGGTAATCAGTCCGTTCTTCGACTGGGCCAACGATGCGCCGTTGCGTATCCCGTTCCACGAGACCGTCATCTACGAGGCCCACGTCAAGGGCATGACCATCCGGCACCCCGGCGTCCCCGAGGACGTGCGCGGCACGTACTCGGGGATTGCCCACCCGGTGATGATCGAGCACTTCAAGCGGCTCGGCGTCACCGCGGTCGAGCTGATGCCGGTGCACCAGTTCGTCCACGACGGCGGCCTGATCGAGCGCGGCCTCTCCAACTACTGGGGCTACAACACCATCGGCTTCTTCGCGCCGCACAATGACTACGCGTCGTTCGGCGGCCGTGGCGGGCAGGTGCCGGAATTCAAGTCGATGGTCAGAGCGCTGCACCGCGCCGGCATCGAGGTCATCATCGACGTCGTTTACAACCACACCGCCGAGGGCAACCACCTGGGCCCGACGCTGTCGTTCCGCGGCATCGACAACCCCGCGTACTACCGGCTGGTGGACGGCGACAAGCAGTACTACTACGATACCACCGGCACCGGGAACAGCCTCAACGTCCGGCACCACGAGTCGCTGCGGCTGATCATGGACTCGCTGCGTTACTGGGTGACCGCCATGCACGTGGACGGGTTCCGCTTCGACCTGGCATCCGCGCTGGCCCGCGAGTTCCACGAGGTCAACCGGCTGGCCGCGTTCTTCGACCTGGTAAACCAGGATCCCGTGGTGAGCCAGGTCAAGCTGATCGCCGAGCCGTGGGACGTCGGCGACGGCGGCTATCAGGTCGGCGGGTTCCCGCCGCTGTGGACGGAGTGGAACGGAAAGTACCGCGACACCGTCCGCGACTTCTGGCGCGGCGAGCCGGCCAGCCTGGGCGAGTTCGCCTCCCGCTTCACCGGCTCCTCCGACCTGTACGAGATCGACGGCCGGCGACCCATCGCGTCGATCAATTTCGTCACCGCCCACGACGGGTTCACGCTCACCGACCTGGTCACCTACAACGAGAAGCACAACGAGGCCAACGGCGAGGGCAACGCCGACGGCGATAGCCACAACCGGTCGTGGAACACCGGCGTCGAGGGTCCGACCACGGATCCCGCCATCTCCGCGCTGCGCGAACGCCGCAAGCGCAACTTCCTCGCCACGCTGCTGCTGTCCCAGGGCGTACCGATGATCTCGCACGGCGACGAGCTGGCCCGCACCCAGCTCGGCAACAACAACGTCTACTGCCAGGACAACGAGCTCAGTTGGGTGAACTGGGACGACGCTCGCAACCACGAGGTGCTGACCCGTTTCACCGCCACGCTCGCCCGGCTGCGTGCCGAACACCCGATCTTCCGGCGGCGGCGCTTCTTCCACGGCGAGCCGGTCGCCGGCTCGAAGGTCGCGGACATCGCCTGGCTGCGCCGCGACGGCGCGCCGATGACCGACGCGGACTGGACGGTCGGTACGGGCTCGACGATGACTGTGTTCCTCAACGGCCACGGCATCCCCGAGCGCGACGCGCTCGGGGAGCCGATCGTGGACGACTCGTTCCTGCTGTTGTTCAACCCGTTCGGCGAGGTGGTCGGTTTCACGCTCCCCGACAGGGCGTACGGGCGGGCGTGGGAGACCGTGGTGGATACCGGCGATCCCCTGCTGACCAACCGTAAGCGGGTGACCCGAGCGGGTGGCCGCCTCGATGTCGGCGGCCACACCATGGTCGTGCTGCGCTGCCGGTACTAGTCACGTGACCGTCCGTATCACGCGGTTTACCGCATCGCGAAACGGGCAACCCTGCAGGCATGCCAGCACGTGACGACATCCCCGGGACGCTCAGGCGATCTCCCCAGAAGGCACAGGACACGTACGTCAAGGCGCACGACTCGGCCGTGAAGGAGTACGGCGAGGGCGAGCGCGCCCATCGGACCGCGCTGGCCGCGGTCAAGCACTCGTTCGAGAAGGTCGGCGACCATTGGGAGCCGAAGTCGAAGAAGGGTCCGAGCGACGCCAAGGCGGCCGGCGGGCGCGGCACCAAGGCCCGGACCGCGGGCGGCGTCGACGCGAATGCCAGCAAGGAGCACCTGCTCGACGTCGCGAAGAAGCTGGACATCAGCGGCCGTACGAAGATGACCAAGTCGGAGCTGGTCGCGGCGATCCAGAAGGCGAACGCGAAGAGCAGCCGCAAGGCCCGCGCCACGTGAGCGTGGCCATCCTAGGGAGCGCGTACGGGACGCTGGAGGCGCTGAGCCGATGACCGGTGACCTCGACCGGTTCGTGTCCGCGCAGGCCGGCATCTATCGGGACGCGCTCGCCGAGCTGACCGCCGGCCGCAAGCGGACGCACTGGATGTGGTTCATCTTCCCGCAGATAGCCGGGCTGGGCTCCAGCCCCATCGCCCAGCGGTACGCGATCGCGTCGCTCGACGAGGCCCGGGCCTATCTGGCGCACCCGGTGCTCGGCCCGCGGCTGCGCGAATGCGCCCGGGCGTTGCTCGCGGTCGAGGGGAGGTCGGCCGAGGAGATCCTGGGCTACCCCGACGACCTGAAGCTGCGTTCGTCGATGACGCTGTTCGGCCGCGCCGCCGACGATCCGGACGTCTTCGAGGCGGTGCTGGAGCGCTACTACGACGGCCCGGATCCGCGGACGTTGGCGCTGCTGTAGCCGGCACCCGCACCGCGTGTTCACCATGGCAGCCATGGCGGACGTGGTCGTGGTGGGCGCGGGGATCATCGGCCTGACGGCGGCGGTACGGCTGCGGGCGGCCGGCTTCGACGTGGTGGTGTGGTCGCCGGTCGACCCGCTCGGCACGGTCTCGGCGGTCGCCGCCGCGGCCTGGTACCCGACCCGGCTCGACTACGACCCGCGAGTGCTGGCCTGGGCCGGTGAGACCTATGCCGAATTCACCCGCCAGGCCCGCGACGGCGTGCCGGGGATCTTGCTACGGCCGACGCGAAACCTCGGCACCGCGACCGAGGTGCCATGGTGGGCGCCCGCGGCGCGCGACGTCGCCATTTCCGGCGGCGAAGTGCGGTTCACCGCGCCGCTGGTCGAGATGACCACGTACCTTCCGTGGCTCCGCGACCAGGTCCGCCTGGTCCGGCGCGGGGTCGGCCGTCTCGAGGAGGCGCTCGAGGTGGCCCCGATCGTGGTGAACGCGACCGGACTCGCCGCCCGTGAACTCGCCGCCGATCCCGCCGTCCACCCGGCCCGCGGCCAGATCGTGCTGGTCGCGAACCCCGGCATCGAGACGTCGGTCCGTGCCGAGGGCGAGCCCAGCACGTACGTGCACCCGCGCAGCCGGGACGTGGTGCTTGGCGGCACGTTCGAGGAGGACGTCTGGGCCACCGCGCCGGACCCGGCGACCCGCGACGCCATCCTGGCCCGTTGCCGCGCGTTGGTGCCGGAGCTCGCCCACGCGCCGATCGTGGGGGAGAAGGTCGGGCTGCGGCCGGTCCGGCGCGGCGGCCCCCGCGTGGCAGCCCAGGCCGTCCCGGGCGGGACCATCGTGCACGCGTACGGGCACGGCGGCGCTGGCATGACGCTGTCCTGGGGTTGCGCCGGCGAGATCGTCCGGCTCTGCGGTACCGGCTAGCACCGGGTCCGAAAATCGCGCGAAAATGTCGTACCCCTGCGGCAGAGTGTCACGGGTGACGACGCCCATCGGTCCTGACAGCGCCCGATCGCACGTGCGCGCCTGGTTGCCCGCGTTCCTGCTGGTCGCCGCCATCTGGGGCACCAGTTTCCTGTTCATCAAGGTCGGCGTGCGCGAGCTGCACCCGCTCTGGCTGACGTTCGGGCGGGTGGCCACCGGCGCGGCCACGCTGGTGATCCTGCTCACGGTGACGCGCGACCGGCTGCCCCGCGACCCGAAGATCTGGGCCCACCTGATCGTGGTGGCCACGCTCGGCGTCTCCGCGCCGTTCACGCTGTTCGGCTTCGGCGAGCAGCGGGTGTCCTCGGTGCTCGCGGGCATCTGGAACGCGGCGACGCCGCTGGTCGCGCTGCCGCTGGCCGCGCTGGTGTTCCGCACGGAACGGATGACCCGGGCGCGCGCGGCCGGCATCGGGATCGGGTTCGCCGGCGTCCTGGTCGTGCTCGGCGTGTGGCGGGGCGTCGGCGGCGCGCAGCTCACCGGGCAGCTCATGTGTTTCGGCGCGGCCATGTGTTACGCGGTGGCGATCCCGTACCAGAAGAAGTTCCTCGCGGGCCGCGCCGGTTCCGGCGTGTCCATCGCGGCCGCGCAGATGCTCATGGCGCTCGCGCAGCTCGCCATCGTGGCGCCGCTGGTGGCCGGCGCGCCGCCCGCGCCGACCCGGCTCTCGGCCGAGGTGGTGTTCTGCGTGCTCGCGCTCGGGGCGCTCGGCACCGGGCTGGCGTTCGTGCTGAACTTCCGGGTGATCCGGATCGCCGGGGCGAGCACGTCCGCATCGGTGACGTACCTGATGCCGGTCGTGGCCACGCTGGTCGGCGTGACGATCCTGGGCGAGCGCCTGCTCTGGAACCAGCCGGTGGGGGCCCTCGTCGTGCTGTCCGGCGTCGCGATCTCCCAGGGCGCGCTCACGCGGCTGCGCCGCCGCGCCGTGCAACCGGAGCCGGAGCGAGATCTGTCCCGATTGCCCGCCTGAGACGGGGTCAGGCGGTGCGCTTGCGCGTCTTCCGGCGCTCGCGCGGCTCGCGCCGCGATCTCTCGTCCTCGATCTGGCGGATCAGATCTTTACGCACCTCCGCGAGGGCGCGATCGAGGTCGCGCTCGTGGGAGGTGGCCACGAGGTGCACCCGCCCGGGCAGCCAGGCCTGAAGGGTGACCTTCTGGTCGGGGCTGTCCGGCTCCTTGAGCGACACCTCGAGGTCGACCTGGTCGTCTTCCCATCCGGACAGGTGCGGCGCGAGCGCGGACAGGGCCCGGAGAATACGCGGACGCTCCGTCTCCGCGAAGCCGGCGCCGAGGCGTAGACGCTCGTCCAGCGTCCTCGCGGGAGTGTTCTGGGGTCCGGTCATGGGCGCCCCTCTCTTCCGGCTCCACCGTACGACGCGGCACGTTGTCGCCGGCCATGTGGATCGAAGGTCATATGGTGAGTTCGCCATTAGACCATGTTTTTGACAATGGTTATCGTTTACCGCATGCACAAACTGGCAACACGCGGGCTCGCCGTGGTCTGCGCTGTGGCGACCGCCGCGATCCTCGGCGGCTGCGGGTCCACTACGGGCGCCGGCGCGTCGGACCAGCCGGACGGCGACGGGCCGCTCGCGGTCGTGGCCACCACGCCTGAGGTCGCGGACTTCGTCCGGAACATCGGCGGCGACCACGTCACGGTCACCCAGATCATCAAGCCGAACGTCGACCCGCACGACTATGAGCCCACGCCCGCCGACATCCAGGCGATCTCCACCGCCAAGGTCGTGGTCAAGAACGGCGTCGGCCTCGAGAAGTGGCTCGATCAGACCATCGAGTCGGCCGGCTTCACCGGCCCGGTCGTCGACACCAGCCAGGGCGTGCCGTTGCGCAAGGGCGAGCCCGGCGACGAGGAGATGGCCGCCGGCGATCCGCACATCTGGCACAACCCGCTCAACGCCAAGATCATGGTCACGAACATCGAGAAGGCGCTCGCCGCGGCCGACGCCGCCGACGCCTCGACATATCAGGCCAACCTCACGGCGTACGCCGCGAAGCTGGACCAGCTCGACAAGGACAACGTGGCGAAGTTCGCCAAGCTGCCGCCCGACCAGCGCAAGCTGGTTACCAACCACGACGCGTTCGGCTACTACGTGGACCGCTACCACCTCGACTTCGTCGGCTCGGTGATCCCGAGCACGGACACGTCCGCGGAGCTGTCCGCCCAGCAGCTGAACGACCTCGTCGTGAAGATCAAGGCCACCGGCACGAAGGCGATCTTCACGGAGAGCTCGCTGCCACCCAAGACCGCCGAGGCCATCGCCACGCAGGCGGGCGTCAAGGTCGTGGGCGGCGAAGACGCGCTGTACGGCGACAGCCTCGGCCCGCTCGGCACCCCGCAGGGAACGTACCTGGGCGCCGAACAGCACAACACCGACACGATCGTGACGGCGCTCAATGGCTGAGCCAGCGTTGCGCTTCGCCGGTGCGGACCTCGGCTACCGTGGTCGCGCCGTACTGCGTGGCGTCGACTTCGCGCTCGAGCCTGGCCAGGCCGTCGCGCTCGTCGGACCCAACGGCGCGGGCAAGTCCACGCTGGTCAAAGCGGTCCTCGGCATGGCACAGGTGGTCGGCGGATCGGTCGAGGTCTTCGGCGGCCCGCCGGGTCGGGCACGCGGCCGGACGGCGTACGTGCCGCAGCTCGACACGCTCGACCCCGACTTTCCGGTCTCCGCCGCGCAGGTCGTGCTCATGGGCCGCTACCGCAGCACCGGGTGGTGGCGGCCGACGACGCGGGCCGACCGGCGCATCGCGGCGGACGCGCTGGACCGGGTCGGTCTCGCCGACCGGGCCCGGGTGCGCTTCGGGCTGCTCTCGGGCGGCCAGCGCCAGCGGGTGCTGGTGGCCCGGGCCTTGGCCGCG
Organism: Actinoplanes sp.; assembly: GCA_036001925.1. Classification (GTDB taxonomy): domain Bacteria; phylum Actinomycetota; class Actinomycetes; order Mycobacteriales; family Micromonosporaceae; genus Actinoplanes. Next base: position 59,591 of record DASYTU010000261.1, read on the forward strand.
CAGCCGCGCCTGCTGCTGCTCGACGAGCCGTTCAATGGCGTCGACGCGGTCAGCCAGGAGTCGATCCTGCGGGTGCTGGGCGAGCTGTCGGACGCCGGCACGGCCGTGGTGCTCAGCACGCACGACCTGACCGTCGCGCGTCGCGTCGGCGATCTCGTCTGCCTGCTCAACGGCCGCCAGTACGCCATCGGCGCCCCGGATGACGTGCTGACCGCGCCGCTGTTGCGGGCCACGTACGGCAACCAGGCTGTGGACCTGCCAGAGGGCCATACCCTGCTGGTCGAAATCTGATGGGTGCGCTCACCGCGCCGTTCGCGGCGCCGTTCATGTCCCGGGCACTGATCGAGATGGCGCTGCTCGCGCTGGTCTGTGGCCCGGTCAGCGTGTTCGTCTTCGTACGCCGGATGTCGTTCGTGGCCGACGCGCTGACCCACACGGTCTTCCCCGGCGTGGTCATCGGGTTCGGCGTCGCCGGCGCGAACGGCATCTTCGGCGGCGCGTTGGCCGCGGGCGTCGTGACCGCTGTCGTGCTGACCCTGCTGACCCGCGGCGGGCGTCTCAGCGACGACGCGTCCACGGCGGTCGTGCTGACCGCGATGTTCTCGCTCGGCGTGGTGCTGGTGTCGCGGCGCTCGTCGTACACCACCGACTTGACCACGTTCCTGTTCGGCCGGATCCTCACGGTGACCCAGCAGCAGCTTGTCCAGACCGCGGTGCTCGCCGTGGTGATCCTCGCGCTGCTGGCGGTCGGCGCCCGGGCGCTGGTGTTCCGCGCGTTCGACGAGGCGGCCGCGCGCGCCGCCGGTTTCCGTTCCACGCTGCTCGACCTGTGGCTGAACGTGCTCGTCGCGCTCGTGGTGGTGGCCGCGGTACGCGCGGTGGGCACGGTGCTGGTGATCGCGTTGCTGATCGTGCCGGCCGCCTTCGCGCGGCTGCTCACCGACCGGCTGCTTGTCATGGCGGCGGTCGGTACCGCGGTGACGTTCGTCGCCGGCTACCTCGGCCTGTATGTCAGCTGGTCCGCCTCGATCGACTACGGCTGGCGGCTGACCTCCGCGTCCGCGGTCGTGCTCGTGCTGGTCCTCGCGTACGTCGTAGCGCTGCCGGTCGGCCTGACGCGAGGCCGCCGATCCCGGCAGCCCGCCGTGGATCCGTCCTGCCACGGCCAGGTGCCCGGCACGAGCGAGCTCATCGATGGCCACGAGCGCATGCGGAAGGTGGGCACATCGTGAGCTGGTGGGACGACGCCGTGCACCGCGCCCTGGTCGAGGCGATCCTGGTCAGCGCGCTGGCCGGGCTCATCGGCGTGCAGGTGGTGCTGCGCCGGCTGTCGTTCTTCACGATGGCGCTGACCCACGCGACGTTCCCCGGCGTCGTGGCGGCCGCGATCATCGGCGTCAACATCTATCTGGGCGGCGCGGCCGCGGGTGTGCTCGTCGCGCTCGGGGTCGCCGCGCTGAGCCGGCGCGAGGGACAGAACGCGTCCGCCGCCACCGGTGTCGTGCTCTCCGGCGGCTTCGCGCTCGGCGTCGGCCTGGTCGCCACCCAGAACGGCTTCAGCCGCGACCTGTCGTCGTTCCTGGTCGGCTCGATCCTCACGGTGGACGCGTCCGACCTGCTGGTGACCGCGGCGGTGCTGGCCGTCGTCGCGGTCGTACTGGCCGCCTGCTCCCGGCAGCTCACCTTCGCGGGCTTCGACCCGGCCGGGGCACGGGCCGCGGGGCACCGCGTCGGACTCATCGACCTCCTGCTGCTGCTGACGATCGAGCTGGTCATCGTCACGGTGGTGCCGGCGGTCGGCACGATCCTCGCGGTCGCGCTGATCGTCGCGCCGGCCGCGGCGGCCCGGCTCTGGTCCGACCGCTTGGCCGTCATCACCCCGCTCGCGGTGGCGTTCGGCGTGCTCAGCGGCGTTGCGGGCCTGTACGCGTCGGACCGGTGGAACGTCGCCGCGGGCGGCGCGATCACGCTCGCCGCCACCGCAATCCTGCTGCTGTCGCTCGCCTTGACGCGGGTGTCGATCCGACCGAAGGCCGTCCCGGCATGACCGAGTGCACCGAGGGCCGCGAGGGCCGCGAGGGCATGCCCAAGGAGGCAAGGGCATTACCCGGCGGCAGTGGCCGGATCGACGGTCGAGGGATGAGTCCGCCTAGACGGTCCGCAGGTCCACGGTGTGCCAGACGATCGAGTCCTGGTCGCCGGTGGACCACCAGAGCACGCCGCCCCGGCTGAACGCCGCGCTGACCGCGGCGCTGATGTCTACCGTGCGCCTTCTGCTGATGTCGTAGACGAGCAGCCCTTCCGTGCCGGTCAGGTCGGAGTCCGGGCCGGGCTCGGACAGCACCTCGAAGCGATCCAGCACCGCCACGTCCTGGATCGCCGCGCGGGCCGCGCCGCCGGCGATGCGTGAACGCGCCGAGCCGTCCGGGTGCATGACGTCGATGCGGGCCAGACCGCCGCCGTTCATGACCATCACCCGGCACCACACCGGGCTGCAGGTGGTCAGCTCGACGCCGGTGGAGTTGATCTCGACGTCGCGGTTGGTCGCCATGTTGTGCAGCTTGGTCGTGCCGGCCTGGCCGCCGGCGCCGTCGGTGAGCCACGGCCAGGCGCTGAGTGCCCACGTGCCCGGCTCGACGCGCACCTGGACGGCGCCACCGGTCAGCGGCAGCGAGCGGATCTCGGTGGTCTTCGCGCCGTTGGGGGCGGCGGCCCAGTACACCCGCCCGCCGGCCACCGTGAGGTCGTACTGGGAGCCGAAGAAGACCGCGTTGCCGGTGTCGGCGGTGAGCCGTCGCGGCGGGGGACGACCGCGCAGGCCGGCGGCCCACACCTGCAGCTTGCCGCGGTCGGTGGACTCGGTCCAGACCACCTCGCCGCCGGCGGCCGTCACGTTGTCGAACTGCGGGTTCCGGTCGAGCGGCAGGCGGCGCAGCTCGCGCAGCGTTCCGTCGGCGCCCCGGATCAGCAGCCGCATCGAGCGGGCGTCCGGGCTGGGCGCGGTGCCGATCGCGGTGCGCGCGTCCAGGAAGAGTGTGGGGCTGAAGACCGGCCCGTCCGGCAGGTTGCCGGGGATGTCGGCGCGCTGCGCCTTCGGCCATGCGGCCGGCGCGGGTAGCCGGCCGGGCGCGGCCGGCTTGCCGTGCCGCGGGGCCGTCAAGAGAAGCGTGCCGGCGGCCGCGAGCGCCACGACCAGGCCGACGATCCCGAGGCGGCGACGGCGTCGGGGTACGGGCGGAGCCTGCCGCCGTTCCGCGGTGAGCGTCATTCGTACTGTCGCCTCGGCGGCGTGATCTCGGTCCAGCTGGTGACCTCGACGTAGGGCACGGTGGCCTGGTTCATCGGATCCTTCTCGACGCGTGTGCTGTAGGTGCCCACGACCTGCACCCAGGTGTCCGGCGGGACGGTGATCGGGTTCCCGCCGGTGAGACCGATCTTGATCGGGCGCCCGTCCGCGGCACAACAGGTCAACACGATACGCGCCAGCATGGGCTGCCCGTCCGGGCCGGGCGTGACGAAGCCGGTGAGCTGCAGATTCCGCCCGGTGAGGCTCTTGCCGCTGTCGAATACCGCCCGGGACGCATAGTCCAGCATGGTCAGGGGCACGGGGTCGCCCGGCGGCAGCTGCGGATAGTCGGAGCCGGAGTTCTGGGCGGTCAGCACGGTCCCGGCCTGCCCGGCCGCGTACGAGCCGAGCGCCGGCGGCGTGACCAGCAGCAGGCCCAGCACCGGAAGGATCAGCAGCCAGCCGACGCGCGGCTCGCGGTGCGCGTGGCCGTGCCCGTCGTCGTGGTGGGGGTCGCCGCCGGCGGCCGGCGGTGTCTCCGGTTCGGGCGGTGCGTGGCGCAGGTCGTACCACAGGGTCATGATCGCGGCCGTGACCAGCAGCACCCCCGCCACGATGAGGAAGGGCCGCAGACCCTCCTTGACGTAGCGCAGGTACAGGTCGGTGACGGAGGCCTTGAGGACGGCGCCGCCGAACAGGAGCATGACGACGGCTTGGGCCTGCCGGTTCACCGTGTTCCCCCGCTCGCCGTGCTCGATGGTTCGCTCCTCCATGCGGCGCCTGACGACGACGTCTTCCCTCCGCTGCGCTCCGGTCCAGACGCCGCCGCGCCAATTCCGTCACTCACAGCAGGACCGCCCCGACGCAGGCACCGACCACGATCGCCGTGACGAGGGTCGCCGGCGCGAACCGCGCGGCGAACCGGCGCCCGAACACCCCGGCCTGCATAGAGATCAGCTTGAGGTCGACCATGGGTCCCACCACCAGGAACACCAGCCGGGATGTCAGCGAGAACTGCGACAGCGACGCGGCCACGAACGCGTCCGCCTCGCTGCAGATCGACAGCAGTACTGCCAGTAGGGCGAGCGCGAAGATGGACAGCACCGGTTGGCCGGCCACGCTCTGCAGCCACTGCGCGGGCACGACGACGTTGATCGTGGCCGCGGCGGCCGCGCCGAGCACGAGGAAGCCCCCGGCGTGCATGACGTCGTGCCGGCATGAGTGCCAGAACGCCTGGCCCTTGGACATGCCGTCGGTCGGCCGTGGGGGCAACCGGATCCATTCCTGCTTGCCGAGGCGTAGCCAGAGCCAACCGATCGCCACGGCCACGATCAGGCTGGCGAGGCCCCGGGCGACCACCATCTGCGGGTTGTTCGGGAATGCCACCGCGGTCGCGGTCAACACGATCGGGTTGATCGCCGGCGCGGCCAGCAGGAACGCGAGCGCGGCGGCCGGTGTGACGCCGCGCCGCATCAACGATCCGGCGATCGGGACGCTGCCGCACTCGCAGCCGGGCAGCACGACACCGGCCAGGCCGGCCGCCGGCACGGCGAGCGCCGGGTGCCGCGGCAGGGCCTTGGCCCAGAATGAACGCGGGACGAAGACGGCGATCACCGCGGACAGCACGACGCCGAATACCAGGAACGGCGTGGCCTGCACCAGCACGGAGACGAACACGGTCGTCCAGGTCTGCAGCCGGGGGCTGGAGACGAGCGAGGCCAGGGGGTTGCGGAACACCGCGAGCAACACGAGGAGGGCCGCGAGTACCTCGACGGACCCGATGCGCCGGTTCCGGCGGCGAGGTGGCGATTCCGGCGGCGCGGGCGTCCAGTCCGTCGTCGCGCTCATGTCTAGTACTCCCCAGGTCGGCCGGCCACGCCACAAGATACCGGTCGCCGTGGCTCAACCGTCAAAGCCACGGGAAATTCAGCGGACGCTAGGCGCCGCGGCGCTCCCGGTACACCCCGAACGTGACCGGCGTGCGGACCGCGAAACCCAGCCGCGCATAGAGGCGGATGGCGCCGGTGTTGTCCGTCAGGACGTGCAGGAACGGCCGTTCGCCGCGGGCCTCGATGCCGGCCACGACGGCCCGTACGAGCCGTGCCGCGAGCCCCTGGCCGCGATGGTCGTGGTCGGTGCAGACCGCGCTGACCTCGGTCCAGCCGGGCACGCGCAGCCGCTCGCCGGCCATGGCGATCAGCCGGCCGCTACGGCGGATGCCCAGGTACGTACCCATCTCGACGGTCCGCTTCCGGAACGGTCCCGGCTGCGTCCGCTCGACCAGGTCGAGGATGTCCGGTAGGTCGGCGGCGCCGAGGACCACTGCCTCCGGATCGTCGTCGCCGGTCACCCCGGCGTCGACCATCTGCAGGCCGGACAGGCCACCGACGCGGTCCCAACCCGGCGGCGGGACCACCCGGGTGCCGGCGACGAACAGGTCGGTGCCCGGCCCGACGAGCTCGGCCAGGTCGCGCCACGCCGCGGGATCGGCCGGGTCGGCCAGGCCCGTGAACGGGCACACGTCCGGATCGCAGCGGGCCGCGCGTCCCTTGACCTCGGCGAAGTGCGCCAGCGGTCCGGTGAGCGCCGCCCAGGTGACGTTGTCGAGTGCCGCGTCGGTCCACACGAGACGACCCTGCCCCGCCGGGCTCGAGCGTCGCCAGCGAATATCGTGCGGATCACCGCCGCCAACGATCGACGAACCCGAGGTACCGCTGGGCGACCGTACGGCGTGCGGCAGCGGCGGCCGCGTCGTCCTTCGCGGAGGCCTCGAAGTCGCGGATCGGCTCCTCCCAGATGCTGCGGCCGATGGCGAACCCGACGAACGCCGGCACCTGGCTCGCGACCTCCAGCCAGTGGTTGAGGCGGTCCTGCGGCGCGTCGCGTCCGAGCACGATGAGGTCCGCGGTGCGCTCGCCGGACCTGGCCTGCTCGGCGACCTGCGCGCAGGCGTCGACGGTCTCCAGACCCTCGACCTTCCACAGCCTGGGCTCGACCCCGCGTGCCTGGTTGTCGGCGATTACCCGGACGACCAGGCTCGGGCGGACTTCCAGGTCGTAGCGGTCGGGGTCGTCGCCGGCGGCGGCCAGCTGCGCGCCGGTGGCCGGAACGAGCAGCTCGTACAGCAGGGGTACGCCGACCTGCTGCAGTCGCCGGCTGACGTCGGCGAGCAGGTCGAGCTGCTGGGCACGGTCACCGGGATCGAAGTCCGGGTTGTCGCGGACGAGGACCTTGGCGTAATCGGGACTGATCTGCTCGACGTGCTCCAGCCACCAGGTGCCCCATTGCGGCGTGAACCAGTCGTGCCCGCTCGCCTCGATGGGCACGGCGAGCGTGATCGTGTCGCGCGGCTTCCGTGCCTCGTCGATGACGGCCTGGCCGTACTGTTCGTCGACGAGCACGCCGGCCCGGCCGTACGGCAGCTGGGGTTGCGCCTCCCGGAGCCCGGCGAAGATCAGGCGTTTCGCGGCCTCCATGGCCGCACGCTGAGCCGGGTCGGGGTTGTCGTCCCGCACGCCGAACAGCGTCTTGGCGAACGAGCTCCGGTGGTCCATGGCGAGGATGAACAGCGGATCGTCGTGCCCCGGTTCCCAGGTCATGCCGTCCAGCTTCTCCCAGTCAGGACTCGGCGGGCGGGGTCAGCTCCTTGATCTCGCTGCTGGGCACCCGCAGGAACACGTCGTCACCGCGCCAGAACTCGTAGATGCCGTCCTCGAGGACGACGTCGTCCGCCTCGAGCGTCTGCCGTCCCCGCTCGTCATTCCAGGTCACCTGGTAGGAAGCCATGGCTACAGCTTTACTCCAACCGGGTCCCGCAGTCACGCGACCCCGGGACGCGAACGACGTCACCGGGGCACCCTGACGGGACCGGTGGAGTCCCGGACCACGAGTTCCGTAGCGAGCTCTACGTGCAGCGCCTCGAGTTCGTGCCGCTCGAGCAGCCGGATCAGCAGCGTCACCGCCATCCGGCCCAACTCCGACAGCGGCTGCCGCACGGTGGTCAGCATCGGCCGCGTGGCCCGGCTGAGGTCGATGTCGTCGAAGCCGGCGATCGACACGTCGTCCGGCACCCGCAGCCCGCGCTCGGCGGCGGCCTGCAGCGCGCCCACCGCCGCCTTGTCGTTGAAGCCGATCAGCGCCGTGGGCCGCTCGGCCAGGTCCAGCAGTTCGCCACCGGCGCGGCGACCCCACGCGACGGTCGGCTCGACGTGGCGGATCAGTTCCGGCGCCGGCAGGACGCCGGCGTCGGCCAGCGCGGCGGCGTGCCCGGCCAGCCGCGCATCGCTCGCCAGCCACTCGTCCGGGCCGGCGATGACGCCGATCCGCCGATGCCCCAGGGCGGCGAGGTGGGCGGTCAGGCTGCGGGCCCCGGCGGCGTGGGCGGCCGAGACGGACGCGACGTCGCGCTCCGGGGGCAGCCGGGGATCGACGACGACGAACGGGAACCGCCGGGCTCGCAAGATGGCCAGGTCCTCCGCGGGCTCCGGCGGCAGGACCAGGATCGCGCCCGCGATGCCGGGACGCCCGGCCAGCCGCGGCAGGACCGGGGAGCGTTGCGCCGCCTCGCCCGCGCTGAGCACGAGCGAGCGACCGTGCAGATCGAGCGTCTCGGCCATCGACGAGACGATGATGCCGAAGTAGTCGGTCAGCAGGTAGGGGCAGCGGACGAACACGGATCCGGGGACCGGCCGCGCGGCGGCGCGCGGACGCGGGCCGGAGCCGCCGAGCCCCGCCATCGCGCGTTCGACCACGGCGCGCGTCTCCGGCGTCACGTTGCCGCGCCTGTTGAGCACCCGCGACACCGTGGCGATCGAGACCCCGGCCGCCGCAGCGACAGCCCGTACGGTCGCTCGTGTTTCATCGCCCTGTTTCATGGGCTGAACGATACCGACGCCCGGTGACGCCTTGACACGGACGTCTCCAAATTGTTTTCTGTCGATGGTGCAGCAGGTGGTGTTCCACGGCGTTACACGCCCCGGCGGAGGAGTGCCCGATGATACGACGGACGGTCGGCGCGGCGGTCACCGCCGGCATCCTGCTTCTGGGCGGCAGCGCCGTCCCGGCGTCGGGGCACGCTCGCCCGCCGGTGCCGGTACGCGTCTGGGTCACCACGCCCGACCGAGCTGAGCTGCTGCACGAGCGCGCACCGGTCGCGTTCGGCACCGGCACCAGCGACGACCCGACCATCGTGGTCGACCCGGGCACCCGCTACCAACGCGTCGACGGCTTCGGCGCGTCGATCACCGATTCCGCCGCGAGCGTGCTCTACCGGCTCACGCCGGCGGCGCGCGACCAGGCCATGCGCGCGCTGTTCGACCCGTCTGCCGGGATCGGCGTCAGCTTCCTCCGCCAGCCCGTCGGCTCGTCGGACTTCACCGCCGCGCCGGCGCACTACACGTACGACGACGTCCCGGTCGGGCAGACCGACTTCGCGCTCAGGCACTTCAGCATCGACCACGACAGGGCCCAGATCCTGCCGCTGCTGCGGCGGGCCAAGCAGCTCAACCCGGAGCTGTCCGTGATGGCGACGCCGTGGAGCCCGCCGGCCTGGATGAAGACCGGCGACTCGCTGATCGGCGGCCGGCTCATCGACGACCCGGCGGTGTACCGCGCCTACGCGCGCTACCTGGTCAAGTTCGTCGCGGCGTACGCCGCGGAAGGGGTGCCGATCGACTTCCTCAGCGTGCAGAACGAGCCGCAGAACCGGCACCCCAACGGCTACCCGGGTACCGACATGCCGGTGCGGCAGGAGGCGAAGGTCATCGAGGCGCTCGGACCGTTGCTGCGCGCGGCCAGCCCGCGGACCAGGATCCTCGGGTACGACCACAACTGGGCCACGCACCCCGGCGACATCGCGTCCACCCCGCCCGGCGAGGACCCGGAGACCGACTACCCGTACCGGCTGCTGGACAGCCCGGCCGCGAAGTGGCTGGCCGGAACCGCGTACCACTGCTACTTCGGCGACCCGAGCGCGCAGACCGCGCTGCACGACGCCCACCCGGACAAGGGCATCTGGTTCACCGAGTGTTCCGGCTCGCACGGCCCGACCGACACGCCCGAGCAGATCTTCCGCGGCACGCTCACCTGGCACGCCCGCACGATCATCATCGGCACCACCCGCAACTGGGCCAGGTCCACGGCGAACTGGAACATCGCGCTGGACTGGACCGGCGGCCCGCACCTGGGCGGCTGCGGCACCTGCACCGGCCTGCTCACGCTGCAGCCCGACGGCAGCGTCTCGCGGGACGCCGAGTACTTCACGGTGGGGCACGCCGCGACGTTCGTGCGGCCCGGCGCCGTCCGCATCGCCAGCACCTCGTTCGGCACCACGGGATGGAACGGCCAGATCATGGACGTCGCGTTCCGCAACCCGGACGGCTCCACCGCGCTGATCGTGCACAACGAGAACGACGATCCGCGCTCGTTCGCGGTGTCGGTCGGCGACCAGCAGTTCGCGTACACGCTGCCCGGCGGCGCGCTCGCCACGTTCACCTGGCCGCCCTCCGCCCAGTTGCGCTCGCGTTTCGCGACCGTCCCGCTGGTCGGAGCGACCGCGACCGCGAGCCCGACGGGCGAGACGCCGCAGGCCGCCGTCGACGGCGACGCGTCGACCCGCTGGTCCAGCGGCACCGCCCAGGCGCCCGGCCAGTACCTGCAGGTCGACCTGGCCCGGCCGACGACCTTCGACCGGGTGGCGATCGACAGCGGCGGCAACCTCGGCGACTACGCCCGCGGCTGGACGCTGACCGCCAGCTCCGACGGCACCACGTGGCGCACGCTGGCCAGCGGCGCGAGCACCGGCCAGCTCACAAACGTCGACGTGGCCCGGACCGAGGCCCGCTACCTGCGGATCACGTCGACGGCCAGCAGCGGCAACTGGTGGAGCATCGCCGACATCCGGCTGTACCGGATCGCTTGACCCTGACCCTGGGTGAGGCCGCATCCTGACACCCAGCGGCGCTCCGCTGTCGCCGCCGGGACGGGACGAGGAGGCACATCATGGTCGAGGTCCGCTTGCGCGACGTGCCCGAACAGCACGTCGTGACCGAGACGCGCAGCGTGGACCAGGCCGCGCTCGAGGCGTGGCTACCCGGCGCCATGGCGCGGGTCGCGGATGCCGCACGGCAGGCCGGTGGTCTGCTCGGCGCCGGCGCGTGGCCGTTCCTGGAGCGGCCGGACGACGCCCCCGTCTTCGTGGTCGTCTACGAGGGCAACCCCAACGAGGGCGAGACGCCGGTCGAGGTGTGCGCGACGGTAGCGGCCGGCGGCGATCGGACCATCCCGGCCCACCGCGAGGCGTACGTGCGGGTGACCAAGGCCCAGGTGACCACGGGGCGGCTGGGCGGGGTGTACGAGGCGATCGAGAAGTGGATCTCGGACAAGGGCATGGTGGTCGCCCGCGCGCCGCGCGAGACGTACTGGACCGACTTCTACGCGGCCGCGGATGGCGACGAGGTCTTCGACGTGGCGTTCCCGGTGAGTTAGGTGCCGGACGACGGGGCGGGGCTGCTGACCATCGGCGAGTTCGCCCGCCGCTCGCGGCTGTCGATGAGAGCCCTGCGGCTGTACGACCGCATCGGCCTACTCCGCCCCGCCGAGGTGGTGCCGGAGACCGGCGCGAAGGGCCACGTCGAGTCGCCGCAGATCCTGTCGGTCTACGACACGGTGCATCGCTGGATCCGATCCCGCGGCCTGCGCGAGGTCGGGCCGCCCCGCGAGGTGTACCGCTACGCCGCCGACCCTGACGCCGCCGGGCCGGAGGACCTGGTGTGTGACGTAGCCATCCCGTTCGGATGATCACAAGGGGTTTGCGGCCGGGGCCGGCGGGAACAGGCGGGCGATGACGAACGAGCAGCCGACCACGATCCGCTGGCGGGCGATGAGCGTCGCGCTCGTCGCGGCGTTCATGACGCTGCTCGACGTCAGCATCGTCAACGTAGCGCTGCCCTCGATCCGCAACGACCTGCACCTGAGCTCCGGCGAGCTGCAGTGGGTGCTCTCCGGCTACGCGCTGACGTTCGGCCTGCTGCTGGTTCCGGCGGGCCGGTTCGGCGACGCCCGCGGCCGCCGCGACGTCTTCATCGCCGGGCTCGCGGTGTTCACGCTGGCCAGCGCGGCCGCCGGCCTGGCCACCGGACCGCTGTGGCTGATCGTGGCTCGGCTGGTCCAGGGCGCCGCCGCCGGCGTCGTCAATCCGCAGGTGTCCGGGCTGATCCAGCAGCTGTTCGAACCGCGGGAGCGGGGTCGGCCGTTCGGGCTGCTCGGCGCCACCATCGGCGTGTCCACCGCGGTCGGCCCGCTGCTCGGCGGCCTGCTCATCCAGATCTTCGGCGCCGAGCAGGGCTGGCGCTGGATCTTCTACATCAACGTGCCGATCGGCGTGCTCGCCATCCTGCTCGGCTGGCGCTGGATCCCGGCGCTCCCGCGGGCGGAGCGCGCCCGCGAGAGCCTCGATCCGGTGGGCGTCGCGTTGCTCGGCACCGGCGTACTCCTGCTGCTCCTGCCGCTGGTGCAGGAGCGCGAGTGGCACGGCCAGGCCAAGTGGCTGCTGGTCGTGGCCGCCGTCGCCGTGCTGGCCGGCTTCGTCGCCTGGGAACGCCGCTACGGGCGGCGCCGTACGCCCGTGGTCGACCTGGAGCTGTTCGGGGTCCGGTCGTACGCCCTGGGCGCGCTCATCGGCACGCTTTACTTCGCCGGTTTCACCACGATCTTCTTCATCTACACGCTGTACCTGCAGAACGGCCTGCATTACACCGCGCTGGAGGCGGGCCTCGCGGTCACGCCGTTCGCGGTCGGGTCGGCGGCCGCCTCGGCGCTCGGCGGGCGGATCGTCAACCGGTACGGCCGCCCGCTGGTCGCCCTCGGCCTCGTCGTGGTCGCCGTCGGCCTAGCCGCCACCGAAGTCGTGCTGCACTTCGTGCCCGGCCGCGAAGCCGGGTGGGCGGCCGCGCTGCCGCTGCTGGTCGCGGGGCTCGGCAGCGGCCTGGTGATCAGCCCGAACCAGGCGCTGACACTCGAGCAGGTACCGGTCCGGCGGGCCGGCAGCGCCGGGGCGGTCCTGCAGACCGGACAGCGCATCGGCACCGCGCTGGGCATCGCCGCGGTCGGCGCGGTCTTCTTCAACCGGCTGGCACACAACGGCGGCGACTGGGGTCTCGCGTTCCGCGCCGCGCTGCTGGTCACCATCGGCTTCGTTCTCGTCGCCCTAGTCGCGGCCGTGTCCGACGTGACCGTAGCCCGCCGGCGCCGTCGCGAGGCGCCCGTCGGGGCGGGTGCGCAACCGATCGGAGGGTAACAGTTCGCGATTCGGCGGAACTTTTCCGGACCGGCCGGCGACTTTAGGAAACGGCGTCGCCCCCCGGCGGCGCCGTCCCCTCAGCGAAGGCGGTTCAGAGTGCGCGCCAGTTACCGGGTGATGATGGTGGGTGCCATTGCGGGTCTCGCCGTGGCCGGGCTGGCCGGCCCGGCCCTCGCGCACGTCGAGGTCAGCGCGGACAAGACGCAGGCCGGCGCCACCGACGTGACGCTCACGTTCACCGGCGAGGCCGAGAACCCCGATGCCGGCATCAAGACCGAGCGGGTGGTGCTGCCGGAGGGCATCGCACCGACCGACGTCACCCTGGTGAAGGCGCCGGCCGGCTGGACGTTCGCCCGCCGCGCCGACGGATTCACGGTCGGCGGCAAGACACTCAAGACCGGCACGGACGCGGTGTGGTCGGTCAAGATCGCGAAGCTGCCCGCGGACGCCACCCGGCTCTCCTTCAAGACCCTGGAGACGTACGGGGACGGCGAGGTGGACCGCTGGATCGAGATCCAGGAGCCGGGGCAGGCCGAGCCCGACCACCCGGCGCCGCTGCTCACCCTGAAGGCCGCCGCACCGACCGCGCCCACGCCTACCGCCGCGGCGCCGAGCACCGCAGCGGTCGTGCCGTCCGCCGCGGCGGCCACCGCACAGGCCGAACCGGCGTCGAACTCCAGCGGCAGCTCCACCTGGTGGATCTGGGTCCTCGTTCTGGTGGTTCTGGTCGCCGTCGCGATCGCCGTCGCGATGCGCCGCCGTCGCGGCCGGCCCGGCACCTGACGGGCTCCGCCTCTTCACCGCTCGCACCGCGGCCGGCAATCTGGGGTATACACGGATGTCGATGCGTTACGTAGGATGCGGTGAATCGGGCGTTCTGCCCGGACGGCGACGGCTTCCCGGGAAGGGGAGAAACCTATGTTCGTACGGCGGTTCACGGTCGCGTCCGCGATCGTGGCCCTCGTCGGCGCCGGCCTCACCGCGGCCACCCCGCAGGCGCAGGCAGCCACGACTGTTCCCCGCTTCGACCACATCGTCCTGGTGATGTTCGAGAACAAGTCGACATCGCAGATCACCAGCTCCAGCGCGCCATACTTCACATCGCTCGCGGCGCAGGGCGCGAAGTTCACCCAGTCGTACGCCATCACCCACCCGAGCCAGCCCAACTACATCGCGCTCTTCTCCGGCTCGACCCAGGGCGTCACCGACGACAACTGCCCGAAGACCTTCTCGGCCAACAACCTGGGCGCGCAGCTCATCGGCGCGGGCCTGAGCTTCAAGGGCTACTCCGAGTCGATGCCGTCCGACGGCTACACGGGCTGCTCCAGCGGCACGTACCGGCGCAAGCACAACAGCTGGGTCGACTTCAGCAACATGCCCCCCGCCAGCAACCTGACCTACGCCACTTTCCCGACCGACTACACGACGTTGCCCACGGTGGCGTTCGTGTCGCCGGACATGTGCAACGACATGCACGACTGTTCGGTCGCGACCGGCGACAGCTGGTTGCGGACGCATCTCGACTCGTACGCCCAGTGGGCCAAGACCCACAACAGCCTGCTGATCGTCACGTTCGACGAGGACAACTGGCTGTCGCTCAACCACATCTACACCGCGTTCGTCGGGGCGCACGTGACGGCCGGCTCGTACTCGTCGAAGATCACCCACTACACGGTGCTGCGCACCATCGAGACCGCGTACGGCCTACCGGCCCTCGGTGGCGCGGCGAACGTCTCGCCGATCACGTACGTCTGGTCGTAGATGTACCTTGCGTCGGTGGACCGCATCGTCCGCAGCGCGAGTGCCGATCGCACCAAGCGCGTTGCCGGCAACGTCCTCGCCCTCGGTGCGGTCAGCATGGTCACCGACATCTCCAGCGAGATGGTGGCCGCGATCCTGCCGCTGTATCTCGCGATCGGCCTGGGTCTCGGACCGGCCGTGTACGGCCTGGTCGACGGCCTCTACACCGGGGCGACCGCGCTGTTGCGCCTGGTCGGTGGCTATGTCGCCGACCGGGTGCGGCAGCGCAAGCTCGTCGCGGTCGCTGGCTACTCCCTGTCCGCCGTCGCCAAGATCGGGCTGCTCGCGGCGGGCACCTCGGTGCCGGCCATCGGGGCGGCGATCATCGCGGACCGGGCCGGCAAGGGCCTGCGCACGGCGCCGCGTGACGCCCTGATCACGCTGTCCACGCCCGACGGTGACCTGGGCCGCGCGTTCGGCGTGCACCGGGCCATGGACAGCGCCGGCGCGTTCGCCGGCCCGCTGCTCGCGCTCGCCGTCCTGGCCGCGTCCGGGCAGGCGTTCGACGCCGTGTTCGTGACCAGCTACTGCGTGGCCACCGTCGGCGTCCTGCTGCTCGTCCTGTTCGTCCGGGACCGGCGCGGCCCACGCCCGGCGGTGCCCACCGTCAGCCCGCGGGCCGCGACGGCGCTGATGTGCCTCGGGCCCCCGGCGGTGCCCACCGTCAGCCCGCGGGCCGCGACGGCGCTGATTTGCCTCGGGCCCACGGCGGTGCCCACCGTCAGCCCGCGGGCCGCGACGGCGCTGATGTACCTCGGGCCCCCGGCGGTGCCCACCGTCAGCCCGCGGGCCGCGACGGCGCTGCTGCGCCTCGGCCCGGTCCGGCTGTTGGTGCTCGGCGCCGTGCTGCTCGGCCTCAGCACGATCGGGGACGGATTCGTCTACCTGCTTCTGCAGCGCCGGGAGAACCTCGCCGTCGGGTGGTTCCCGCTGCTCGCGGTCGGCACCAGCCTCGCGTACCTGCTGCTGGCAATGCCGCTCGGCGTGCTCGCTGACCGGATCGGCCGCACGAAGGTGTTCCTCGGCGGTTACGGCGCCCTCGTGGCCGTCTATCTGCTGCTGGCGTCGCCGTGGGGCGGCCCACCCGCGCTGGTCCTCGTTCTCGTGCTGTACGGCGGGTTCTACGCCGCGACGGACGGGGTGCTGATGGCGCTGGCCGGGCCGCTGCTGCCGCCGGCGCTGCGGACGACCGGCTTGGCGCTGGTGCAGTCGGGGCAGGCCGTCGCGTACCTGATCTCGTCCGTGCTGTTCGGCCTGGCCTGGCAGTGGTGGGGCGCGGGCGGCGCGATCCGGGCCGCGGTCGTCGCGGCCGCGGTGACGCTCGCCGGCTCCGGTCTTCTACTCACTCGCGCCCGGATGGCGGCACCGGCATGAGCGGACGCCCGTGGTGACCAGCAAGTCTCGGGTCCTGTTCGCGGTCATGGCGTCGGCCGTGCTTCTCGCCGGCGCCGCCGCCTACGTCGTCGTCGCCGCGAAGCGCCGGTCCGCCCCGGCCGCGGCGGCCGGTGTGGTCGACGCCGGGCCGGGCGACCGGCTGCTGTTCCGCAGCACGGCCACGGACAGCTACGGCCACGTCGCGACGGTCGAGCGGGACGCGCCGGCCGGCCCCCGTACCGTCTCCGGGGTCTCCTGCGACCGGGTATACGCGGCCGCCGGCGCGGCGATCTGCCTGCGCCCCGACGGACCCCTCGCCACGTATCAGCTGGCCGTGCTGGACGGAAGGCTGCGGGAGCGCGAGACGTACCCGCTGGTCGGCGTGCCGAACCGGGCCCGCGTGTCGCCGAGCGGCCGCATGATGGCGTGGACGGTCTTCGTCACCGGCGACTCCTACAACGGCGGCCGGTTCTCCACCCGGGTCGGCATGCTCGACGCCACCACCGGGCAGACGGTGGACACGCTCGAGTCGTTCGCGATCACCCGCGACGGGCGCCCCTACCGGAGCGTCGACGTGAACTTCTGGGGCGTCACCTTCGTCGACGACCAGCACTTCTACGCGACGATGTCCACGGCCGGGCGGCGCTACCTGGTGTCCGGGGACGTGGCCGCGCAGGTCGTACGCACGCTCGCGTCCAACGTGGAGTGCCCGTCGCTGTCGCCGGACCGTACCCGGCTGGTATTCAAGCAGGCGCGCGGCGGCGACCCGGCGAAGGGCTGGCGCCTCATGGTCCTCGACCTCGCCACGATGACCAGGACGCCGCTCGCGGAGACGCGCAGCGTCGACGACCAGGCGGCGTGGCTCGACAACGACACGGTGATGTACGCGGTCCGGAGCGGCGCCCGCAGTTCCGACGTCTGGTCCGTGCCCGCGAACGGCAACGGCGCGCCGGCCGTGCTCGTCCCGGACGCGGAGTCCCCGGCGGCGCTCTGGAACTAGGCGGAAGGTCGGCGGTGCGCCGCCGACCGCCGCAGGGCGCGATCGCGTCGGAGCGCCCCGAGGTCGGTACGCGCCGATCTTGTGCGCGTCACCACGGGCGCGCTGTCCCGGCGCGCTGGGGAATCAGCTCGCGAGCGCGTCCACCACGCGGCGGGCCGAGCCGGCCAGGTTCCAGCGCTGCGCCAGCGCCAGCAGCCGGTCCGGATCGGCCGGGGAGGTGGGCATCGCCGGGTCGAACTCGGGGAGCTTCACGTCCAGCGCGACCCGGCACACCGGTAGCGCCGCGGTCAGGTACTCCCGGGCCGCGGCCAGCTTCGTCCGTACGCCCGGCGCGAAGCCGGACTTCGGATCGTCCAGGGCGACCATGATCGCCTCGATGCCGCCGTACCGGGCGATCAGCCGGGCCGCCGTCTTCTCGCCGACGCCGGGCACGCCGGGCAGGCCGTCGCTCGGGTCGCCGCGCATCGCGGCGAAGTCCGCGTACCAGCGAGCCGGCACGCCGTACTTCTTCTCCACCACGGCGTTGTCGCTGACCTCCAGCTTCGCCACGCCGCGGCCGCAGTAGAGCAGCCGGGTGCCGCGATCGTCGTCGACCAGCTGGAACAGATCGCGGTCGCCGGAGACCACCTCGACCGGGCCCGGCTGGGTCGCGGCGAGCGTGCCCAGGACGTCGTCGGCCTCGTACCCGGAGACGCCGAACGCCGGGATGCCCACCGCCTCCAGAACCTCGAGCAGCACCGGGATCTGCTTCTCCAGCGCGGGCGGCACGACTTCCACGTCGTCGTGGGCGACCCGGTGCCTTTTGTACGACGGCACCAGCGCGACCCGCCACGCCGGCCGCCACGACGCGTCCAGCGCGCACACGATCCGATCCGGCCGCCGGGTGCGTACCAGCTGGGCGATCATGTCCATGAACCCGCGGATCGCGTTCACGGGCTCGCCCTTCTCGGTCTTCGCGGCCGACTCCGGGATGCCGTGGAAGGCACGGAAGTA
>DASYTU010000262.1:0-13860 GCA_036001925.1 Actinoplanes sp.
AGCTGGCCGCGCCGGCGCCGCCGCCGGTGCTGCCGCCACTGCTCGGCCCGGAGCTGCCGCAGGCGGCGAGCCCGGCAGCGGCGCCGGCGCCGACGGCGAGGTTGAGGAAATTCCGACGGGATATCGTCCTGCGATCCACGCTGATCTCCGTACTCGAGAGCCGCGGGCTTCCGCGGCGAGTCGGTCGTCTGAGGCGATGGCCGCCGGCCGGACCCGGCACGCTAGACCTTCCCTGCTCGTACCCTGCGCCGGGACTGCAAACTTTCGATCGGCGACCGTAAGTTAACGTGAGATTTCGTTAACCTAGGATTTCGAATTGGGCGTGTCAAGGGTCTTGATGCACTCGTACCGGTGGAGCGAGAGTAGACGTCACCGCAGGGCGTTGTGCCCGCATCGAATGACAGCCATGGGTCACGATCCGGTCGCGGCCGGGTCTCGAAAGAAGACCGGAACTTTCGGAAACTCAAGGAGAGCCGTCGTGACAACACAGAACCCGATCTCCGACGCCGAGCGGTCGAGGCGGCCGTGGCAGGACACGACGCTTCCGATCGCCGACCGGGTCGACCTCCTGCTCGGCGAGATGACGCTCGAGGAGAAGGTGGCGCAACTCGGCAGCCGATGGGTCGGCAACGACATGCAGGACGCGACCGCCGCCGCGGGTTCGACCGCCGAGCACGACGCCAGCCTCAACGTTGCGCCGATGCAGGACGTCTTCGCCGACTCGGGCACGGTGCCGCTCGAAGAGGCGAGCCAACATGGGCTCGGTCACCTCACCCGGGTCTTCGGTAGCGTCCCGGTGACCGTCGCGGAGGGCGCTGCCGAACTCGTACGGCAGCATCGGGTGGTGCTCGAGGACTCCCGCCTGGGTGTCCCGGCCCTCGTCCACGAGGAGTGCCTCACCGGATTCACCACATTCGGCGCCACGGTGTACCCGGCGGCGATCGCCTGGGGTGCGACGTTCGACCCGGACCTCGTCGAACGCATGGCCGCCGCGATCGGCCGGGACATGGCCGCGGTCGGCGTGCACCAAGGTCTCTCGCCCGTGCTGGACGTCGTACGCGACTACCGCTGGGGCCGCGTCGAGGAAACCATCGGCGAAGACCCGTACCTGGTGGCGATGCTCGGCGCCGCCTACGTCCGAGGCCTGCAGAGCACGGGTGTCATCGCCACGCTGAAGCACTTCGCCGGGTACTCCGCCTCGCGCGCGGCGCGCAACCACGGGCCCGTGTCGATGGGCCGTCGCGAGCTCATGGACGTGATCCTGCCGCCGTTTGAGACCGCCATCGCCGCCGCCGGCGCCGGCTCGGTGATGAACTCGTACTCCGATGTGGACGGTGTTCCGGCGGCCGCGGATCCCTGGCTGCTCACCGACCTGCTCCGCGACGAGTGGAGATTCGGGGGCACCGTCGTGTCCGACTACTGGGCCGTACCGTTTCTCGCGACGATGCACCGCGTCGCGGCGGACTACGACGAGGCCGGTGCTCAGGCGCTCGCCGCGGGCATCGACGTCGAGCTGCCGGACACGCTCGGCTTCGGCGCCGGGCTGGTCGAGCGGGTACGGCGCGGCGAGCCGTCCGAGGCACTCATCGACCGGGCCGCCCGGCGTGTTCTCATCCAGAAGGCGGAGCTGGGGCTGCTCGACCCGGACTGGACGCCGGAGCGCTCGGTGACCGGAGCGGCCGGCACCGACCTTGACTCCCCCGCCAACCGCGCGCTCGCCCGGGAGATGGCCGAGCGGTCGATCGTCCTGCTCGACGCCGGGACCGCGTTGCCCCTGATGGGCGACGGACGCCCACCACTACGCCGGGTGGCCGTCGTCGGGCCTTGCGCCGCCGACCCGCGCACCTTCATGGGTTGCTACGCCTTCCCCAACCACGTCCTGCCGCGCCACCCCGGCTATGGGCTCGGCATCGAGGTGCAGAGCGCCGTCGACGCCTTGCGGGCGGAGCTGCCCGAGGTCGAGATCGTCCACGAGCCGGGCTGCCAGGTGCTGGGAACGGACCGGTCCGGGTTCGCGGCCGCGCTCGCCGCGACCCGGGACGCTGACCTGTGCGTGGCGATCGTCGGTGACCTCGCCGGGCTGTTCGGCCACGGGTCGTCCGGGGAGGGCTGCGACGCCGAGGACCTGCGGCTGCCCGGCGTGCAGGCGGATCTGGTCGCCGAGCTGCTGGAAACCGGTACCCCGGTCGTCGTGGTGGTCGTGTCCGGCCGTCCGTACGCGCTCGGCGACATCCACGACCGGGCCGTCGGGCTGGTGCAGGCGTTCATGCCCGGGGAGGAAGGGGGACCGGCGATCGCCGGCATCCTCAGCGGCCGGATATCGCCCGCCGGCAAGTTGCCGGTGCAGATCCCGCGCAGCACCGGGGGTCAGCCGGGCACCTACCTCCAGCCCCCGCTCGGCGCCGAGCACACCGGCGTCAGCAATCTCGACCCGACGCCGCTGTTCCCCTTCGGCCACGGCGCCTCATACACGACGTTCGAAGTGGACGACCTTCGCATCAGCGACAAGGAGGTGCCGACCGACGGGGAGTTCACCGTGTCGGTCCGGGTCCGCAACACCGGCACGCGAACCGGTGACGAGGTCGTCCAGCTCTACCTGCACGATGTCGTCGCCCAGGTCACCCGGCCGGTCCGGCAGCTGGTGGGCTTCGCCCGGGTCCGGCTGGAGCCCACCGAAGCGGTGGCCGTCCAGTTCCGGGTGCACGCCGACCGCACCGCCTTCACCGGGCGCGATTTCCAGCGCATCGTCGAACCCGGAGAGCTCGACGTGCTCGTCGGGACCTCGGCGGCCGACCTGCCGTGCCGGGGCACGGTGCGGCTGACCGGATCCGTGCGCCGGGTGGGACACGATCGCCGCCTGGTGACGCCGGTGGAGGTCGGCCCGGCCCCGGGCGACGTCCGCGCGTAGGAGGAGGACGCCATGCCGCCCAAGGACGGGCGTACGACGCTCGCCACCGTCGCGGCGTCCGCCGGCGTGTCTGTGGCGACCGTCTCCCGGGTGCTGAACGGCCGTGCCGACGTCGGGCCCGCGACCAGAGCCCGCGTCGAGGCGCTGCTGCGGCAACACCAATACCACGGGCGGCGCGTCGCGTCCGTGATCCGCAGCGCGGCCACGGCACGCATCGAGCTGCTGTTCGCCAGCCCTCTCAACGCCTACTCGATCGAGATCATGCAGGGTGTTCTGGACGCCGCGTCGGACGCCGGCGTCGCCGTCGCGGTCAGCGTGGGCTCCGACGGCGAGCGGCGCTCGGAAGCCCGCCGCGCCGGCGGATGGGCCCGCGACCTGGCCTCCGCCGGGCGGCAGGCGGTCGTCAGCGTCGTGAACGACCTGACGGCCGACCATCTGCACGCGTTGTTCCGGGCGCATCTCCCGCTTGTCGTCATCGACCCGAGCACGATGCCCCGCGCGCGCGTGGCCAGCGTCGGGTCGACCAACTTCACCGGTGGTCTCGCGGCGGCCCAGCACCTGCTGTCCCTCGGGCACCGCCGGATCGCCTACATCGGCGGACCGGCCGCCAAGGCGCACAGCCAGGCGCGGCTGCACGGCTATCGCGCCGCCCTCGAGGCCGAGTGCGTACCCGTGCCCAGCGGGTACGTACGCACCGGTCGCTTTCTCTACCAGGACGGGCTCGTCGGGGCGGCGGCGTTGCTCGACCTGCCGGAGCCGCCCACTGCGGTGTTCGCCGGCAGCGACGAGACCGCCGCGGGGGTCATCGAGGCCGCCCGGGTCCGCGGTCTTCGCGTCCCCGACGACCTGAGCGTCGTGGGGTTCGACGACACGCAGGTCGCCCGGTACGCCTCGCCACCGTTGACGACGGTGCGCCAGCCGTTGCGAGACATGGGTCGCGTCGCGTTACGGACCGCACTGCGCCTGGCCGCCGGCGAGAAGCTCGACTCCCATCACGTGGAGCTGGCCACCGAACTCGTCGTGCGGCAGTCAACCGGTTCCGCACCGCCCGCCGGCGCTATGGCGACGGCCTAGGCTCAGATGTCGAGTTGAACCGGTCCGCCGGGCAAGCCTTCAGTGTCTGGATCACGTCGTCGCCGGCCCGTTCTCCTTAGCCCGCCGGATCAGGGTCTCCTTGTCGGTCGGGTAGTCCACGCCACCGAGGTACTTCCGCAGCTGAATCGGGTTCATCGTCGTTCCGCCCGTCTACCCGCCGACGTGCCGGTCATGCATGCGGCCTCAGCGTCGCGGTGGCGTACGGCGGATAGGCCGGACGGTGGGATCCACCGGATCATCATCGGTGGTCGCCGCCCGCATGCCGTTGAGGTATCCGTCGGTCTCGCGGCGCTCGCCGTACTCCGTGGTCAGCGCCGTGATGCGATCCCCCAGTGCCTGCAGGTCGCGCTCGCGGTCCGCGGAGAGCTCCGTCCGCAATTGGGCGACCAATTCATCGATCTGCTGTCGATCCGTCGCAGGTTCCGCTGTCGCGTCACTGTGGATCTCCCGGATATGCAGCAAGATCTGGTCCCGGGAGAACACCACGACGACGGCGAGCCAGGCGAGCACGAACAGGCCGGTGATGACGGGTAGGACGGCGAGCAGCTTCAGGTCCGGAGGCGGCGGCGGCAAGCCGCTGGGGCCGGGCGGGGGCACGCGTACGGGTAGCGCGACCAGTACCGCGATGATGAGTGCGCCGGTCGCCGCCGTGGCAGCGATGATCGACGCCACGAGAAGCTTGCTGATCTGGAAATGAAGTCCAGTCGCGGTCGATCCGAGATAGGCCCGAGCCCGCTCCGTCATGGTCCTGAGATTACGTACATCTCACTGGCCACGCGACGTTGATCAATCGACGGTGCGATTTCGGCATCCGTCCGTCACGCCGACCGCCTGCGGCGCATGACCTTGCGGTACGGATCGAGCATGCGGTCGAGCACCGTTTCCAACGCGTGCCGGTCAGGCTCGGGGATCGGTGAATCGTCCGCGAGTATCCGCGCCAGCTCGTGCACGAGCGGGTGGGCCGGTCGCAGCTCGGTGCGAGGGCCGTTCACCCGGTCGGGGTACGCGGCGATCACCAGCTCGTTGATGGTCTTGCCCAGGACGGGCGCGATGCGCTCGATGGACCGGATCGTGGGCCGCTGTTCCCCGCTCAGCCAGCGCAGGACCACGGAGGGGTCGGTGCCCACGGCGCGCGCGAAGTGAGTGGGGGTCGGGAACCG
Organism: Actinoplanes sp.; assembly: GCA_036001925.1. GTDB lineage: Bacteria > Actinomycetota > Actinomycetes > Mycobacteriales > Micromonosporaceae > Actinoplanes. The sequence continues at coordinate 5,164 of DASYTU010000262.1, forward strand.
TGCGGCGTGGATCGCTTCCCTCAGATAGACGCCGAAGCCGACCGCCGGCCTGGGTGAGGTCATCAGCCAAGCATAGGCGATTGGTTGTGGCATCACACCCTGCTAGGGTGGTTGGTTAAATAACCAACAGCACCTGAGGTTGACGGTGAGAGGTCGTGGCCACGTGGGTCAGGCGGCGGTTCTACTGGGCTTTCTGGTGGTCATCTGTGTCGCCGGCCTGCTGGCGGGCGTCTATCTGAAGTGGCGGCCGGACCGGTCGGACCGCGGGCCGGACGGCCCCGACGGCGTCCGCGCGAAGCGGACCGCGCCCGTTCCGGACCTGCCGCCCGAAAGCACCGAACCGGCGGGACCCGTGGCGCCGGCGATGCCTGGCGGGACCCAGGCATCGCCGGTCCGGATGCGAAACGTGAGTTCGCCGTCATCACCCGCCGCCCCCGCGCGGAACCGGATCAACAACAGCGGGTTCACCCGATTCGGAGTACCTGGTGCGGGACGCACGGGCGCCGTGGACGGCGACCGAGGGGGGTCGCCGTCCCGGTTCTCCCGCGCGTAGGACGCCGCCCGCCGATACCTTCCTCACATGAGGGCAGCAGTCCGCACCCGTTACGGCCCGCCGGAAGTGGTCCGGATCCTGCCCGGCTGACCGCGATGTGCGTTACGGCCAAGGTGGAACTGGTCAACGGTTTGGGCGCGCGGTCGGCAAGAGCTCGTTCGGGCGGTGCCGGCGACGCTTGAAGCCCCGCGGGTCTACCTGTCGTCGGACCTACGCGAACTGCTCGCGTAAGCGACATCGGTGGGCCGCGACCGCCGGCTCGGTCGGGGGATGCGTCCGGAGTGGGCCGCGCCGGCCCGAGCGGTCACGACCGGCAACGCTGGGCGTCCAACGGCTGGCCGGCGGCGTCGAACATGGCCGCCGCGTCGCCGAACAGGCGTTGTGCCATGGCGTCGTGGTGCTCGGCGATCGCGATGTGGGCCCGGATCTCGACCAGCGAGGCCTGCCACGCCGTTCCTTCCCACAGCGCCTCGGAGCGCTCCGCGGCCTTCAGGTAGCGGCGGGCGTCGTCGAGGTCGCCGGCGTCGGCGCATGCCCGGGCGGCCGGAGCGGCGAACATGATCGAGCAGAACGAGCACCGGTCCTCCTCGACGAGCGTGGACTCGGCCCGATCGACCACGGCGCGCGCGGCCTCGACGTCCGGTGCCGCGTCGATCATGTTGCCGAAGATGCGGTGCAGGAGATGCAGCCCGATCAACGACCAGCGGGCCAGCGGCAGGGCCCGGCGCAGCAGCCGAGTCGCGGTCTGCCGGTCGCCGCGGGCCAGGTGGACCTCGGCGAGGCGCTGCAACGAGTGCGCCTCGCCGGCGGATGACTCCAGGTCGTGGTGCAGGTCGGCGGCGGCCTGCAGCTCCGATTCGGCCAGATCGAGGTCACCCTTGAGCAGCGCGGCCTCTCCGCGCAGGGCAGTGGCGAACGCGACCGCGCGCAGCACGCCGGCCCGCTCGGCGGTGTCGCGCAACTCGCCGGCGAGCGCGATCACGTCGTCGTACGGGGTCGGCCCGTACAGCAGATACTCGGCGACGCACAGGTGCGAGTCGAAGATCCCCGCCACCAGGTCCGGCCGGCGGATCCCGCCGCGCAACTCCGCGCGTAGGCGCTGGAACCACTCGCCTCGATGGTGGGCGAGCAGACCCTGCAAGGCGATCAGGCTGAACAGCCGCCAGCTTCCGCCGGTACCGAGGCCGATCCGGCGGTGCGCCTCGGCGGCCGCCTCGTCGGCGGCGGCGAAGTCGTGCCGGAAGTATGCGAGGTTGCCCCGGGCCAGCAACAGCGCGGCGTCGTTCTCGCCGCCGTCGAGCTCGAGCCCGGCGAGGGCGAGCTCCGCGGTGTCCAGGTCACCGGCGTAGGTCGCGGCCCGCGCGAGCTGGGTACGCACCCACACGCGCGTGCCCGGGTCGGACGTGGCCGCAAGTGCCTCCCGGTAGGCGAGGACCGCGCCGAGGTCGCCGCACGCGCTGAGCAGGTCGGCCCTCAGGGCCAGCAACCGCGCCCGTTCCGCACCGGACGCGAACGCGCGGACGGTGTCGAGGGTGGCGAGTGCGTCCCGGTACGCGCCGAGCGCCGCCTCGGTCTCGGCCGCGGTGAGTATCCACGGTACGGCCTCGGCCGGCTGGCCACCTTGCACCAGATGGTGGCCGATCCGCGCCGGGGACCGGCCCAGCCGTCGCAGCGTGGCGGCGGCCCGCCGGTGCGCGTCGCGCCGCGCGTCGGCTCCTGCGATGTCGAGCAGCGACTCGCGGATGAGCGCGTGCCGGAACGCGTAGCCTCCGCCGGTCCGCTGTACGACGTGCCGAACCACCGCCTCGTCCAGTACCGCGTAGGCGTCCTGATCCGACATGCCGGTCACGCCGGCGAACTCGTCGGTGTCGAAGGTAGACCCCAGCACCGCCGCGGCGGACATCGCCCGCCGGACGGGCTCGGGAAGCCCCGCGGCGAGCGAAGCGGACCGATCGGGCCGGAGATCGCGCGCGAGCTCGACCACGGCGAACGGCAACCCGGCCGACGCCTCGCAGATCGCGTCCAGGGCGGCCGGGTCGGCGGCGGGCGCGTGCCGGCGGGCGAGCGCCGCGGCACTCGCCGTCCGCAGCGCCGTGAGCTCCAGTGCCGTGGCGCTGCCCCGGGCGAGCAGGCTCTGCCGGACCTCGGCGAGGATCCCGGCGGCCGGGCGGTGCCCCACCGCGATCAGCAGCCGTTCGGTCACCGTGCTGCGCGCGAGGTAGTGCAGCAGGCGCAGGCTCCCCTCGTCGGCGTCGTGCGCATCGTCGACGATGAGCACCGCGCCCGCGCCGGCGGCGGCCAGCCGGAGCAACTCTGCCGTGGCGACGAACAGCCGCTGGTGTGCGCCCTGGCCGTCCCAACTGAACTGGCGCCCGGACAACCCGCGCTCGATCTCATCGCGGAACGCGTCGTCGAGCCCGTCCAGCAGGGTGGGGTGGTGGCGGCACAGGTCGGCCAGCGCCTCCAGGACCGGCGCGTACGGCCAGTCGCCTTCGATGCGTGCCGCGACGCCGGCGCCGACCCGCATCCGCTGCGCCGTGGCCGCCCCGTCGACAGCCGTCAGCAGCGCGGACTTGCCGATGCCGGCCGGGCCACCGACGAAGAGGACCCGTCCCCGGCCCTGACGCACGGATTCGAGCAGCCGAGCCACGCGGGCCTGCTCCCCGTCACGCCCCACCAACGCGATCTTGACAGCGGGGCGCGTCGCACCGGCGGTGGCCAGCAGTTCGTCGCGCAGGCGCAGCGCCTCCGGGCTCGGCGCGACGCCCAACTCACGCCGCAGACCGCCTTCCAGCCGCTCGAATTGGCGCAGCGCGGAACGCCGGTCGCCGGCACCGGCCAGACTGCGGATGAGGGCGAGATGCGCCTGCTCGTCGGAGGGGTCGGCGGCGGTGAGGGCTTCCCACCGGCCGGCTGTGCGCAGCATCCGCAGGTACAGCAGCCGGAGCCGCTCCCGCGGCTCCTGCGTCCATGGGTCGTAAACGTCCTGTGGCAGCAGCTCGCCGGGGTAGGCGTCGGCGGCGTCGCCGGCGGTCCGGGCGTCCCGCGCGGACTCGGCCAGCCGCTCGAACCGGATCGCGTCGACGTCGACGTCGGCGTCGGGGCAGAGCGCTACGGTTTCACCGTTCAGCACCAGCGATCGGGGATCGCCGAGCGATCGACGGGCGTAATGGGCTGCCTTGTGCAGCCGCGGGGCGGCCTCGTCGAGGTCGAGGCCGGACCAGAGCGCGTCGATCACCCGTTCGCGGTGCAACGACCGTCCGGGTACGAGCGCCAGCAGCTTGACCAGCGCCGCCGCTTGCCGCCGGTGCCAGTCCGCCGGTGGCACGCGGCGGCCGTCGGCGACCACCTCGAAGCCGCCCAACAGGGTGATGTGCACGTGCATCACACCCACGTACCGCATGCTAGTCGCGACGTCGTTCCTGGCCTCATGATGCGACCGGGAGTTCGGCGAGCAGTTCGAGTTCGTCGGTCATGGTCGACGAGAGCGTCATGAGCAACCGGCGCACCTCGGCAAGGTTCCACCGGTAGCCGGCGATACGTTCGGTCACGTCGAGCAGCGGCCGTGCCAAGCGGTCCCGGACCGCCTGGTATTCGGCGAGGGCGTCGAGTTGGTCGCTGCCCGGTGCCGGCGCGTCCGTCACGGCGCGGGCCAGCAGTTCGGCGTCGCGAAGCGCGTCCGACATGCCATGGGTGCTGAGCGGGTCCTTCCAATATCCGGCGTCGCCGACGAGCGCCCAGCCGGGTCCCCAGGAGCGCCGCAGGTGGGCGCGTAGACCGCGGACGTAGCGCAGTCCGCCCACCCGCTGGGCGGTGCGGAGCCGCGGGCCAAGGCTGCCGCCCAGGGCCGCGACCGCGTGCTCACTGCCCCCGGTACGCACGAGGCGGGCCAGCCGCCCGGGTGGCGCCCCGACGAACACGCAGGTCAGGCCGTCATTCGTGGGGATGGCGCCAGCGCTCATGCCGGGGCGGTAGAACCATTCGTACCCGTCGACCGGAAGGTCGGCCCAGTAGCCGTACACGAAAGCGGACGCGGTCTGCCCGCGCAACTCGGTGGGGGCGCCGACCGCCGCGGCGACGAGGGAATACCGCCCGTCGGCGCCGACCACGAGCCCCGCCCGGTCGGTCCGGACGGACCCGTCGCGCCCGCGCGTGGTGATACCGGTGATCCGGCCGTCCGTGCCGCGAAGCAGGCCGGTGACCGCGGCGCCGAACCGCAGGGTGGCGCCGGCCGCGCTGGCCGCTTCGCCGATCACCGAATCGATCAGGGTTCGCCGGGGCGCGTAGAGCGCGTCGACTCCGGCCGCGGGCCGGATCGATACGGACACGTCCTCGTCGCCGTAGTGGAACACGGTCCGGCGCACCGGTGGCGTGCCGGCCGCGACGATGTCCCCGAGCAGGCCCCATCGCTGCAACTGGACCGTGCCCGCGCGCATCAGCGCGTGTGTCGACAGGGTGTCGCTGCCGAAGCGGGCGCGGTCCACGCACAACACTCGCAGGCCGGCCTTGGCCAGCAACAGCGCCGTGGACGCGCCAGCCACCCGCGCGCCGACGATGATGACGTCCCAGGTGGTGTTCACGCGGCCCTCCGCAGGTGCGATCCGGCGCCGAGGTGGTCGAGCACCCGGGACACCACGGTCACCGCGTCGTGCCGGACGCCGTCGAGCTGCGCCGAGTTACGCCGCGACTGCCAGCGCATGCCGATGACGTACAGGCCCGGCGCCGCGGTCGCGCCGGCGCGGTGGCGGATCTCACCGGCCGGGTCGAGGACGGGCACGTGGAGCCAGGGATAGGCGCGCCGGTATCCGGTTGCCCAGATGACGCTGCCGATCCCCGTACGCCGCAGGTCGAGCGCGGACACGGCCCCGCCGGTCCGTGCGGCGCGGACCGGCGGTTCTTCGATCTCCGCGCTCAGCCTGGCGGCGCGGGCGAACCCTTCGACGCGCCGCAGGAGGTTCACCAGGCGACGGTCGGCGCGGCGGGTGGTGTCGGCGAGGTCGTCGGCGAACCGGAGCCGGTGGCCGTCGACGCCGGTGAGCCGCCCGGCCAGGCGAACCCCGCGGTCCTGCAAGGTCCGCAGGTCCACGTCGCGCCCGTCGGAGCGGCCCACCAGCTGCATGGACGGCTCGGCCGGCGATCGGCGCTCGTCCAGGCGCCGGTCGAGCACACCCATGGCATCGAGCCACCACATGATGTCGAAGCCCCGGTACCGCCGCGGCAACCGGCTGTGGCTGCCCACTGCGAGCATCACCGTCCGTCCGGCGGTGACCAGCTCGTCCGCCAGCTGCGTGCCGCTGGCCGAGGCGCCGACGATGAGCACTCCGCCGTCCGGAAGCGTCGCGGGGTTGCGGTAGCTGGCCGGGGTGAGCTGCTCGACGCGAGTGTCGAGGGCGGCGCCCGGCAACCGGGGCAGGTCGCACCAGCCGGTCGCGACGACCACGGCGCGCGCCGACCATGTCCCGGCGCCGGTGCGGACGCGGTAGCCGGCGCCGCCGGCGTGGACCGAGGTGACCTCGGCGCCCTCGACCACCGGCGCGCCCAGCGCGTAGGTGCGCAGGAAGCCGGAGACCTCGGCGGCGGTCATGAACCCCGCCGGATCTTCGCCGGTGTACCGGTAGCCGGGCAGGCGGCTGAGCCAGTTCGGGGTCAGCAGGCGCAGGGAGTCCCAGTAGTGGGAGTCCCATCGCTGCGCCGTGCGGCCGCGCTCCAGGACGACGTGGTCGACGCCGGCGCTGGTGAGCAGGTGGCTCACGGCGAGACCGGCCTGGCCAGCACCGACGATAACGACGGAGACGTGAGACATGTCCGGTCAGCGGGTCGTGACGTCGATGACGACGTCGGTGCCGTTAGTCAGGACGTCATAGACCGCGGAACGGCGGCGGGACTGCTCGACGAGCGCCTGGAGTTGCTCGGGAGTCGCATCGCCCTCGACGACGAAGCTCACCCGGATCTGCTGGTAGCCGTTGCGGACCTCGTCGGACAGCCCGAGGATGCCCAACAGGTCGATGTCGCCTTCCACAGTGGATTCGACGCGCCGCAGATCCACGCCACGCGCCGCGGCGATGTTCGCGAGTCCCGAGGTGAGGCATGCCGCGATGGCGTGCAGGAGGAATTCGACCGGGGTCGGCCCGTGATTGTTGCCCACCAGGATGGCCGGGTGGTCGGCGTCGTACGTGAACGGCTCGGTCCGGCTCGTGTCTTCCTGGCCGGCGCCGTAGAAGCCCTGGATGGTCGTGCGGTTGTGGGTGCCGCTCACCCACGTGTTGCGGGCGCGGAACCGGAAGTCCGCGATCTCCGGGCTGGCCTTGACGGCGTCCAGTGTGGCGAACAGCGTCGGGACGTCCACTCCGTTGCGGGCGGGACGGGTCGGTGCCTGAGTCATGGGAGGCTCCTTCGCATTCGGTGGTCCATGACACGCCGAACGCTAGGAACCCGACCTTCCCGCGACCTTCCCCGGCGAGGCCGGGCTCGGCGACTCGGAGGAAGGTCCCGTCAGACCCGCCGAACACGGATGTCGTGTCGTATGGTGGGCGCTGTACGTGTGCGGGAGCTCGGAGCTACCGGGCTGAGAGGGCGGCTGAGGCGTCGCCGACCGTTGGAACCTGACCGGGTAATGCCGGCGTAGGGAGTGTTCGGCGTGTCGCATCCAACCACTGTCACTGGCCTGTTGCCGCAGGCCGAAGCCCCCATCACGCTCGAGCGGCCGGCCGGCGCCGCGCGGCTGCTCGGCTTGCGGGACACCGCCGGCCTGTGGGCCGGTCTCGGGGTGAGCCTCCTGCTGCCGGTGGCCGCCACGTTCGCGGTGCTGCCCGGCCGCCCGCTCGGCATCACCGTGTTGGCCATCGTCGTGGGTGCCGCAATCGGCTCGGTCCTGCTCGGGCTCGGTGCCGCCGCGGGCGCCCGCGAAGGAGCGCCGACGATGGTGCTGCTGCGTGGCCTGCTGGGCCGGCGGCTGTCCTACCTGCCCACCGTGTTGAACCTGCTCCAGTGCGTGGGCTGGGCGACGTTCGAGATCGTGATCATCTCGTCGGCGGCGGCGCGGGCGCTGGACGCGCCGGCGTGGCCGTTCGTGCTGGCGGCCGGTGCGGCGGCCACCGCGATGGCCGTGTGGCCGCTGGGCGCCGTGCGGGTGCTGGCCCGGTACGCCTTCTGGGCGACGCTGGCGGCGACCGTGTACCTGTTCGTCGAGGTGCTGTCCGCGCCGGCGCGGCCGCTGACCGGTCCCGGGGCACCATCGTTCTGGGCCGCGGTGGACGTGGTCGTCGCCATGCCGGTGTCCTGGTTCCCGCTCGTGGCCGACTACACCCGCCACGCGCGCGGGGCGCGTACGGCGTTTGCCGGAACATCGATCGGGTACGGGCTCGCGACGGTCGCGTTCTTCGTCCTCGGCGTGCTCGCGCTCGCCGCGTACGGGCAGGGCGGCCTCGATGTCATCGGTGCGCTACTCGCGGTGCCGTTCGGGGCGCTCGCGGTCGCCGTGCTGGTCGTGGTCGAAGTGGACGAGGCGTTCGCGAACGTCTACTCGACCGCGGTGTCCGCGCAAAACATGCTCGAACGCGTCGACCGCCGGGTGCTCGCGGTCGCGGTCGGCGCGGTGGCGACGCTGCTCGCGCTCGTGTTCGACATCACCTCGTACGAGCCGTTCCTGTTCCTCATCGGCGCGGTGTTCGTGCCGCTCGTGGCCGTGTTCGCGGTCGCGTACTTCCTGCATCCGCGCGGCGCCTGGGACGTGTCCACCGCCGCGCCGGCGCGGCCTGCGCTCCTGCTGCCGTGGATCGCCGGGTTCGCCACCTACCAGCTCACGCTTCCGACGTACTTCGCCGGTGCCGGTCGAGGGTGGACGGACTGGTGGACGGCACGCCAGCAGGATCTCGGCATCGATCCGGCCAATGGATGGTCGGCGTCGCTGGTGAGCCTCGCGGTCGCGGCCGTCCTGACCGGCATCATCTGCCTGCCCGCCGCGCTGCGCCGGCGCCGGCAGGCGAGGCCGCGATGAGCGAGGGAGTTGGCGCGGCGGCGTCTGGACCGGAGCGAAGCGGAGGGAAGACGTCGTCGTTCGGCGCCGCACGACCGAGCGAATCATCAGCACTGAGCGAGGGAGTTGGCGCGGCGGCGTCTAGCCCTGCGCTTCGCGGAGGGAAGAC
>DASYTU010000263.1:0-17723 GCA_036001925.1 Actinoplanes sp.
ACTCGGATCAACGCGTTGTACAGGATCTTGATCGCCCGGCCGCGTCCGGACCGCACCACATGCGCCAGCAACATCGGCGACGGGATCGGCGTGGCGTTGTAGTACCAACCGTTGACCAGCGCATACCGGAACGGCACCCGCACCCCTACCGAGGTGTGCAGCCCGGTGAGGTAGCCCTCCTCCAGGTCCGGCAGCAGCCAGGACGCGAACAGCGGCGTGACCGCCTCGGGCAGCCATTCGCCGAGCCGGAAGTTGCGCATCCACAACCCTGGCCCTGGTGGTGTCCACGGCACCGGCTGGGGGAGGGCGGTCATCGGTCGGGCCTGCAGCAGCCACAACCTGCCGTCGTGGTCGATGGCCCACTCGATGTCCTGCGGCCGACCGTCGTACCGGTCCGCCACCCGCCGTGCCAGCTGCGCCACCGCCGCCGCCTGCTCGCCGGTGAGAACCGGGTCTCCTTCGGGAGCCGGGCGGGTCATCGCGACAGCGCCGCCCGGGATGATCGTCCACTCCTCGCCGGTCGTCTCACCCGACACCAGCGGATCACCCAACCCGGGCACCGCGGTCACGACCGTTTGGGTGAGGTCGCCGGTGACCGGGTGGGCGGTGAAGGCCACGCCCGCGCAGCGGGGATCGACCATGGCCTGCACCAGGACCGCCATCGCCGCGGCCCCGCCGCCGTGCCGGTCGTGGTACGCCGTGACCCGCTCGCTGGCCGCGGCCGCGAAGCATCGCCGCACCGCGTCACCCAACCCGGTGGACGGCACGTTGAGATAGGTCTCGTACAGGCCGGCGTACGAGGCATCGGCCAGATCCTCGGCCGCACCCGACGAGCGCACCGCGAACCGATCACTCCCCAAGTGATCCGCCATGGAAGCCAGCTGCGCGTCCAGGTCCGGATCGTCGAGCGCCGCGGTGGTCACCACGATCCCGGGCGGCACGGGGAAACCGGCCGCGAGGAGCTCAGCCAGCACGGCGGCCTTGCCGCCCAGCATTGTCCGATCGACGGCGCTCGCCTCAGCGACGGCCACCAGCGTGTGGTTGGAGTTCATTGGATCACCGCCATGTGTAGCAACACAACCTATTGCCATGCTACATTAGCGGCACTGGCCCCGCTCGTAGACGAAGGCCCGGGCCGGGGCATATTTCCGGCCCGGGCCTTCGATCATGTTTGGCATGTGTTCACTTCCGTGGGCCACTACCGAACCCGTAGGGCGTCCCGCCCAGTAGACGATCCGGAACCCGGAGTCGAGCACCCCCGCTTCGTCGACTCGGGCAAGTGCCGCCACATGTCGAACCCGATTCCCAGCCCCAGCCCGCCGCCCTCACGCCGCATCTGGTCGTCGCAAGTCTTGCAACGCTGTGGCCAATAGGGTAGCCATGCGTGAGGAGTTGGCCCGGGTCTTGGACGTTCACGACGCCGCGGGTCGGGGTTCGGGACGCCAGGAGACTGATCGATCCGCATGACCGGCCGCGCTTCGGGGAGACAGGAGTTCCATACGTGAGCACCCTGACCATCGACCTCTTCAGCAGCCTGGACGGCTTCGCCGCGGCTGAGGATTGGCCGGGCTACTGGGGCAAGGAAGGTCCCGAGCTCTTGGCGTGGCTGGAGGAGAAGCTGGCCGAGGACCACGTCATCGTGATGGGCGCGAACACCTACCGCACGATGTCGCAGATCGTGGCCGAGCAGGAGGACCCCACCTTCGCGCGGATGGCCGAGATTCCGAAGGTCGTGTTCTCCACGACGCTGGAACCGCCGCTGACGTGGGCCAACACGCAGGTGGTCGCCGAGGACGCCGTCACCGCGCTGCGCAGGATGAAGGAGGAGGGCTCGGCCCCGATACGGACGATGGGGAGCATCTCGCTGAACAAGACGCTGCTGCGCGAGGGCCTGGTCGACTTTCTTCAGCTCGTGGTCTTCCCCGTGGTCACCGGCCAGACCGGCCTCCAGCCCATTTTCGCGGACTGGCCCGATCTGGACCTCGAGCTGGTCACGTCGCGCACCTTCGACGGGCGTATGCAGCTGCTCACGTACGTGCCGACCCTGCACTGACCGCTCACGGTCGCAGGTCGCACACAACGCCCGGGTCACGTCTTGCGTCTCACCTCGACCCGCGGCGTTCCTCGCCGGCGCGGGGGTCGTCAGCGTCGTCTCCGGCCAGATCGCCTCATCGGACGCGGCGGCGTTCCGGTCGCGAGATATCGACCCCCAGGTTGCCCGCTACGCGTTCGACCCCGGGCAACCTGTCGTTCGCGAACGGCTGGGTCGCGACCGGGGCTCTCGCGATCTGCGCCGGGATGATCTTCCTTGCGGCCTGCTCGAGAGGGTGCGCGCCGCGTGTCCGCCCCAGCCTCATCGCAGGCGTTTAACCCCCGAGCGTCAAGAACGCCTTGACGGCCGCCCCGGCCTTTGCCCGACTCCACACGGTCGGATCGGGCGGCCGGGTATCGCCGGCCCGCGTCAAGGCTGTAGCCGTGGCTGCGGTGGAGGAACATGGAGGGCGAGGAACACGGGACGACAGACTGGGCGAAGCCATCGTCCGTACACTCGCCCGATGAGCAGTGCGTCCCTCACCGCTCCGCAGGAGCGCATCCTTCGCGCCGCGAAGCAGGTGTTCGCTGCTCGGGGGTACCGGGGTGGCAGCTTGAACGATGTGGCCGCGCTGGCGGGATATACGCGGGCGGGACTGCGGCACCACTACCCGAGCAAGGAAGCCGATCCGGCCGTGGTCGGCGGCTCAGCGGCCGCCGCTGCTGGTCGGTCAGGTAACGCACGTCCGGTAGGTCTCAACGAAGCGCCGTCTTCGGCAGGCGCTGCTGCTCGTCCGGTGGGCGCCTCGCGTCAGAGCCCGTCAGCGCTGTTCCGGGGAGTTCCGGCACTGACCGTCGTTCGAAGGAGAACTCCATGTCCCTGGACGACCTCGGCCGGCTGATCAAGCACCCGTCCATCGAGTACCGTCCGGAGCTGCGCTGGTGGCTAGCGGAAGGGCTGCACACCGACGAGACCCTGCGGTACGAGATCGACACCGCGCACCGCCTCGGGTTCGGCGGCATGGAGTTCCTGGCGATGGATGAGCGGAACATCGACCATGCCCGCTACGGCTGGGGCGCCGAGGAATGGGTGCACGACTCGCAGATCGTCGTCGACGAGACGACGAGGCTGAACATGTCGGTGAGCTTCACCTCCGGCACGAACTGGTCGAACGCGAACCTCCCCACCATCGATGCCGACCACCCCGCCGCCGCGAAGGAGCTGGACGTCGTCAGCGAGGACCTGGCCGCCGGAGCCTCCCGCCAAGGACCTCTGCCGAGGATCGACCTGGAGGCTGAGCCAGCGGAGCTCCTTCCCGGTCAGCAGCGGGGTCCCGTTCGGGAGCAGGTTCTGGTCGCCGTCGTAGCGGCGCGGGTGCTGGAGGACAAGCCGGTGGGGGTGATCCTGGACGTCGACTCCGTCGTCGACCTCACCGCTGCCGTGCGGGATGAGGCTCTGAACTGGACAGCCCCGGACGACGGGACGTGGCGGCTATTCGTTTACTGGATGCGCGGTACCGGTCAGACGGCATCCCCGTCTGTGTGGGTCAACTACACGGTCAACTACCTCGACCCGGACGGCGCCCAGGCAGTGATCGACTACTGGAACTCGGTGGTGCTCACTCCGGAGCTGCGGGAGCAGATCAGCCGGAATCCCCGCGCCCAGATGTACATGGACTCCCTCGAGCTGTTCACCACCGGTGCCGGCGGCCTGTTCTGGGGCCGCACCGTTGCGGAGGAATTCCGGACGCGCCGCGGGTACGACATCGCGCCGTGGCTGCCCTTCCTGACCCGGAGCGTGGTGCTGATGGCGGCGGCCACCACCTACCACCACGAACCGCGCGAAGAGCACCGGGTCACGATCGAGAAGGTTCGCTTCGACTACGTACGGACGCTCACCGATCTCTACATCGAGAACATGCTGCGACCGTTCGCGGCGTTCCTTCACGACAACGGGATCAAGCTTCGCGCGGAGATCAGCTATGGCCTGCCGTTCGAGCTCACCCGGCCCGGCCCGGAGGTGGACGGGATCGAGACCGAGTCGCTGGAGTTCGGCTCCCAGATCGATGCCTACCGGCTGATGGCGGGCCCGGCGCACCTGTTCGGCAAGCAGTACTCCTCCGAGACCGGCGCCACCACCCGCAACTACATGCTCGACCACCGGTTCTACGACCAGATCATCGCCACCCAGCTGGCCGCCGGCATCACCAAGACGGTCCTGCACGGCTGGGCCAGCACCGCCGGCGCCGAGGGTGCCACCGAGTGGCCCGGACACGAGGGCATGTGGCCGATGTTCTCCGAGCGGTTCGACACCCGGCAGCCGGCGTCGGAGTTCTACCCGCTCTGGACTGCCGCCCTCGGCCGTTACCAGTGCATCCTGCGCCAGGGTAGGCCGCGCATCGACGTCGGGATCCTGCGCACCGACCACTTCACCGACAACCTGTCCGGCATGGCGTTCCTCGACGAGGACGGTCACCGCGTTCCCGACGAAGACGCCTACGGCCGCCGATGGATGCGCAACCGCGAGAACCACTGGTGGCAGGACCTCGGCATGCAGGACGCCGGCTGGACCTACGAGTTCTTCGACGGCTCGCTGCTGCTGCGCGACGACGTCTCGTTCGTCGACGGACTCGTCCAACCGGACGGCCCCGGCTACCAAGCGCTGATCGTGTACCAGAGTCAGCTCGACCCGGACGTCGCCGCCAAACTCCTCGACTGGGCCCACGAGGGCCTGAAGGTGCTGATCGTGCACGGCACGCGCGAGCTGAAGCTGCTCATGCAGCGCCTGTACACGACCCATGAGCGTGCTGCCGCGCGCACCCCCGGACTCGACGGACGCGACGAGGAGCTCGCCGAGACGATGGCGGAACTGCTCGCGCTGCCCACCGTCGCCGAGATCGACAATCCCGCCCGGACCGTCGAGGCGCTGCGGCACCTCGGCGTCGTGGGACGCGCCGAGTTCACCAGCGAGAACCGCAGCGTCCTCACGCACCTGCGTGAGGACGGCGACCTGCTGCACCTGTACCTCTACCACTTCCTCTACGAGACCGGCGAGCCGACCCAGGTCGAGGTCGCCCTTCCCGGCACGGGAGCGGTGCATCGCATCGACGGCTGGACCGGGGCCATCCGGCGGCACGTCGGCCACCGGCGAGACGGAAACCGCACGATCGTGACGGTCACCCTCACCCCGGGCGAGACGGCGCTGCTCACCCTCGACCGGTCGGCTGCGGCCCCTCCCGGGTCCACCCCGAGCCGGCCGGAAACGGTCGCCGAGATGCCGGAATGGGCGATCGCCGTCGAAAGCTGGGACGCCGGAGAGTCGCAGCTCATCACCGAGGACCGCGGACTCGGCTACCAAACGCGCGAGCTCCGCCCGACCACGGCGGTCTCCCGCATCGACGCCGGCACGGGGCCACTGCACCCGTGGAAGGACCGCCCGGACGTGGGGCCCGAGGTATCCGGCGTCGCCGAGTACACCGCCACCCTCCGTCTCGAGCAGGACCCGGACAAAGGAAACCGGTACCTTCTCGACCTCGGCTCTACCGCCGGTGGCCTAGGCTCCATGCGGGTCAACGACGGTGCGACGAAGGGCTTCGACACCTCACGTCCAGTCGTGGACGTCACCGAGGACCTGCATGCCGGTGACAACACAGTGACCGTCCGGGTGGCCAGCTCGCTGAACAATCGGGTGCTCGCCCGCGGCTACTACGAGCGCGTACCTGACATCGTTATGGAGTTAGCCGGCGACTCGCGGATGCAGACCACTCACGTGCGCGATCACGGCCTCCTAGGTCCCGTACGGCTCGTGCGCGAAGCGATGAGCCAATGACGGTCCTGAGTCCCTCGCCCGCGGCATCGAGAACGATGTCCTGCCAACCGCGGCCCGCCACGGTATGGGTGTCATCACCTACCGCCCGCTCGCCGGTGGCTGGCTGTCCGGCCGCTGGCGCAAGGAAGGGTTAGGGGTTCGAGTCCCTTCGGGCGCGCAGCATGATCAAGCCGTGACCAGCGGGAAACGCGGGTCAGGGCCTTGATTTTGCCGGTCGGGACGCTCCACTGTGGGCGGCCGTGTGGCCGCGACGGTCCGGTCGGTGACGCGTTGGCACGTGCCTCTCCGCGCCGGTCGTCGGGGCGGATCGCGCTCCTTGGTGCTGTCTTCCCTCGTGGTCGGTGATGACACCAAGACAACCGTGGTCCGCGCCGGTGAGGGAGTTTCTGCTGTTCCAGGTAATGCCAGAACCTCCCAGAGCGCTGCGGCCGGTCGTAGCGTCGAGGACGTGGACAGGCAAGCCGAGATCCGCGATTTCCTCACCACCCGCCGCGCCAGGATCACCCCGGAGCGGGCGGGTCTGCCCGCCTACGGCGGCCATCGGCGGGTGAGCGGGCTGCGCCGCGAGGAGGTGGCGCTGCTGGCTGGAGTGAGCGTGGACTACTACACGCGCCTCGAGCGGGGGAACCTGACCGGCGTGTCCGACAATGTGCTGGATGCCCTGGCGCGCGCGTTGCAACTCGACGAGGCGGAGCGGGCGCACTTGTTCGACCTGGCCCGCGCCGCTAACACCAGCACGGTCACGGCCCGCGGTCGGCGCCGCCCCGCCCCGCACGTGCGCCCCGGGGTGCAACGGCTGCTGGACGCGATGACCATGGCCCCGGCGTACGTGCGTGACGGCCGCCTCGACGTGCTGGGCACCAACCCGCTCGGCCGGGCGGTGTTTGCGCCGCTGTTCGACACCGCGGCCCGGGTGCCGAACATCGCCCGGTTCATCTTCCTCGACCCGGCCGCCCAGGACTTCTACGTCGAATGGGAACAGCTCGCCGGTGACACGGTTGCGCTGCTGCGCGCCGAGGCCGGCCGCGACCCGTACGACCGGGCGCTGACCGACCTGGTCGGGGAGTTGTCCACCCGCAGCGAGGCGTTCCGGACGTGGTGGGCGGCGCACAACGTGCGGCTGCACCGCAGCGGGGTCAAGCACCTGCACCACCCGGTCGTCGGCGAGCTGACCCTGGCGTACGAGTCGATGGAGCTCGTGACCGACCCGGGGCTGCGGCTCAACGCCTACACCGCCGAACCCGGCACTCCCGCCCAGGAGGCGCTGAACCTCCTGGCCAGTTGGACGGCTACCCCGCCGGAACGGCCGGTGGAACGCCCGGCCCAGTGAACGCCAGCCGGTTGGGAAGTCACAAACCGGGACGAGACCGATGGGAACAACAGCATGGACATCCTGAAGAAGCAGTCGACCGTCAAGGCGCCGGCCGAGACGTTCACCGGTGACGCCTGGTTCGACGTGATTATGAAAGGCGAGGGCCCGTCGCGGATGCGCGTCAACGTGGTCCGCTTCGCCCCGGGCGCCCGCAATGCCTGGCACCGTCATGCGGTCGGGCAGACGGTGCACGTTACCGAGGGGCGCGGGTTGATCCAGTCTCGCAGCGGTGAGGTCGTCGAGATCAGGCCGGGCGACACGGTCTGGACGCCGCCCGGTGAGTGGCACTGGCACGGCGCCGCCCCCGAGCACTTCATGACCCATCTGGCCATGTGGGAGGCCCCGGCCGACGGTGGCCCGGAGACGGAGTGGGGCGACCTGGTCACCGACGAGGAGTACGGCCGGCGCTGAAGCCGTGACATCACCTGCTGGGTTGCGCCCTTGCTCGGCGGTACCCGCACGCCCTGGTCCCACCGACGCGGACACCCATACGACACGGAATTACTTAAGGAGAAGCTGATGCGAGCCACGATCATGTACGGCGCCGGCGACGTGCGCGTGGAGACCGTGCCCGACCCTGTGCTGCGGAACTCGACCGACGCGATCGTGCGCGTGGTGCGCTCGTGCGTCTGCGGCAGCGACCTGTGGCCCTACGGGTCGATGCCGCCCAGCGAGCAGGGCCGGCGCATGGGGCACGAGTTCCTCGGCGTCGTCGAGGACACCGGCATCGACGTGTCCGGCTTCAAGGCCGGCGACCTGGTAGTCGCCCCGTTCGTGTGGGCCGACAACACCTGCGACTTCTGCCGGGAGGGATTGCAGACCTCTTGCCGGCACGGCGGCCAGTGGGGCGCGGGCGACGTGGACGGCGGCCAGGGTGAGGCCGTGCGCGTGCCTCAGGCCCAGGGCACCCTGGTCAAGCTGCCCGTGGCCGAGGATTCGGCCCTGCTGCCGTCGCTGCTGACGCTGTCCGACGTGTTCTGCACCGGCCACCACGCTGCCGCCACCGCCGGAGTGAACCAGCACACCACGGTGACGGTGATCGGCGACGGCGCGGTCGGGTTGTGCGCGGTACTGGCCGCGAAGCGGCTCGGCGCCGAACGGATCATCCTCGCCGGCCGGCACAAGGACCGTACCGACTTGGGTCGCGAGTTCGGCGCCACCGACGTCGTCGCCGAGCGCGGCGAGGAGGGCGTCGCCAAGATCCGGGAGCTGACCGGCGGCGACGGTACCCACACCGTGCTGGAATGCGTCGGCACCCAGCAGGCCATCGACATGTCCATCGGCATCGTGCGTGACGGCGGCACAATCGGCCGGGTCGGCGCCGCCCAGTACACGCAGGTGCCGTTGGGTTTCGACACCATCATGCGCAACATCACCGTGACCGGCGGCGTGGCCCCCGCCCGCGCCTACATCGAGGACCTGCTGCCCGACGTGCTCGACGGCCGCATCGAGCCGGGCCGGGTCTTCGACCGCACCGTCGGCCTGGACGAGGTACCCGCCGGCTACCGCGCGATGGCCGACCGGCAGGCCCTGAAGGTGCTCGTCCGTCCCTGACCGGTCTGCTCCGGCAGCAACGAGAGGAGGTGTGACCGCTACGGGCCAGCCATCGTCGGATCCGTCGTCGGCGCGCACGCCGTCCCGGTGACCATCCGTCTGCTCCCTCGATCCTGAAACGGCAACCGCTATGGCTCCCAACGAACGCGCACAGAAGAACCACGACGAGCTGTTCCCCGGGCACGTGTCGACGTTGAAGGTCACCGACCCGGAGCTGATCGACTACTTCGACAACTTCGCCTTCGACGAGGTGCTGCGCTACGGCACCCTGGACACCCGCACCCGCCTCATGGTCCAGCTCGCCGCGCTGATCGCCTGCCAGGCGCTGGCTGAGTACCGGGTCATGCTCGGCGCGGCTCTCACCGTGGGCGTCACCCCAGTCGAGGCCAAGGAGGTCGTCTACCAGGCCGTGCCGTACGTGGGTATGGGCAAGGTCTTCGACTTCCTGCACGCCACCAACGACATCCTCACCGAGCGCGGCGTCGCGCTGCCGGTGGAGGGCCAGTCGACCACCACACCCGACACGCGTGAGGAGAAGGGCCTGGCCGTGCAGAAGGCCATCGTCGGCGCCGGCCGGGTCGATGCGATGTATGCCTCCGCGCCCGCCGACGAGCTGCATCTCCAGCGGTACCTGTCCGCCAACTGTTTCGGCGACCACTACACCCGCGCCGGTATCGACGTACCGACCCGGGAGCTGCTCACCTTCGCCATGCTTGTCTCCCTGGGCGGTTGTGAGCCGCAGGCCAAGGGCCACGTGGCCGCCAACCGCAACGTCGGCAATGACCGGCAGAGGTTGCTCAGCGTCGTCACCCAGCTGCTGCCCTACATCGGCTACCCCCGCACGCTCAACGCGGTCCGGCTCATCGACGAGATCATCCCGGCTCACACCGACCAGTGACCATCTAGCCGGAGAGGAAGCAGAATCGATGGAGTACCGGCCTCTGGGACGCACCGGCGTCTCGGTCAGCAAACTGTGCCTCGGCACCATGATGTTCGGTGACTGGGGCACCAAGGACCACGGCGAGAGCATCAACATCATCCACCGGGCATTCGATGCCGGGATCACGTTCGTCGACACGGCCGACGTGTACTCCCAGGGCGAGTCCGAGGTCATCGTCGGCAAGGCCCTTGCTGGCCGCCGCCACGACATCGTGCTCGCGACGAAGTTCTTCATGCCGTTCGACGACGACCCGAATCACCGCGGCGGCTCCCGCCGCTGGATCATGCAGGAGGTCGAGAACTCGCTGCGCCGTCTCGGCACCGACTACATCGACCTGTACCAGGTGCACCGCTACGACCCCGCTGTCGACCTCGACGAGACCCTCGGCGCGCTCACCGATCTCGTTCGCGCCGGCAAGGTCCGTTACATCGGCCACTCCACGTTCCCGCCTTCGGCCATTGTCGACGCGCAGTGGACCGCCCGCGATCGGGGACGCGAGCGGTTCGTCACCGAACAGCCCACCTACTCGATCCTGACCCGGGCCGTCGAGAACGAGGTCTTGCCCGTCTGCCAGCGCTACGGCATGGGCGTCGTCCCGTACAGTCCTCTCGCGGGCGGCTGGCTCTCCGGCCGCTACCGGAAGGACTCCGACCAGACCGGTCCGATGTCGGTGGCTCGGCAGCGACTGGCCAACCGTTTCGATATGGCCCTGCCGGCCAACCAGCGCAAGCTCGACGCCGCCGACCAGCTCGCGAAGCTGGCCAACGAGGCCGGGCTCACGCTGATCGAGATGGCGATCGCCTTTGTCCTGCGCCACCCTGCGGTGACCGCACCCATCATCGGTCCCCGCACCATGGAGCACCTCGAGTCCCAGCTCGCTGCCGCCGACGTCGTACTCTCCGACGACGTGCTGGACCGTATCGATGAGATCGTGCCGCCCGGGGTGACGCTGAACCCGGCCGACAACGGCTGGGTCAGCCCGTCCCTGCAACCCTCAGCCCGTCGCCGCTGACCACCACAGCCGGGTCGACGCGACCAAATCCCACGTCCGGCGTCTACTGAGGAACGCGCCGTGAAACCGTTACGTATCGGCGTGCTCGGCGCCGCCCGGATCGCCGAACTCGGCCATCGTCAAACCGGCGCAGGCAACTGATACCCCGCTCGTCGCGATCGCGGCCCGCGACCCGCACCGGGCCGCGGCGACGCCGTAGCCACCATGCGGCTGATCGACGACTGCTACCTCGCCGCCGGCAT
This sequence comes from Actinoplanes sp., assembly GCA_036001925.1. Taxonomy (GTDB): domain Bacteria; phylum Actinomycetota; class Actinomycetes; order Mycobacteriales; family Micromonosporaceae; genus Actinoplanes. The sequence goes on from DASYTU010000263.1 coordinate 10,981, forward strand.
GGAGCCCAGACCACGACAGCACATTGAACAAGCGATACAGGAACGAGCTCGGTGTCCCCGCGTCGTGCGGTAGGTGCGTCGGCCGTAAGGCGCTCAGCCGGGCGGATTCACCCAGGACAGCGCGGCGCACAGCCGGTCGCGCCAGTTCACCCAGTTGTGCCCGTCGTACGGCTCGACGTACCGCACGCGCATCCCGACAGACCGGAAGGTCTCCAGCATCGGGCGCTGCCGCACGATCAACGGCTCGAACGCGCCGCAGCTCACGAACAACCGGTCCGCCACCTTGGTGGGCCGCTTCCGGTAGTCGTTGACGAACTCCACCACCGGGTCGAACGCCGGCCCGCCACCGTGCGGGGCGCCGTCAACCGTGAATACAAAAGACCCAGACAGCAGCACCAGCGAGCCGTACGTGCCGGGGAAGCGGCGCGCCGTCGACAGCGCGGCGATCGCACCGAAGCTCGACCCCAGCAGGCATCGAGCCGACGGCTCGGCCGCGAGCGGAAGCTCAGTCTCCAGCAACGGCAGGAGCTCGTGGGTGACGAACTCGGCGTGCTCCGCCGAGTCGGCGTACTCCGTCAGCCGGTCCTTCGGGTGCAGGAACGCGACCACCGTCTCGGCTACCTGGCGGCGGTGGATCAGGTTGTCCAGCACCGTCTGGGCGGCGGCGTACGTGAGGAAGTCGCCGCCGTCGTGCACGACCAGCAGCGGATATATGCCGGTCGGGCGGAAGCCGGCCGGCATATATAGCGTCACCGCGCAGTCGCGGCCCAGCGCGCGGCTTTGCAGCACCAGGTCGGTGAGCTGCCCGGCCGGCGCCGCGGGATCCGGCACGGTCCAGTCCGGCGTGACGTAGCCGGGCCCGAAGCAGACCGACGAAGAGCCGACCGGGCTGTACGACAGCTTGGGGTTGAGCGGGTCGTTGTGACTCTCGACCCGGCCCTCGCGGCACACCTCGAGCTGGTACTCGATCCGCGACCCCTCGGGCACCTCGAGGATCACGTACCACAGGTCCGTCCCGGGCAGGCGGCGCATCGGCAGCCGGTCGGGCAGGCCGACGATCCGCTGGGCGAGCCGCACCTCGTCCGCCTCGCCCCGGTACAGGAACGTACAGAACCTGCCCTCTACCAGGGGCACCTCGTGCCCGGCCAGGAACTTGTCGACCGCGGCGGCGTCGATTCCGATCCGCCGACGGAGCCGGTTGATCGCGAGCTCAGGGCCGCCCTCCGCGATCACTCGGACGGCGCTGAGCCAGCCGGTGACCTCGCTCCGCTCGGTACTGAGCCGGCCGGTGACCTCGCTTCGCTCGGTCACGCGGCGTACACGTGGACGGTGCGACCCACGTCGTCGAGGAGTCCCCGCAGCGCGTCGTAGTCCGGGTGGCGCATCCGGACGTACGCGTTGGCCCAGTAGCCGGCCTCGACCGGCTGGGTCGGGGTGCCGGGCGGCGGCAGGTGCGCGTCGATCACCCACTGCCCGGAACGGGCTTGGATCTCGTCGACGCCGGAGTAGCCGGTGATGTGGCCGTCCCGGTCCGGCCGCAGCGCGACGATCCCGGTGGCGTACTGCCTGGATGGCCGGGTGGCGATGTGCCCGTGCACCACCGCGTTCGCCCACTCACGATAGACGTCGAGGTCGTTGCCGGCCGAGTAGAGGTCCCAGGCGCCGACGCCGGGCGGCCGGCAGCCGATCTCCGAGAACCGCAGTCCCTTCGGCCCGAAGAACCATTCCATGTGGGTGGCGCTGGTGCCGATGCCGAGCGCTTCGTTGACGCGGGCGCCCATCTCGCGCAGCTCGGCGTAGTCGGAGGCCGTGTCGACCCGGTTGGTCGAGATGAACTGCGGCGAGATCCACCGGGTGCGCATCGCCTCGAGGACGTTCGGGTAGTAGTGCGAGACGAAATCCAGGGCGGCGCGCCCGTCGATCGACACGGTGTCGTAGAAGCCCTCGTGACCCTCGACGAACTCCTCGACCGCGATCGACGAGACCTCCTGCCCGCCGAAGCGGCCGAGCGCCTCGTCGAGCTCGGCCTTGTTGTCGACGCGGGTGGTGTCCAGCGCGCCCGCGCCCGACCGGGGCTTGAGGATCAGCGGGTACCCGACCGCGTCGGCGAACTGGTACACCTGGGCGGCGTTCTCCGCGGCGGTCGAGGCCGCCGTCGGCACTCCGGCCTCCCGCAGCGCCTCCTTCATCGACGGCTTGTCGCGGCAGAGCCAGGCCGTGCGCACCGACGTGCCCGGGATCGTGCAGTTCTCGCGTACCTGCGCGGCGGCCAGCGTGTGTGCCTCGATGGTGGCCTCCAGCCGGTCGACCCAGAGGAGTCCCTGGATCCACCGGACGGCGTCGGTCATCATGCCGACATCGGTCACGTTGGAGACCTGGTGGTAGTGCGCCATCCAGCTCTTGAGCTGGTCGTCGAGGGCATCGGTGGGGCGTTCGCCGATCCCGATCACCGTCGCGCCGACCTCCGCCAGGGCGCGGGCGAAGTGGCGCTGCGTCGGCGGGAACGCCGGCTCGACCAGGACGATATTCACCATCCGCATGCTACCCGCGGGGGCCGAAAGTAAGCCTCGGCGGACGTCACCGGCGTTTGGCCAGCGCGCGGCGCCGAGGACGGGTAGCGTCCGGTTGTGGTCGTCGCTGCGTTCGTCGCGCCTTTCCTGCTCGAGGCCACGACCCGGTTCGTCGCGACCGCGGCCGCGCTGCCCGACGTCCGGCTCGCGGTCGTCACGTCCGAGCCGGCGGAGCGGTTGGCGCCCGTGCTCAAGGAACGTCTGGACGGGCACTGGCGGGTCGACGATGCGCTCGACCCGCGCCAGATCGCCGAGGCGGTGACCGGCCTGAGCCGCCAGATAGGACCGGTGGAACGCCTGGTCGGCGCGCTGGAGCAGCTGCAGGTGCCGCTGGCCCAGGTGCGCGAGGCGTTGGGCATCGAGGGCATGGACGTGCAGACCGCGCTCAACGTGCGGGACAAGGCCCGGATGAAGACGGTGCTGCGCGCCGCGGGCGTGCCGTGCGCCCGGCACCAGCTCGTCACGACCTCCGACGAGGCGCTGGCGTTCGCGAACGAGGTCGGGTTCCCGTTGGTGGCCAAGCCGCCGGCCGGGGCCGGGGCGCAGGCGACCTACCGGCTCGACGACGCCTACGCCCTGGTGAGTTGGCTCACGGCGACCCCGCCCCGCGCGGACGCGCCCGGCCTGCTCGAGGAGTTCCTGGTCGGCGCGGAACACACGTTCGAGAGCGTCACGGTCGGCGGCCAGACGGTCTGGTCGTCGGTGTCTGATTACCAGCCGCCGCCGCTGGAGGTGCTGCGCAACCCCTGGATCCAGTGGACCGTGCTGCTGCCCCGGGAGATGAGCGATCCGGCCTACGACGGCATCTGGACGGTCGGGCCGGCGGCGCTGCGTGCGCTCGGCGTGCGCGACGCCCTGACCCACATGGAATGGTTCCGCCGCCCCGACGGGTCAGTGGCGGTCTCCGAGGTCGGGGCCCGCCCACCCGGGGCCCAGCTCACGTCGATGCTGGGATACGTCCACGACGTCGACTTCTATCGGGTCTGGTCCGAGCTGATGCTGCTCGACCGGTTCGATCCGCCCGAGCGCCGGTACGCCGCCGGCACGGCGTACCTGCGGGGCCAGGGCCGCGGCCGGGTCCGCGCCGTGCACGGGGTGGAGAAGCTGCAATCCGAGCTCGGTCACCTCGTCGTCGAGGCGAGGCTGCCGCAGCCCGGGCAGCCGGCGTCGTCGAGCTACGAAGGAGAGGGGTACGTCATCGTCCGCGACCCGGACACCGAGGTCGTACGGGACGCGCTGCGCCGCATCATCACCGGAATCCGCGTCGAGCTGGTGGAGCACGAATGAACGTCGTGATGCTGTCGCCGGGCTATCCGGCCGAGATGGCCTACTTCACCCGGGCGCTGTCCGCGGTCGGCGCGACGGTGATCGGCGTCGGCGACCAGCCGCCGTCCGAGCTGCCGGCGGCGGCCCGGGATTCCCTGGCGCACTACGAGCACGTCTCGCTGGCCGACGAGAACGCGGTGCTGGCGGCCCTGCACGGCCTCGCCCGGCACGCCCGGATCGAGCAGGTGGAGTGCCTCTGGGAGCCGTACATGATCCTGGCGGCGCGGATCCGGGAGTCGTTCGGGCTGCCCGGCCTGTCGGTCGCGCAGACCGTGCCGTTCCGCGACAAGGAACACATGAAGCAGGCGATCGACGCCGCCGGCATCCGCACCCCGCGGCACGCCAGCGCGACCAGCGTCGCCGGGGTGTGGGAGGCCGCCGAGCGCATCGGCTACCCGCTGATCGTCAAGCCGATCGCCGGCGCAGGCTCGGCGGACACCTACCGGATCGACGGCCCCACGGAGCTGTCCACTGTGCTGCCGGTGCTGCGGCACGTGCCCGAGGTGAGCGTGGAGGAGTTCATCGACGGCGAGGAGTTCACGTACGACACCATCTGCGCGGACGGGTCCGTCCTCTTCGAACACATGCTCTGGTACCGCCCCCGTCCGCTGCAGATGAAAATGCACGAGTGGATCAGCCCGGTGTCGATCTCGCTGCGCGACCTCACGGTGCCGGATCTGCAGGCCGGCCGGCAGATGGGCGCCGCGGTCATCGCGGCGCTGGGCTTCACGACCGGCTTCACCCACATGGAGTGGTACCGCACGGATGACGGCGAGGCGGTCTTCGGCGAGATCGGCGCGCGAGTGGCCGGCGCCCGGGTGGCCGACCTGATGAACTATGCGACCGACGGCGACGTGTACGTCGCATGGGCCGAGGCGGTCGTGCACGGCCGGCTCTCCCGGCCGCTGGAGCGCCGCTACAACGCCGGCGCGATCTTCAAACGGGCGCAGGGCGCCGGCGCGATCACCCGGGTGGAAGGGCTGAAAAAGCTGCTCGCCGAGTACGGCGACTCGGTGGTGCTGGTCGACCTGCTGCCGGTCGGCGCGCAGCGGCGGGACTGGCTGGCGACCATCATCAGCGACGGCACGATCATCGTGCGGCACCCTGAGCTCCAGCGGGTGATCGAGATGACCGAGCGGTTCGCGTCCGACCTGCGGATGTACGCCGGCTGACATGGCCTCCGCCGACGCCCTGCGCACCGCCGTCGCCCGGGTGCTGCCCGGCATCCGGGCCGATTTGGAGTCGCTGGTCCGGATCCCGTCGGTCTCGGCCGACCCGACGGCCTCCGAGGCGATGCGCGCGAGCGCTCAGGCCGTCTCGCGGCTCCTGGCGCCGGTCGGCATGGACGTCGACGTGGTCCAGGTCGACGGCGGGCAGCCGGCCGTGCTCGCCCGGCGGCCGGCACCGGCGGAAACACCGACCGTGCTGCTGTACGCCCATCACGACGTCCAACCGGCCGGCGACCGGGCGGACTGGGACAGCGACCCGTTCCAGCCGGTGGAGCGGGGTGGCCGGCTGTTCGGCCGAGGCGCGGCCGACGACAAGGCCGGCATCGCGCTGCACCTGGCGGCGCTGCGCGCGCTCGGCGACGATCTCGGCGTCGGTGTGACCGTGCTGGTCGACGGCGAGGAGGAGATCGGCTCGCCGACGCTGGGCCGGATCCTCGACGCCCACCGCGACCGGCTTGCCGCCGACGTCGTCGTGATCGCCGACTCGACGAACTGGCGGGTCGGCGTGCCGGCGCTGACCACCACCCTGCGCGGCGGCGTCGCCGCCGTGGTCGAGGTGCGGACGCTGCGGCACGCCGTGCACAACGGCGTCTACGGCGGGCCTGTACCGGATGCGCTGACCACCCTCGTCCAGCTGCTGGCCACGCTGCACGACGAGCGCGGCGACGTGGCCGTCGCCGGTCTGCACCGGGGCACGGCGGACCCGCTCGACCTGACCGACGAGCGGTTGCGGGCCGACGCGGGCGTGCTTGACGGCGTACGGCTGCTCGGCACCGGCAGCATCACGTCCCGGCTGTGGGCCGGTCCCGCGGTGTCCGTCGTCGGCATCGACGCACCCGCCGTCGATTCCGCCGCGTTGACGCTAGTCCCGTCGGCGCGGGCCAAGGTCTCGCTGCGGATCGCCCCCGGCGACGACGGCCCGGCGGCGCGCGACGCCCTGGTCGCGCACCTGCGCGCGCACGCGCCCTGGGGAGCCTCGGTCACGGTGTCCGCCGGCAGCGCGGTCGAGTCGTTCGCCGCCCGCACCGACGGCCCGGCCTACGCGGCGGCCCGAGCGGCGCTGGCCGAGGCCTGGGGGGTCCGCCCGGTCGAGATCGGCGTCGGCGGGTCGATCTCCTTCGTCACGACGATGGCCCGGGCGTTCCCGGACGCCGAGATCCTGATCACCGGCGTGGAGGACCCGGACACGCGCGCGCACGGCGCCAACGAGAGCCTGCACCTGGGCGACTTCGAACGTGCATGCCTCGCGGAGGCTTTGCTGCTGGCGACACTGGGCCGACGATCCTGACCGTCAGCAGAACCGGGGCAGGTGGTGGGCGAACTGCCGCCGCCACCACGGCCAGTCGTGGGCCACGTCGTGACCCCAGAGGTCCAGCTCGTGCGGGATGCCCTTGTCGGCCAGCGCGGCGGCGAGCGCCCGGGTGCTCTCCAGCGAGCCCGTCGTGTCCTCCCACATGCCCTGCCCGCAGACGAGCAGCAGGAACACCGTCGACCGCAGCCAGTCGAGGTGCTCGCCGTGCAGGTGCGGCACGTAGTCCAGCGGGGTGTTGAAGTACACCGCGTCGCCGCGGTCGCCCCAGCCGTGCCAGCGGCTGGGGTCGTAGCCGCCGGACAGGCA
>DASYTU010000264.1:0-6477 GCA_036001925.1 Actinoplanes sp.
GGCACACCGTCGTAGCCGCCGGGCAGCCGCAGGCCGCACGTGCGCCGGTAGATCCGATCGGTGCTATCGGCTGCGCCGCCGTCGGGGCGCTGGAGAGGAGGGGGCTGGGTGTTGACCATCGGGATGCTCGGCGGGATGAGCTGGGAAAGCAGCGCCGCGTACTACCGGCTGGCCAACGAGCTGGTACGGCAACGCCTGGGCGGGCTGCACTCGGCCCGCTGTGTGCTGGTGTCGGTCGACTTCGCCGACATCGAACCGCTGCAGGCAAGCGGCGCCTGGGACGAGGCCGGTGTCCGGCTGGCCGGTGCGGCGGCGCAGGTGGAGGCGGCCGGGGCCGACCTGCTGCTGTTGTGCACCAACACGATGCACCGGGTGGCCGACCAGGTCGCCGCCGCTGTGCGCATCCCGCTGCTGCACATCGCGGACGTGACGGCCGCCGCGGTGCTCCGCGCGGGTGTGCGTACCGTGGGGCTGCTGGGCACGGCGTTCACCATGGAGCAGGACTTCTACCGGGACCGGTTGGCCTCGCACGGGCTGACCGTGATCGTCCCGGAGGCGGCCGATCGGGCCGTGGTGCACGCGGTGATCTACGACGAGTTGGTCGTCGGCGTCGTGTCCGAGGCATCGCGAAAGGCGTACGCCGGTGTCATCGACCGTCTCGTGGCCGCTGGGGCGCAGGGCGTCGTGCTGGGGTGCACCGAAATCGAGCTCCTGATCGGGCCGCACGACAGCCCGGTGTCGGTGTTCCCGACCACCCGCATCCACATCGAGGCCGCCGTCGACCGAGCTCTCACCGCGGACCGATCACCCCGCCGGCCCGGCGTGCCGGGCCTCGCCTAACAAGCGGGAGGTAATCATGGGCTGCTGCGATCAGCCGATACCGGCGACGCTGGCGTTCCAGGCGCCGGTGCCGCACACGATGACGGGCCGGGTCGCGGTGGTGCTCCTCGCGGTGGCGATCCTCATCGGCGCCCTCGTACTGGCGAAACGCCTCGGCTCGTCCTCGTTCTTTCACGGGTTCCTCGTCGCGGTCGGCGTCTTCCTCAGTCTCGACATCGTCGTCGTCCACTGGATCTTTCGGCTGCACCGGGTCACCGCCGGACCGGAGGCGAACGTCATCGAGCCGATCCTGGTCGCCGCCGGTGTGGCGTTTGTGATCTACGGCCTGCGCCGGGAGTGGCGATCCTCTCGGGTCTCGGCGTGTTGAGGGCGGGCAGACCGCCGCCGACATCGGCCAGCCGCAGGCCCACGACGAACCGCAGGGGTGGAAGGCCGGAGGAAGGACGTCACCATGACCACAAACGACCACGTCCAAGGGCCTTACCCACCCGGGCGGATCGACCGGCGCACCGCACTCGGCCGTCTGCTGACGCTCACCTTGCTCGCCCCGCCGGCCGGCGGCGTCCTCGCCGGTTGCGCCCGCCCCCGCGATCGGTCCGGGATGGGAGACGACGGCGGCATGCCGGGCTGGATGATGAGCGGCGACCACATGATGGACGACCAGATGATGGCCGACATGCCGGCCATCCACGACCTGCTCGTGCGCCACGACACAATCCGCCGCCAGGTCGACGACATCGACGGTGGTATCCGGGCGCGGACCACCAGCGACGACCCCTCGGTGGCGCAGCTCATCCAGACCCACGTGCAGCAGATGAAGGGCCGCATCGAGACAGGTAGGCCGATCCGGCAGATGGACCCGCTGTTCCGCGAGATCTTCGAGCACCACGGTGCCATCACCATGACGGTCAATCAGGTCCCGGGCGGCGTTGAGGTCACCGAGACCTCGCCGGACCCGCAGGTCGCCCTGCTCATCCGCCAACACGCCCACCACGCCGTCTCCGAGTTCGTTGCCCGTGGCATGGACCGCGCCATGCAACCCACCCCGCTCCCGGCCGGCTACCGCGCCTAGCCCGGAGCACCCGCAGCGCCGCCGCGACGCTGTCGACGCGTTGACTTGGCCGGACCGCTGGTAGCTGGCGAGTCGAGCGCCGTCGGCAAACGCGGCCGGCGGGTGCGCGTGTTGCGTCGACGCCGTCGTCTACCCGCCTGCCGGCGACTGCGCGGTCCGGGTGGCCACGCACGGCCGCAAACACCCGCCGCGGCTCAACGCCAACTCGATCTGCCGCGTCGGCACGATGCCACTTGGGAAATGGTTCGCGTACCCCCTCCGACACGCGGCGGCGAGGGCCTATAGCCATTTCCGCAGGTCACTGCCTTGATCATCTTTCGACTCCGCGGAAACAAGCCTCACGGATGCATGATCAAATGCGTCCTTGGGCGTGTTTGCGCAGGTCAACCGGCTCGAACCGGGACGGGGGTATGAAGTGCCCCCTAGGGCACGCAGAACATCCCCATAAGGGAACAGCGCCCCGCGTCGGACCGCCGTCGGGCTCGTTGAACCGGTAAGCAGCATCGGTCTTCGGCGCCCGCACTCCCTTAACAGCCACATCGGCGACGCCATGGCGAAATGCACGAACGAGCTCGCGCCGAGGCAGTCACCGACCTCGGCGAGGTCCACGGGGTCGGTCATGGGTTCGACGCCGAGCATCGCCGCCACGCGTTTCGACTCCTCGAGGCCGGCATCCAGTCTCCGCCCGCGTCCGTGGGAATGGACGATCAGCGGCGGGCCCGGCCGTTCCGGTTCCGAGGTGGACGAGGTTAGGGCCAGCCTGAGCTCGAGCGCGAGTCCGGCGCGCGCGGCGTCAGCCATCCTCATCCACCGCCGATGGTGCGGCACCGGAACTTGGCGGAGTCGACGCGCGCCATCTTGAAGAGTGTGCGATGGCCGACGAATGGTGCCGCGCCGGCCGCTTCCGGCTGGTGACTGCCTTCGGTACGCGCTCGTGGCCTACACCCCCTCCGGTACGGGCTTCCCGGATGAGCCGCGCAAGAAATTCTTCCGGAGATGTCGAGGCCGCCGCGGCGGCTCCGACCCATGGGCGTCAGCACCCGACGTGAACCTGAGGAGCCCCCGGATGGGCAAGATCACCACAGGCGCCACGATGTCGATCGACGGCTACATCGCCGGCCCGGGCGAAAGCGGCTTCGACCTGCTCTTCCAGTGGTACGGCAACGGCGACGTGGAGACGCCGACGGGCAACCCCGACTACACCGTCCGTACGTCGGCCGCCAGCGCGGCGCACCTTGCCAGGCTTTACGAGTCCACCGGCGCGCTGCTGGTCGGCCGGCGCCTGTACGACATGACCAACGGCTGGGGCGGCCGCCATCCGATGAACGCGACCACGGTCGTACTCACCCATCGGCTGCCCGAGGACCGGCCGGTCGAGGACGACGATTTCGTCTTCGTCGCCGGTGGCATCGAGGCGGCGGTGGCCAAGGCGCGGCAGATCGCCGGAGGCAAGAACGTCGGTGTCAACGGCGGCCAGATGGCGCGCCAGTGCCTCGACGCCGGCCTGCTGGACGAGGTGCACATCGACCTCGTGCCGGTGCTGCTCGGCGACGGGACACCGTTCTTGAGCGGGCTGGGCCTCAAGCCGGTGCAGCTGGAGGGCCCGATCTCCGTCGTCGAGGAAACCGGTGTCACCCACATCGCGCATGCCGTCCGGAAGGACCAGCCATGAAGATGAAGCTCGAGCTCGTTCCGATTCCCGTCACCGACATCGATCGTGCCAAGGACTTCTATGCGCACGCGATCGGGTTCGCGGTTGACGTCGACGTCACGCCCGCCGACGGTGTCCGCATTGTGCAACTGACTCCACCCGGCTCGGCGTGCTCGATCGTGCTCAGCCGCGGGCTGCCGATGCTGGACGCGATGAAGCCCGGCACCGTCCAGGGCGTCCACCTCGTCGTCCCGGACATCGAGCAGGCGCGGGCCGAGCTGATTGGGCGCGGCGTCGAGGTCAGCCCGATCGACGATGTCGGGGGTGGCGTCCGGTACGCGCAGTTCGTCGATCCGGACGGGAACATGTTCACGCTCCAGGAGATGTCCTGGCGTACCGGCGACGCGTTCTGAGGCCAACGATGCGCACGATCCTTCACCCGACGGCTGATCTGTTCCGCCGTCGCATGCGGCGGCTGGCGGGCGAGGCACAGGCGTCCGGCGGCCGGGTTCCGATGCGGGAGATCTTCGCCCTGGCCAAGGAGATGGCCGACATGCCGGTTCGAGAGATCGAACGGCTGCTCGACGATGCCGACCACGGTGTACGGGTCGGCGCGGTCAGCATCATGGACTGGCAGGCCCGGCGCCGGACCACCGACGCCGAGGCGCGCCAGGCCCTCTTCGACCTGTACATGCGCCGGCACGACCGGATCGACAACTGGGATCTCGTCGATCGCTGCGCCCCGTCGGTGGTAGGTGGATATCTGCAGGACAAGTCACGGGAACCGCTCTACCGCTTGGCCCGCTCGGACAGCCAATGGAAGCGCCGCACGGCCATCGTGGCGACGTACCACTTCATCAAGCGCGACGAGCTGGACGATACGTTCGCCATCGCGGAGATCCTCGTCCACGACGACGCGGATCTGGTGCGCAAGGCGGTCGGCGGGTGGATTCGCGAGGCCGGCAACCGGGACCCGGCCCGGCTGCTGCGATTCCTCGACCGGTACGCCGGCACGATGCCCCGCACCATGCTGCGGTACGCGCTAGAGCACCAGAGTCCCGAGACGAGGCGGCACTACATGCAGGCGATCGACGAGTGACGCTAACGCTCCGTCCCGGCGCGCAGCCAGCCGGCGCGCCGGCCACACGGGTTTACGCCGGCGGGAGCTGGCCACGGACGGTGACCGGGACTCCGGAGGCTAGTGTGCCGAGCATGCGCATGCTGCACCTCGGGCTCCGAGTCACTGACCTGGAACGCTCGCTCGCCTTCTACACCGCGCTCGGGTACGCCGAGCTGGGCGGTGTCCCCGAGACGGAGTTCGGCAGCCTGACCATGCTCAAGCTACCCGACGATCCGTTCGTCAGCCTCGAGCTCGTGCACGACCCCGCGAGGCCGGTTGAGGACATCGGCGCGGTCAACCACCTCGTCGTCCAGGTGGACGATCTCGAAGCCACGATCGCCGATCTCGCGACCAGGGGCGTCACGGCCGAGCCTCCGACGGATCCCGGGCCCGGGATCCGGACGTCATGGCTAACGGATCCCGACGGCTACAGGATCGAGCTTGTGCAGTGGCCACCCGGCCATCCGGCCGGTATGACGGCGGCCGATTTTGCCTGACCGGTCTGGCCGCACAGGAATCGGGGCTGGCTTCCTCCCGCTCGACCGCCTGCCGGTTGCGCCTTGCGCCACCTCCGCGGTCGGGCCGACCGGTCTCGATGACCATCTGCACCGCTTCCGCCGCATACAAGAGATGCGCTCCGCTATGGAGGTGTTCATCGCCGGAAAGGTCTGTACGACGCGCCTCAGCCGGCCATCTCGAGACGGCATCTCCTGTTCAGGATTCGTTGATCTCCACTAGGCTGCCGCCCCGGACTGGTGCGGGCGACCGCCGCGCTCTCGCCTACGCATAAAGACAACCCTGCGGGCACCCGGGCGCTGCTCGATGTGTTGTCCTCTCCGGCCGCCGCCTGGTGCCAGCAGGTGTTCCCGCATTCGGGCGAATCTACCTTTCCAGCTCCTGCCCGCGGCCACCGACCGAGCGGCGCTGCGTGACATTTGCCCCCGACGCCTCGGCGTTGCCAGCGATAGCCGCGCGACATCAGGGGCATGACAGAACGTTTCGAACTTAAGCCTGTCGGCGGAGCCGGTACCACTGCGGCGCTGTCTTCGTCAGCGGCCACCCCAGGCCCGCGGTCTCCGCGGGCTCGACCGAGAGCTTCTCCCAGCCCGGGAATGCGGCCTCGACGTCCGCCCTCGTCACGCCGCCCACGACGCGACGCCCACTGGTCGGCCCGAAGGCGAGCATCAAATGGGTCGCACCGGGGGCGGCAAGCGCAGAGACACTCCTGCCCTCACCGAGACGCTGCTCGGAAGTCAGGCCCTGAAAGCAGCCGACGTCGAAGAAGAAGTCGAACGTGCCCAGTTCGGCCGGCCGGCTCTGTCGCAGTGTCGGCACCCGTGTGCACCGAGTGCGGAAAGCAGCTGCGCACCCTGCAACGCCGCGGCGAGGACTGGTACTGCGGTGTCTGCGGCTCGATCCGCGAGCCCTGCGCCGGCTGCGGCAAGGTCCGACGAGTGCACCCCCGCGACCGGAACGGCCGGCCCCGATGCGTTGCCTGCCGACCCGAAGGCCAGGACGCGACCGGCACGGTGGTCGGCATCGTCGCCCGCATCGACCCGGCTCTGCCAGCTGACACAGTCGCCGCCGCGGTGAGCCAGCCCGGGCAACGCCAACAGCTCGCCTGGGCGCTGCAGGACCGGCCCGAACTGTTGACCGGCGCCGGCGCCGAAGCACCCGCTCCGTCGGTGCTCCGCCTCATCGACCTGCTCTGCGACGCGGGTTCCACGAAGATCGTCCGGCCGCCCTGCCCGCACTGCGGACGCGTGCTGGCCCTGGTCAAACCCCGCGACGGGC
>DASYTU010000265.1:0-6262 GCA_036001925.1 Actinoplanes sp.
CACCTTTCGTACGGCTAAGGGAAGTTCACCACCGTAACCGGTACGGTCGCGGTGCCCTGGGCCGGGCCGCCGGTGTTGTTGATCACGTGGTCGATGACGCCGTAGCCGCCCAGCGACACCGTCAGCAGGTCGTGCATCCGCACCCCCGCATTCACCGGTACCTCGAACCCGCGGTCCGCGTGGATGGAGGGATTGACGTTGAAGTAGCAGTAGCTGCCCAGTGCCCAGGCCTCGTGGCTGGTCACGCTGTCCGCGATCTTGTACGCCGCGTACCCGTTGGCCCCGGAACGCCACTCCGCGTTGGACGGCGGGTCGTACGGCATCTCGTTCTGCAGGAAGTACGTCCGCCCACCGTTGCCGTTCCATTGCACTTCGTACTTCTGGTAGTGCTCGACGAACAGGCCGTACGCCGTGACGTTGGCGCCGTTAACGATCAGGCCACTGTCCGCGGTGTTCACGGTCCAGCCGACGCCCGAGCCATGGTCGGCGCGCCACGCCCAGATGTGGTCGATGATCGTATTGGCGCTGTTGACCAGCAGGCTGTTCGTGGCCTTGCCGGCGCCGGCGCCGCCGATCCGGAAGAACACGTCCTGCACGGTCGTCGGGTTACCGGCGTGGCTGGCCGACGCGCCGTTCGGGCCGATGACCAGGAGGTTCGCCGAGTTGGTCGTCCCGGCGTCGAAGAGCAGGCCGGCGATCTTCACGCCGTCCACGTCCGACACCTGCATGGGGGTGACCCCGTTGTCCGGGATGATGGTTGCGTAGCCAAGGCCGAGGACGACCGTGTTGGCCCGGGTGACGTTGATCGTCTGGTTCACGTGGTAGATACCCGGCTGGAAGATCAGGTTGAGGCCCTGCGCCAGCGCCTGGTTGATCGTCGCCGCGCTGTCCCCGGGCTTGGCCACGTAGAACTGCGTCAGCGGGATCGAGGTGCCGGGGGTGCTGCCGCTCGCCCAGCTGATGCCGGCTGAGTTCGTCCGCAGGTTCGGCACGAACACCTGGTACGCACCGCCCGACTGGTAGAGGTAGGGCTTCTCCCGGATGACCGGGGTGGTCCCGATCGTGGTGTACGGCGGGTTCGGGAAGCTCTGTGCCGGCGCGCCCTGCACACCGACGAACATCTGGTTCCACACCGCATTCGAGTTGGAGCCGATCTGGCTGTTACGGGTGAACCACTGCTGCTGCGAGTACTGCTGCTCGGCGCCACTGATCCGCGAGTCGGCGATGTATCCGCCGGACGCCCAGCCGTAGCCGCTCGGCGCCAGGTTCAGGTCGCCGTGCACGTCCATCCGGCGGAACGGCGCGGCCTGGGACACCGCCCAGCGGTCCGCACCCGACACGGGATACAGCGAGAGGTTCTCGACCGACCGCCAGAAGTTCTGCGTGGCGTTGCCGTTGAACCAGCCGGCGTCGACGGTGATGTCACCGTTGATCCGGACGTCCTGCGGATTCTGGCCCAGGCCCAGCACCGACGTGTAGAAGCCGACCTGGATGTTCAGCCCGTTGTACGTGCCCGGCTGGAACGCCAGGACGTACCGCTGGGTGCCGAACTGGTTCGACTCCTGCTGGCGGAAGATGCTGTCGGCCTGGCTCTGGATCGTGCCGGTCGACATCGAGGGGTTGAACACGATCACATTCGCCCCGAGGCTGCCACCGCCGGGCGGGGGCGTCCCGCCGCCGAAGACCTGGAACTCCCAGAGCGAGTAGCCCCACTGGGTGGTGCGCTGGGTGCCGTACATCCGGACGTAGCGGCCGTTGCCGGAAACGGTCAGCGACTGGTTGCCACCGGTCGACGTGGTCGTGGAGTAGATCGACGTCCAGGTGGCGGCGTCGTTCGAGACCTGGATCTGGAATGCCTTGGCGGCGGCCGTCTCCCAGTTGAGCGCGACGCGGGTGATGTCCGCGGGGGCGCCGAGGTCGACCTGCAGCCACTGCGGGTCGGAGAACGCCGATGACCAGCGGGTACCGGTGTTGCCGTCGACGGCGGCCGATGCGGGGAAGACACTGGCGTTCTCGCTCGACGAAGCGGTAGCGGGCTTGCCCTGCGAGAGCAGGGTCTCGGCGGCGCTGGCCTGCAGCGCCGTGGCCACGCCGTAGCTCGCGACGACGGCGACGATGAGGCTGCCGATGGCGCCGAGCCGCCACCGCCTGCCTCTCGTCGGCGGGGCTGCGGAAGGAGCGGGGATGGTCATTGCTTCTCCTTGGGCATGGGGAAAGCGCGGGGGACGACTTAAACCAGGGGTGAGCGTTTCTCCACATTGGTGGGAGAGCGCTCCCCGAGGTGACCGTATGTTCGCTGTTAACAAGCTGTCAAAGGGTGAGGCAATCGTTAATGGGTTGCTAGATAACACTTTTTCCATCCTCCGACCGCCCGCGAGCAGGGGATGTCCGAGTGCGGGCTCGTGTGCGAACTGCCCGCAGTCGCATCAGGAACACAGAACGAGAAATACTGCCGTAATAGACATATGGACCTAAGGGAATGGATCTCGGGGAAGCGCTTCCTCAGATCGCATCGCAGCGGAGCCCCGTCCGATCAGGTCGGCGGGCACAGGAGCGGGCCGCGCAGAGCAAGCCACGTGGCTGGCCACACGGTTCTCCGCCGCGTGGCTGGCGGTGTGTTCCCTTCGCTCAGCAAGCCGCGCAGATCGTTGCGCACCCGAGCAGCGACGACACGCGCCGAACGAGCCACGCGGTGCCCCGTAGATCGCCTTCGCTAGGCCCCCGGTGCGCGGCCGGCGTAGCGGCCGCTGGGCCGGAAGCGGCTCGGCCGGTCGCTGTACTCCTCCAATGCGTGGGCGATCCATCCTGCCGTCCGGGCCACCGCGAAGATCGTCTCGCCGGCGTCTGGGCCCATGCCGAACAACAGCGCGAACGCCGCGATCGCGAAGTCGATGTTGGGAGCGGCTCCGGATCGGCGACTCACCGCGGCGGCGACCGCGTCGATGATCGCGCGCGCCGGATCGTCGCGCAGCAGCCCAAGCAGCGTGACGGCGCGCGGGTCGCCATCCGGATAGAGCGGGTGGCCGAACCCCGGGATGACCCCGTCGACGCGCAGCCGGTCGGAGATCGCGTGAACCGGATCCCCGGACCTCACCGCATCGCTGAGCATCGCGTATGCCAGCCCGCTCGCGGCGCCGTGCAGCGGCCCGTCCAAGGCGGCCAGCCCCGCGCCGACCACCGCGTACGGGTGCGCGCGGGTGGATGCGGCCACCCGGGCCGCCAGCGTCGAGGCGGCGATGTCGTGATCGGCGAGCAGGACGAGCGCCGCGTTCAGGGCGGCGAGGTCGCCCGGTGCCGGCGCGGCGGCGGTGAGGCGTGGCCAGAGTGTGCCGGCGAACGGGAAACGCCGGTCGACTTCGACTCGGCCGCCAGCGCCACCCTGCGGAACATCGACACGACGAGAGCCGCCGAACGGACCGCGTCCATCGCCCTCCTGGGGATCGGCACGAAGCGAGTCGCCGAGCGGACTGCGCCCATCGCCGTCCTGAAGATCTACCCGACGCGAGCCGCCGAGCCCACCGCGTCCGCCGCCCTCCTGGAGATCTACCCGACGCGAGTCTCGCAGCGGGCCGCCGCGCTGGTGATTGGAGCGGAGCGAGCTGGGAGAGTCGTGGCCACCGAGCTGTGTTGGCGCCTCCCGCATCGGGAGCGCCTCCACCATGGTGGCCAGCAGCGTCCGGCCGGTGGCGATGACGGCTTGGGGCGCGGCGTCGAACCGCAGTGGGTCCGCGGCGGCCGCCGCCGCGCAGATCACGCGCAGCCGGTCCGTCAAGCGAGCGGCGGCCGGGAGCGGCGCCGTCACCGCCTCGCCCAGCTCGCGCAGCTCGGCCAGCGCCTCCAGCGGCACGTGCCGCGGCTCGCCGGTCCAGAGCAGCGTCACGACCGACTCGTACGAGCGGTCGCGGGCCAGCTCACACGCATCGTGCCCGCGATAGGACAGGCGCCCGTTGTGGATCAGCGTCAGGCCGGTGTGGATCGCCGGCGTCTCGCCAGCCGGTGCCGTGCGGCGGCGTCCGGTGGCGAACGCCTCCACGTCGGCCTCCGCGAAGAGGCTGCCCTTGCCGTCCGCATTGCGCTCGCTGCTCAGCAGACCGCGGCTGACGTACGCGTACACGGTGGCGGGCTTCACGCCCAAGCGACGGGCGACCTCGGCGGTGGTCAGCATGTGTTGATGCTCTCATATTGATTCAATCAATGTTGACAACATGTCTCGCGGATCGGACATTGAGGGCATGCTGACTGTCAAGCCTGGACTGGCGGACGTCGTCGCGTTCGATACCGAGATCGCGGAGCCGGATCGCGCCGGTGGCTCGCTGCGGTACCGCGGCGTCAACATCGAGAAACTGGTCGGCCGCGTCTCCTTCGGCGACGTGTGGGGGCTGCTGGTCGACGGCACGTTCGAAAACGGCATCCCCGCGGCCGAGCCGTTCCCGTTGCCGGTGCATTCCGGCAGCGTCCGGGTAGACGTGCAGGCGGCCGCCGCCATGATGGCGCCGTACTGGGGTCTGCGGGATCTCATCGACATCGACGACGATCAGGCGCGCGAGGAACTCGCCCGGACATCGGTGATGATGTTGTCCTTCGTGGCTCAGGCCGCCAGGGGAATGCGCCTGCCGGCCGTGCCACAGCGCCGGGTCGACGAAGGGCGAAGTGTCACTGAACGCTTCATGATCCGGTGGCACGGCGAGCCCGATCCCCGGCAGGTCGAGGCGATCGACCGGTACTGGATCTGCGCCGCCGAACACGGCATGAACGCCTCGACGTTCACGGCCCGCGTCGTCGCCAGCACCGGCGCCGACGTGGCGGCCTGCTTGTCGGCCGCGGTCGGAGCCCTGTCCGGGCCGTTGCACGGCGGTGCCCCTGCGCGGGCACTCGGCATGGTCGAGGCCGTGGAGAAGGGCGAGGATCCGCGGGCGTACGTGAAGAAGGTCCTCGACAGCGGCCGGCGCCTGATGGGCTTCGGCCATGCCATCTACCGCGCCGAGGACCCGCGGGCCCGTATCCTCCGCGCGGCGGCGAAGGAGTTGGGCGCACCGAGGTACGCGGTGGCGCTCGCGCTCGAGAAGGCGGCGCTGGCGGAACTCCGGGAACGTAAGCCGGACCGCGTCTTGGAGACCAACGTCGAATTCTGGGCCGCCATCGTGCTCGACTTCGCCCAGGTACCGGCGGACATGTTCACGGCGATGTTCGCCTGCGCCCGGACGGCGGGCTGGAGCGCCCACATCCTCGAGCAGAAACGTCTTCGCAAGATCATCCGCCCGTCGGCCGACTACGTGGGACCCACCGACCGCGAGCCGTCCGACGTACCGGGGTGGGAGCGGGCCACCAAAGCCCACACCTAGGCGGTGCGACGCCTAGGCTCGGCGCGTGCGACTCGTGCTGATGGCCGACACCCACGTGCCGCGGCGCGCTCGCGACATTCCCCGCGAGCTCTGGACGGCAGTGGACGCCGCCGACGTGGTCGTGCACGCGGGCGACTGGGTAGGCGTCGGGATGCTGGATGCCCTCGAGGCCCGCGCGACCAGGCTGATCGGCTGCTACGGCAACAACGACGGTCCGGCGCTGCGGGCTCGCCTGCCGGAGATCGCGCGAGCCGACCTGGACGGCGTCCGGCTGGCCGTCGTCCACGAGACGGGCCAGGCGGCCGGCCGCGAGGTGCGCTGCGCGGCCCGGTTCCCGGACACGGACGTGCTGGTGTTCGGTCACTCCCACATCCCGTGGGACACCACCGCCCCGTCCGGCCTGCGCCTGCTCAATCCTGGCTCCCCGACGGACCGCCGCCGCCAGCCCTTCGCCACTTATATGACGGCATCCATAGAAGACACCCACCTCACCGAGGTGAAGCTGCACCGACTCCCGCGCCCCTGACGGATCCGGCCGCGGACCCAGTTGATCATGGGGTTAGTACGCGACAGATCGGACATATAGGCGCGCTAACCCCATGATCAACCAGGCGAGGGGGCGACCTGGCGGATTGGGCGCACGGACCTGGCAGGGCACGGCTATCCGCTCACGAGCGCTAGCGAGTGGATGGCCGTGCCCGTGCTCGGCGGGAGCGACGATCTCGAGCACGACGGGCGCCGCGCGGGAAGATTTTGATCTTGGCCTTGAGGCAGGGGCACAAAACGAGGATCAACCCAGATCGACCGTGGGGTACAGCGGGTAGTCGGCGAGCATCTCGGTGGCCTGCTTGCTGATGTGGTCGGCGACGGCCGGGTCCAGGCGGTACTTGGCCTTCGAGGCGTCGGCCGGCGTCGTGGAT
>DASYTU010000266.1:0-1924 GCA_036001925.1 Actinoplanes sp.
GACCCCGTTCGGCGGCCGCTCGAGCGGATACCTCGTCGACATCCTGGGTGCCACCGACTCGGCGGTTGGGTTCGAGCAGGAGCGTGATTGGGCAGGCGATTGCTGGACCGCCCTCGCTCCGCACCATGCCGGCGTCTACGTGAACTGGCTGATGGAGGAGGGAGAGCGGCGTGTGCGCGAGGCCTACGGCGAGCAGCGCTACGCGCGCCTCCAGGCCGTCAAGCGCCGGTACGATCCAGAGAACGTCTTTCGCCTGAACCAGAACATCCGCCCCGCCTGACGGTCGCCAGATAACACCCGCGGTGTGGTGAGCCATACGTCTCGACGCCTACGTCGCTGCGACCCCTGGAGTCCGCGGAAGAAGCAGCCGTCCAGGAAAGAGCGCGCCAGTCGCGTCGCTGCCGACCACCAGCCGTAGTTCAGAACTCGCACATATAGTCATCGTGTGATGTTCGTCGACCGAGGGCCGGATTCCATTGCCGCATTGCGGACGTGCCAGGTCGGGTCGGCCGACCCGAGTACCGTGGCCGACGCCTCGGAGGACCTCGGCAAACGGATTGGCCCTGGGGTTTAGGCGCCGACTCGGCCGCTGAGCAGTCAAGGAGCATCGGGAATGTCTGCCAGCCACGCCCAGGACGACCAGCCAAAGTCTCCAACCCCCCGTCGGGGGAAGATGCGGGCGATCGTCTACCGCCGGTACGGCCCGCCCGACGTGCTCGAGCTGACCGAGGTCGACCGGCCGACGGCGAATGCCGGCGAGGTGCTCGTGCAGGTGGTGGCGGCCGCCGTCAATCCGGGCGACTGGGACTTCATGCACGGGACGCCGTACATCCTGCGGCCGATGATCGGGCTGCGGCGACCACGAGACCCCATCCTCGGGCTGGCGATCGCCGGGCGGGTGGAGGCTGCCGGCACCGGAGCGACCCTGTTCCGTGTGGGCGACGAGGTCACGGCCGAGGTCCGGCGGGGTGGCTTCGCAGAGTACGTGTCGGTCCCCACTCCGGCGCTGGTCGAAAAGCCGGCCCGCGTGACGTTCGAGCAGGCGGCCGCCATGCCGGTGGTCGGGACGACAGCGCTGAAGGCCATCCGTGATGTCGCGCGGCTCCAGCCGGGCCAGTCGGTGCTGGTCAACGGGGCGGCGGGTGGGGTGGGCACCTTCGCCGTCCAGATCGCCAAGGGCATGGGCGCCGAGGTGACCGGCGTCTGCAGTGCCGCGAGCGTCGCGCTGCTGCGGTCGATCGGTGCCGATCATGTCATCGACTACACCGCCGAGGACTTCACCCGCACCGGCCGGCGGTACGACGTCATTCTCGACAACGTCGGCAACCGCTCACCGTCGGAGCTGCGGCGGGCGCTCAGCGGCACGGGGATCCTGCTCACGAACAGCAACAAGGGCGGCGGCCGCTGGATCGGCCGCTACCTCCAGCGCGCGGCCCAGGCCATGGTCCTGTCACCGTTCGTCTCGCAACGGCTCCGTCCGATGGCCGCTCCGGCGACTCGGGACGACCTCGCTGCGTTGATGGAGCTCGTCGACGTCGGGAAGGTCACACCGGTCATCGACCGGACGTTCCCGTTGGCGCAGGTCGCCGATGCCCTCCGCTACTACGGCACCGGTCACGCCCACGGGAAGGTCATCATCAGCATCGCGGGCGGTGCGACCCACGGGTGGAGCTGAGCCACGTCCCCTGGCGACGCCTGGGACCAACACGGCACAAGCCGCGCCCAGCACACCGAAGGGGTTAAGCCACCGCGTCGGCTCCGGCGCGCCCCAGCCGTTCGTGGCAAGGGTCGGTGAAGAGATCGCCGGTCAGTGTCGTAGCGGGGGTGATTTGGACGCGAAGGGGCTCCGCTGGGCGATAGCCGGGCGTGTACTGCATTCCCGCGGCATCCCCGCGAGCTTGATCTCGCTACGTCGCCCCGGACG
>DASYTU010000267.1:0-11367 GCA_036001925.1 Actinoplanes sp.
CAGACCGAAAAACTTTCCACACACCCCCATGCGAGAGCGCGTGCACATCCGGTATTAGCCCCCGTTTCCGAGGGTTATCCCAAAGACTGGGGCAGGTTACTCACGTGTTACTCACCCGTTCGCCGCTCGAGTACCCCCAAAAGGGGCCTTTCCGCTCGACTTGCATGTGTTAAGCACGCCGCCAGCGTTCGTCCTGAGCCAGGATCAAACTCTCCAACAAAAACCAGAGAAATCCTGACAACAAAAGCTGCCAAAGGAATCCCCAACCCCAACAAAAGGGGCCACGGGGTAAAACAAAACTTGGCACTGGCTTATCAAGCACCCTGTTGAGTTCTCAAAGAACAACCACACACCGCGAGCCAGCCACCCGTCCGGGCGGCCCGCTCTCGGGGCACTCGTTCAACTTTACTGTGTCGTCTCGGCCCTGTCAACCGGAATCTCCCGGTTAGTTCCTGTCTGACCCAGTACGCCCAACCGCCGAGCACGCGGCGTCGCCGCGGACTCGAAGTTGAAGGCTTGGCAGGACGGCCGCCGCGGTCATGCCGCGCGCGCGCCCGTTTCCCTGCCGACGTAGAAGACTACTAGGTCGCTTCGCTGCTTCCAAATCGGGCCTGGCGCCTCGTAAAACCGCAGCTCAGGGCTGTGCCACCTCGACCACTCCGGCCCGTACGCGCGAGCGGAGCACGGGCTGGTCGTTCGCGGCGGGACCGTGCACCACCACGCCATCACTCAACCTGAACGTACTGCCATGCCACGGACACACGACGCACGCGTCCGCCCCGGTCCCGACGATCTCGCCCTCGCCCAGCGGCCCCGTCTCATGGGCACAGCGCTCGATCAGCGCCGTCACCCGCTGACCATCCCGGTACAACAGGATCGGGACATCGTCGATCTTGCGTACTATCGTCTTCCCCTCCGCCAGCTCGGCCAGTTGCGCCACCGCGGTCCAATCCTCGGGCAGGCGGGCGACCTCGGGCGCGGCATGGTTCATGCCACCGCCCTGCGAGTACGCGAGGTGGCCGCCAAGGTAGGCTCCGGCGCTCGCCATCGAGAGCCCGGCGAAGGCCAGTGCCCGGCCCCGTGCCGGCCGTCCGGACAGTCGGGCCAGCAACGAGCCGACGTAGAAGCCCAAGGCCACGGCATTAGCCGTCGCGTGGACGAGGCCGACGCGCCGGCGGTCCTTCGTCATCTGGGACCAGTCGACCAGACCCGCGGCGATCGCGGGCGTGGCGCTCGCCGTACCGACCGCAATCAGCGTGGTCGCCCCCTTGCGGCCACCGGGAACCAGATCGAGCACGGCCGCCGACACGAACGCGCCGATCGGCAACTGGACCAGCGCCGGATGCAGCGGGTGGCCGAGCCACACGCCGTGCAGTAGGTCCTCGACGGCCTGCGGCTGCGCGGCGACCTGCACCGCGCCCTGAAGCTTGTCGCTGACGCCGTCGAGGGCGCGGGTACGTTCGAGCCGGGAGAGCATCTGCCGCAACATGACTCGCCCGTTCCCTCGGGTCGGGCCGCTAAACCAGCATGAGCCGGGACCGCATCGGGTACATGTCCGGCGGCGACAGGAGGGGATCGTGGCAGTCGCAATACCCGTCAACCGGCTCGAGCGGGGCGACCATGCGTGTGTGACGTTCTCCGACGCCGAGGAGCGGCTGGACATTCTGGCCGCGTTCGTCTCCGCCGGCCTCGAGTGCGGTGACAAGGTCATTTGCTTCACCGACGCCACCGGCATCGAGGATGACCTGCGCGAACGCGACGTCCTGGTCGCCGAGCGGCAGGTGTGCGTCGTACCGACCAAGCAGTTCTGGGGCGACGATGCCGGGCCGGACGCGGTCGCCATGGTGAAGCGGCTGGCCGGCGAGATGGCGCGCGCGCAGGTCGAGGGCCGCCGCGGCCTGCGCATCACCGCGGACATGTGCTGGGCCGCCCGACCCCAGGCGAACGCCGAGCAGTTGCTGGCGTTCGAGTCCGAGGTGGGCAAGCTGTTCGCCGAGGGCAAGCTCACGGCGATCTGTGAGTACGACCGCGAGACTTTCGACCCGGTCACGCTCGCGTACGCCACCCGAGTTCATCCCCGTACGGTCGCCGCCACCGTCTACTACGAGGACCCGACGCTGCGGATCTGCCGGCAGCACGTTCCGCCGGGGGTGCGCGTGGCGGGCGAGCTGGACTACACCCGGGCGGACGTGCTGAGCGACGCGCTCGCCGAAGCCGTCCGGCTGGATCACGACGTACACCTGAACCTCAGCCACCTGCGCTTCATCGACGCCGGCGCGGCGGCGGTGATCCTGCGGGCGGCCGCGAACCTTCCGGCGTCCCGCCGGATGGTGGTGGTCTGCACCACACCGATCGATCGCACGCTCGCGGTTGCCGGCGCGGCCCAGGTCACGCAATTGACGATCATGGTGCGCCGTGACGGACGCTGATCCCGTGCACGCCGCTTGGACGCCGCCGCCGCGACGGCGAGAGGGCGTAGCGGGTGCGGCCGCGGGCATGCCGCAAGCTCGGCGCCCGGGGCCGCCCGTGCTGGACCAGGCGTTCGACGCCGGCAGCCTGTTCCGGCTGCGCGCGGCCGTGGCCGCACATGCGGCGGCGCTCGGCGCCGGCGAGGCCGTCTACGACGTCGTCCTAATCGCCCACGAGCTCTCGAGCAATGCGGTACGCCACGGCGGGGGCACCGGACGGCTTCACCTCTGGAGCGACGCCGACCGGATCATGTGCCGCGTCACCGACTCTGGCCCGGGCCTCGCCGACGGGGCCGGCCGTGGCGACGACCTGCCGTCACCTCAGGTACCGGGCGGTCGGGGTCTCTGGATCGTCCGCCGCCTAGCCGCCGTCCGCGTCGTAACCGGCGCGTCGGGCACCACCATCACGGCGGCGATTCCCATCCCGTCCGGCGCGAATCGTGGTGGTCCGGCGCCCGCGCACGATCGCAATGGACGGAATTAGCGGAGGGTCTTGAGGGCGTCGCCGATACCGCGGTGGAACGTCGGGTACGCCCAGATCGTGCTGAGGAGGGTGGACACCGGGATCTCGGCATGGACCGCCAGTGACAGAGCGCCCAGCACCTCCCCGCCCGCCGGACCGGCCGACGTCGCGCCGACAAGGACGCCACGGGAACGGTCCGCGATCACCTTGATGAAGCCCTCGTTACCCGGGCCATGGATGAAGCCGCGCGATGTGTACGAGCCCTTGACGAAGCCGATCTGCACGTCGATGCCCGACTCGCGGGCCTGCTTCTCGGTCATGCCGACCGCGCCGATCTCCGGATCGATGAACGTGACGCGGGGTCGCGCCCGGTAGTCCGCGCCGGGGCCACCCTGCCCGAGGATGTCGCGGACCGCGATGTCGGCCTCGTACATTGCCATGTGGGTGAAGTTGCCGTTGCCGGTAACGTCGCCGACGCCCCAGACCTTGTCCCCCGCCCGCATCTGGTCGTCGGTCTTCAGGAACCGGGCGGACGGGTCGAGCCCGATCCTCTCCAGACCGAGGTCACCGAGGCGTGCCGCCCGGCCGGTGGCGATCAGCAGCTTCTCTCCGGTGACGGTCGAGTCGTCGGAGAGGGAAACCGTGAACATCTCGCCGGAATACGAGACCCGCTGTGCGCGTACTCCGGTGAGGAACTTCACACCGTCGCGGGCGAGAGCGGCGGCGGCGACCTCCGACGACTCCGGCTCCTCCATCGCGATCAACTTGTCGCTGCTCTCGATGATCGTGACGGCTACGCCGAACCGGGCCATGACTTGGGAAAGCTCAAGACCGATCGCCCCTCCGCCGAGCACCAGCAAGGTCGACGGAAGGGACGCGGCCTCGACGGCCTCACGGTTCGTCCAGTACGGCGTACCCGCGAGCCCTTCGATGGGCGGGATCACCGCGGCGGTCCCGGTGGCGATGACGAGACCGCGGCTGGCGGCGTACTCCTGATCCTCGACCTTGACCCGACCCGGACCGACGACGGTGGCCCGCCCGCGGACGAACCGTCCGCCCTTGCCCGTGAAGCGATCGACCGCGACCTTGTCGTCCCAGCTGTCGGTGGCCTCGTCGCGGATGCGACGGGCGACCGGCGCCCAATCGGGCTGCACGGTCGACGTGCCCGCCAGGCCGGGGATCCGCCCCGCTTCGGCGAGCGCGTTACCGGCGCGAGTCATCATCTTGGTCGGGATGCAGCCCCAGTAGGGGCATTCGCCGCCGACCAGCGTGTGCTCGATGCCGACCACCGCCAGGCCGGCCTCGGCCAGCCGCCCGCCGACCTCCTCGCCACCGACCCCCAGACCGACGACCACCACGTCCGCTTGCTGCGCTTCGCCCATGGGGGACAGCCTCGCACCCCCGACGGCTAAGGTGCGCAGATGTCAGCGGATCTTAAGATCGACGGCCGCGTGGCCCCGGGCTGCGAGCCGGTGCGGGACGCGTTCGCGGAGGATCCGCGCGGCGGTTCGGCGTTGACCGTGCTGCGGAACGGCGAGCCGGTCGTCGAGCTGTGGGAGGGCTGGCGCGACGCCGCGCGGACCCGGCCGTGGGATGCGAACACGCTGGTCAACGTGTACTCGGTCGGAAAGCCGGTGATCGCCGCGGCGGTGCTGCTGGTGGTGGAGCGCGGCCTTGTCGGCCTGGACGATCCGATCGCGCGGCATTGGCCGTCGTTCCAGACCCCTGCTTCGGTACGGGACGTGCTGGCGCACACGGCCGGCCTGCCGGTCTTCCCGGTGCCCCGCCCGGCATCAGCGTGGACCGATTGGGACCTCCTCTGCGGGGACCTGGCGTCCGCCGCGCCGCTGTGGGAGCCGGGGACGGTGGCGGCCGAGCATGCTCTCACCTACGGCCACCTGCTGGGCGAGCTCGTCCGGCGTGTCGACGGGCGGCCGCCGGCTCGGTTCGTGGCCGAGGAGATCGCGCGGCCATACGGGCTGGACTTCGGTTTCGGACTCTCGGACTTCTCCCGCTGCGCGGAGCTCGAATTCGACGCGCCGGACTGGCCGGCACGGATGCTCGGGGAGCCGGGTTCACTGCACGCGATGGCCGTGTCGAACCCCGCCGGCGCGCGCGATCTTGCGGTCGTGAACAGCGATCTCTGGCGCTCGGCCACCATTCCCGCGGTCAACCTGCACGCCACCGCAACCTCGATCGCCCGGTTCTACGCCGCGCCGCTCGCGGAGCAGCTCGCCGTACCGCAGTTCGAGGGCGTCGACCGGTTCCTCGACCAGAACGTGGTCTGGGGTCTCGGCGTCCAGATCGAACCGGACGGCACGTGGGGCATGGGCGGGCTCGGCGGCAATTGCGGCTGGGCCGATCCGGCTTCTCGGCTTGCGGTTGGCTACGTGACCCGGCGGCTCGGGGATTTCGCCGCGGTTGATCGGATCGAGGCCGCGTTGAAGTCCTGACCTGCCGGCCGCAGGGTCTTCGCCGCGGTTGATCGGATCGAAGCCGCGTTGAAGTCCTGAACTGCCAGCCGCAGGGTTTCTCCGTTCCGGCCGCGGGAAAGGTTCGCGGGCCCTGCCGGCCATACGGACGAACGCAACGGGCCGGCAGGGTCCGCTTTCACTTCCCGTCCGGCGCACCGGTCGGGGAGCTCGAGTCCCGCAGCCATATCGCCTCGTCACGGTAGGACTCGAGCGGCCTCGGATAGTCGAGGTCCTGGTCCAGCCGCCAAGGCCGGTGCACGGCCTTGCCCTCGACGGACTTGAGCTCAGGGATGTAGCGACGAACGTACACGCCGTCAGGGTCGAACCGCTCAAGCTTCGTGTCATTGCACGTACCCGCGGCACGACGCGCTCGGCGTTGGCGCAGGCCGCGGGTGAGTGCTGGATGGTCCTGCATGCGCCGGCCGTCTTCATCAGGCGGCCCTCATCGGCGTTCCCGGCCTGGTCAGCAGCGATCGGACCGCGACCGCGGCACGCCTGCGATTGGAGACCGTGGCACGCCGCGCGAAGACGTCGAAGTCGGCGGCCGCGACCTCGTCGAGGATGCCGCCGTACAGATGGAAGGCGGTACGCATGCAGGCCTGGGAACCGGGGTTGAGCAGCGGGATACCGGGAGCGGCGGCCCGGTAGTGCTCGCGGGCCTTGCCCACCTCGTACTCGATGAGGGTTTTGATCTTCGGGGTTGCCCGCCGTTGCTCCAGGTCGGCGCGGGTGATTCCGAAGGCGTCCAGGTGCTCGTCGGGCAGATAGGTGCGGCCGCGGTCGAGGTCCTCCGCCACGTCGCGGATCAAGTTGGTGAGCTGGAACGCCAGCCCCAGTTGCCGGGCCGGCTCGCGGGCGGCGGCCGGATCGCGCGAGCCGAGGATAGGCAGCATCATCGTGCCGATCACAGCGGCCGAGCCCTCCATGTAGTCGAGCAGGTCGTCATACGTCGAGTACGACGTGACGGTCAGGTCCATGGCCATGCTGCGGAGGAAGGACGAGAAATCCGCACGGTCGAGATCGAAGACGGCGATGGTGTGCAGCACGGCCGGAAGCAGCGGGTCATCGACCTCGGCGCCGTGCAGGCCCGCGACGAAGCGATCCGACCACGCCGTGAGGCGGGCGGCCCGCTCGGCGGGCGATGCGGCCTCGGTGCGATCGACGATGTCGTCGGCGTAGCGGGTGAAGCCGTAGAGCGCGTGCACGTGACGTCGCTTCCACGAGGGCAGTAGACGGGTGGCTAGGTAATACGTACGGCCGTGGCGTTTGTGCAGGTCACGACAGCGTTCGTAGGCCGCCGCCAGATCCGTGTCCACGGTCACCTCGCAAAAATCGACTCAGCAATCGACGCAACTCGTGATTCTAGGGTACGCTGCTCCTCGTGGCCAACAACATCCTCGAAGAGAAGCGGCGCGTCGGGATACCCCGTCCGGCCCGGTGCGAGGACGCCCCGGTCGATGCGATCGAGGGCACGCTGGCCGACTTCCTCGCCAGTCAGATCGCGGCGTTGGACGGTGTCGATCCGGCGTTGGGCTGTTTCGCTCGTACCGCGCGTGACCTCGTGCTCTCCGGTGGCAAACGACTGCGCTCGACCTTCGCGTACTGGGGCTGGCGCGGCGTCATCGGTCCGCGCGAGCCGGTCGACGCGGTGCTGCCGGCGCTCGCGTCGCTGGAGCTGATGCACACGTTCGCGCTGGTCCACGACGACGTGATGGACGACTCCGCCACCCGCCGGGGCGGCCCGACGGCACACCGCATCTTCGCGGCTCAACACGCCAGCGCCGGGCGCCGGGGCGATCCGGAACAGTTCGGCTCGACGTCGGCGATCCTGGTCGGCGACCTCTGCCTGGTCTGGGCCGATCAACTGCTGGCCTGCACTCCCCTCCCGACGGCCACGCTGTTCGAGGTCCGTGCGTGCTACGACCGGATGCGCATCGAGGTGGTCGCCGGGCAATACCTGGACGTACTCGGCGAGACGCAGCCCGGCGGGTGGTCCGTGGAGCGGGCGCTGGTCGTCGCCCGGCACAAGACGGCGAGCTACACGGTGCAACGCCCGCTGCAGTTCGGGCTGGCTCTGGCCGGACCGGCCCGAGCGGGCGGGGTCGAGATCGACGCTGCCTACGCCCGGTACGGAGCTGCGGTCGGTGAGGCGTTCCAACTCCGCGACGACCTGCTGGGCGCGTACGGCGATCCCGCCGTCACCGGCAAGCCCGCGGGCGATGACCTGCGTACGGGCAAACCGACCACCCTGCTCATGCTGGCCCACCAGCTCGCGACCCCGGCCCAGCGGGCCGAGCTGGACCGAGACTCCGCCGGAGCCGTAATTCCCGCCGGCGGCTCCGGCGGACCATATCGTCGCGCCGATGTCGCCCGCCTCGCTGAGGTGATCGCCGAGACGGGCGCACCGGCGCGCGTCGAGGACCTCATCGAGCGGCGCGTCGCGTACGGCATTGCGGCGCTCGCGGAGGCTCCGATCCACGATGACGCCCGCGCCGCGCTGACCGACCTTGCGGTGACCGCCGCCCACCGCTCGGCATGATGAACATGCCCACCGCCGACCCTTGGAGCTGTTGACGTGCGACGAGTGACGGGACCGAGCGACCGGGTGGTCGTGCTCGGCGCCGGGCTGGGCGGACTCGCCTGCGCGCTGCACCTGGCCGGGGCCGGCCGCCAGGTCACCGTCGTCGAGCGCGAGTCCGTGCCGGGTGGGCGCGCGGGCCGGCTTTCGGTGGACGGGTACGAGTTCGACACCGGCCCGACCGTGCTGACCATGCCCGAGTTGATCGCGGAGCCGCTCGCCGCGGTCGGGGAAGACCTGACCGGCTGGCTCGACCTCACGCCGCTGGATCCGGCCTACCGGGCGCACTACCCGGATGGATCCACGCTGGACGTACACACCGACACGCTGCGGATGGCCGCCGAGATTTCCCGCGTCTGCGGACCCCGCGAAGCCGACGGCTACCTGCGGTTCGTCGACTTCGCACGAAGCCTGTGGCACCTGGAACGCGACAACTTCATCGACCGCAACCTCGACTCCCCCGCCGACCTGCTCAACCTCAGCCTGCTCAAGCTGGTGGGCATGGGCGGCTTCCGCCGGCTCCAGCCGAAGGTCGACCAGTTCTTCCGGGATCCCCGTACCCGAAGGATCTTCTCCTTCCAGGCGATGTACGCAGGCCTCGCGCCGCACGACGCGCTCGCGATCTATGCGGTGATCGCCTATCTGGACTCGGTCGCCGGGGTCTTCTACCCGCGTGGCGGCCTGCACGCGGTACCGAAGGCGCTGGCCGGCGCCGCGGAGAAGCACGGAGTACAGATCCGCTACGACACCACGGCCGTCAAGATCACGACCGCGAATGGCCGGGCCACCGGCCTCATCACCGACGCGGCCGAATACATCCCCGCCGACGTCGTCGTACTCAACCCCGACCTGCCGGTCGCGTACCGAGACCTGCTGCCGCCGGCCCGGCGGCCGCGCCGGTTGCGCTACTCGCCCTCCTGCGTCGTGCTCCACATCGGATCGCGCCAGGCCTACCGCAAGATCGCACACCACAACATCCATTTCGGTACGGCCTGGAAGCGCACGTTCGACGAGGTCATCCGCCAAGGGCGGCTGATGAGCGACCCATCGCTGCTCGTCACCAACCCGACCCACACCGACCCGTCGACGGCTCCCGATGGCCGGCAGACGTACTACGTGCTCGCCCCGACGCCCAACCTCGAAGCGGCGCCGATGGATTGGAACGGCGGGCTCGGTAGGCGCTACGCCGACGAGCTGATCGAGACCATCGAGCAGCGGGGATACGTCGGCTTCCGCGACGGCATCGAGGTCGAGCGAGTCGTCACGCCGGCCGATTGGGCAGCCCAGGGCATGGCCGCGGGCACACCGTTCGCGTCGTCGCACACGTTCCGGCAGACCGGCCCGTTCCGCCCGGGCAACCTGCACCCCACGTTGCCGAATGTGGTGTTCACCGGTTCGGGCACGCAGCCCGGCGTCGGCGTCCCGATGGTGCTGATCTCCGGTAAGCTCGCCGCGTCCCGAGTCACCGGGAGGCCATCGTGACAATCTCCCGCGAGACGCACCAGGTCGAGCTCGTCGACGAGGACGGCGTGCCCGTCGGTTCGGCCACCGTCGACGTCGCGCATCGGGCGCCGGGCAGGTTGCACCGCGCGTTCTCGGTATTCCTGCGCGACGCGGCCGGGCGGGTGCTGCTGCAACAACGCGCCGCCGTCAAGACCCGCTTCCCGCTGCGCTGGGCGAACACCTGCTGCGGCCACCCCTTGCCGGGCGAGGAGGTCGCGGTGGCCGCGTCCCGGCGACTGATCGAGGAGATCGGCGTCGACGGCGTGGAGTTGGTGGAGATCGGGGTCTACTCCTACTACGCCGACGACCCGGCCAGCGGTCGCGTCGAGTACGAGTACGACCACGTCCTGCTCGGCGACCTGCCGGCCGGCCACGATCCGGTGCCCGATCCCGATGAGGTGGCCGCGCTGCGCTGGGTGCCCGTCGCCGAGTTGCGCGCAGCGATCGCCGCCGACCCCCGGTCGTACGCGCCGTGGCTCGCGGGCGTCGTGGAATGCCTCGCCAAGCGCGGGGATCTCGACGACGCACCGGAGCGGTTGGGTGGCCGATGAGGCGCTGACGGCCGGCGCGGTCGCCCGCCGCTTGGGCGTCGCGGTAACCACGTTGCGGACCTGGCATCAGCGTTATGGACTGGGGCCAAGCCACCATGTGCCCGGCCAGCACCGGCGGTACACGCCCGAAGACATGGACCGGCTGCAGGTGATGCGCCGGCTGACCGCTCAGGGCGTCGCGCCGGCCGAGGCGGCCGCTTGGGCCCGCCGCGTGCCTGTGCCGATCGACGTCGCCTCGCCGGTTCCGTCACCCTCACTCCCCGTCGACATGGCCTGGCCCCGACCGGACGCGCCGTTCACCATGTCGCGCGACGGTGGCGGGCACGCCATCCCGATCGGCCGCGCCGGCCCCGCCGCCCGCGGGCTGGCTCGCGCCGCCACGCGACTGGACGCCCCAGCCCAGCGCGACCTGCTCGAGATGACCATCGCCAACCACGGCGTCGTCGCCGCCTGGGACCAGGTGATCATGCCGGTGCTGATCGGCATCGGCGAGCGGTACGAAGCCACGCGGCGCTTCATCGAGGTCGAACACCTCGTCTCGCGTTCCATCACCGAGGTGCTCGGCGCCGTGCCACGCCCGCCCAGCGACCGGCTGCCGCGGGTGCTGCTCGCCGCCGCGGACGAGGAGCAACACACACTGGCGCTGGAGGCGCTGGCCGCCGCGCTGGCCGAGGCCGGGGTGCCGACCCGGCTGCTCGGAGCACGCGTACCGCCGCAGGCGTTGGGCGACGCGATGGCCCGTACCGGTCCCGCCGCGGTCGTGATCTGGTCGCAGACGCCGCGTACCGGTAATCCGGACCAGCTGCGGCGCCTCCAGACCGGGCCGCACCCACCGCTTCTGGTCGCGGCGGCCGGCCCGGGCTGGTCGCCGCGCGACCTGCCCACCGGGATCCGCGCGCTCGGCAGTCTCACCGATGCCCTCCGGATCGTGTCCGTCGCGGCGGCCGACACCCGGCAGCCGAGTTAGTGCAGGTCAACGGTCTGGCAGGGCGGAACGCATACCGGTTTGGTCGGCGGCCGGGCCATCACGTATGCTTTTCCACGCCTCACGCGGGGCAGGTTGGGGCACCACGCCGCCGGAGTTGTTGGTGTGCAATGATGGCGGGGTTGCCCTCATCGTCTAGTGGCCTAGGACGCCGCCCTTTCAAGGCGGTAGCACGGGTTCGAATCCCGTTGGGGGTACGACCGACTAGGTCGGGAGTGAGGAACACAGCAAGGTCCTGTGGAGCAGTTGGAGTGCTCGCCGCCCTGTCAAGGCGGAGGTCGCGGGTTCAAGTCCCGTCAGGACCGCACCACCACGGCCAGGTAGCTCAGTTGGTACGAGCGTCCG
>DASYTU010000268.1:0-30336 GCA_036001925.1 Actinoplanes sp.
TTCACGGGTCAGGCCCACCTGCACGACACCATCGAAGGCCACATGGCCGAGCCGCTGCCCATGATCGGCGGCGGCCAGCCGGTGGCCGAGGCGGTGGTGCTGCTGGAGAACGCGGATGCGGCCATGGTCCTCATCGACGGCAAGCCCGCCGGCGTCCTCACCCGCCAGGACTTGCTGTTGCATCTCTCGTAGGCCTCGAAATCCTTCTTTCCCGGGTCCGTCGGGGGCACGACCGCCGCTCCCGCCGGAGACCTTCATGCGGGCGCGGCCAGCTCCGTGCAACGGAATAGCACAGTCACTCGCCTAGCGGCTCGTGACCGGATGCCGCACCCTGCCAGGGCCGTGCTGGCTGGCCTCGCTTCGCTCGGCGGGGATTGCGA
Source organism: Actinoplanes sp. (assembly GCA_036001925.1). Classification (GTDB taxonomy): domain Bacteria; phylum Actinomycetota; class Actinomycetes; order Mycobacteriales; family Micromonosporaceae; genus Actinoplanes. The sequence continues at coordinate 381 of DASYTU010000268.1, forward strand.
CGTTGGTTGCGGTCAGAACACGGCTTCGCTTCGCTGGCTCTAACCGAGCAGGAACCGTCGGGCTATGAGAAGGCTATGAGAGCTCGGCGGGGACGGTGACCACGTCGACGAACGCGTTCTTGCGGAGCACCGTGATCGGGAGGTTGTTGCCGATGGCCGGGCCCAGCATCAGGCGCTGCAACGCCTGGACACTCTGGATCGGGCGGCCGCCAGCAGTGATCATGATGTCGCCCAGGTAGATGCCGGCCGTACCGGCCGGGCTGCCCGGGACGACCTCGACCACGCGAAGGCCCAGCTTCTGTCCGAGGCGCTCGGCGAGCGGCGGCGGCAGCGGGACCGGGACGCCGGCCACGCCGAGCCACGCCCGGCGCACCTTCCCGTTCGTCAGGAGCTCGCTGATGATGTATCGGGTCGTGGAGTTGACCGGGACGGCGAGGCCCAGGCCGTATCCGGCCACGGCCGTGTTGATGCCGACCACGGTGCCGGTGGAGTCGGCCAGCGCGCCGCCCGAGTTGCCGGGGTTGAGGGCGGCATCCGTCTGGATGACGCTGTCGATGATGCGGATCCGCCGGCCGTCGCGGGCGGGCAGGGACCGGCCCAGTCCCGAGACCACGCCGGCCGTCACGGAGCCGGCCAGGCCCATCGGGTTGCCCACGGCGACTACGAGCTGGCCGATGCGCAGCCCGTCCGCGTCGCCGAGCGGGGCGGCCGGCGCGCCGTACTGGTGGACGCGGACGACCGCCAGGTCGGAAAGCGCATCTGCGCCGACCACGTCGAACCTCGTCTCGGTGCCGTCGGCGAACTCGGCCGTACCGCCGTTGCTGCCGGAGACCACGTGGGCGTTGGTGAGGAGGAAACCGTCGTCGGTGAACGTGACTGCCGAGCCGGCACCGCTGCCGCGGGGCGTGCGGACGGCGAGGGCCGCGACGGAGGGGAGGAGGCTTGTGGCGACGCTGGTCACCACGCGGCTGTAGGCATCGAGCGCCTCGGCTGAGACACCCGAGTTGTCGGTGTGCTCGGTATCCATGAAGGCCTCAACACCGGATTCGCGCTTCTGATGCCCGCGCCGCGTCCGCCCACGGCGAAATCCGCCGCGTTCTACGATGGCCGCGAAAGGCGTGCATCACTGCTCATCGGGGGCGATTTGCAGGAATACCGCAGCTGATGGGTGATCTGGTCGCCCAGCCGTCCATCGCGGGTGGTCCCGTCGAAGGCCCAGCCGCCCCGCTCGTAGAAACGGCGGGCCCGGTCGTTCTCCGCGAGCACCCACAGCACCGCCCGATTCCCGAGGTGCGGCAGTGCGTCCGCCATCAGCAGCTTCCCGATGCCGGTGCGGACGAGCGACGGCTCGACATGGATCGCGCTCAGCTCCATGACCCCGGGATCCTCGCTCGGTCCGAGATAGGTGAAGCCGACGACCCTGTCGCCGTCGACCGCCACCGTGAGCCGATGCGTCTCCCGCTCCCATTTCCACCGCTCCGACCACCACTCGCCTAGCGCCTCCGGTGAGCCGAAGTTCAGCGCCGCGGGTGACAGGAAGTGCGCGTAGGCCGCGGCCCGGGAGCGGTGGTGCAGCGCGCCGACCTCCGCACAATCACGATCATTGCCGGTACGCAGATGCACGGTCATCGCCCGACGCTATCCGAGCCGGCACCGGTACCCGCATCAGATCCTCGGCGATGACGATCTCCCCGTCGAACTGCTCGCGGGCCTCGGTCAGGAAGCGGGACGCGTCCGGATAGCGCTGGGAGAAATGGGTCAGCACCAGCGTCCGTACCCCGCACTCCCGGGCGACGGCGGCCGCCTGGCCGGCGGTCAGGTGGCCGACCATCGCGGCCATGTCCGCATCCTCGGCCAGGAACGTCGACTCGATGACCAGCAGGTCCACGCCCTCGGCGAGGGCGAACACGTTGTCGCACAGCCCGCTGTCCATCACGAACGCGAACCGCTGACCGGGCCGCGGCACGCTCACGTCGGCCAGCGTGACGGCGCCGAGCCGTCCCGCACGTTGCAACTCGCCGACCGCCGGCCCGGCGATGCCGTGCGCGGCGAGCCGGTCCGGGAGCATGCGGCGGCCGTCCGGCTCGACCAGGCGGTACCCGTACGTCTCCAGGGAATGCCAGAGCGGCAGGGCGGTGAGTCGGCCCGCGGAGGTCTCCGCCTCCCACGGCCTGCCGCCGAAGCGCGCACTGACCGGCTCGGGGTGCAGGTCGGCGTTGTCCCAGAAGCTGGTGGCGTACCGGAGGCGGTCGTAGTACTCGCGCCCACCGGCGGGGAAGTTCACGACCACGGGGTGCGCGACCTTGTCCAGCGAGATGCGCTGGATGACGCCCGGCAGACCCAGGCTGTGGTCGCCGTGGAAGTGGGTGATGCAGATCCGGGTCAGCGGGCTCACCGGGAGGCCGGCCATGAGCATCTGGCGCTGGGTGCCCTCACCGGGATCGAACAGGATCGCCTCGCCGTCCCAGCGCAGCAGGTAGCCGTTGTGGTTCCGGTACCTCGTCGGCACCTGGCTCGCGGTGCCGAGGATGGTCAACTCACGCATGACCGGCCTCTAGACATGAAGCGACCCCCGGGGTCTTTCCACGCTCCATGGAGGTGGTCCGGTCGGACAAGGCCGGAACCCCGGGGGTCGGGTGGCTGTCTGGTATTCGCCGCACCGCTGCCACACGGTCTCGACGTTGTAGAGCTGTCAAGGACAGCGGCTAGCGGATAGCCACCTCACGAGTCCCGTTGCTATACAACTTCGGACCACCTCCCTTCACGTGTACGGCAACGTTAGCCAGCCGGAGGCCGGTCCGACAACGGCAATAATTCTGGCTCCGCTTCGCTCCGCGGCGAGCGCCTTGTAACCGGTGACTTATCGCAGTCGCTGCGGTCGCTGCGCTCCCTCCGCTTGGTGCGACAAGTCACCGGCGGCGCTCGCTTTACCGCTGGCTCCGCTTCGCTCCGCGGCGAGCGCCTTGTAACCGGTGACTTGCTAGAGCCGCGGGAATACCCGGGGCGACATTTCGGTGCCATCCACCGCCAGCGACACGGGGCCCACCAGCTGCGGATCCGGCTTGCCGACGATCTCCGGGTCCTTGTCGGCGTACTCGAAGCGGTGGAGCACGTAGCGCATGGCCTCGAGGCGGGCCCGCTTCTTGTCGTTGCTCTTCACCACGGTCCACGGCGCGTCGGCCGTGTCGGTGTAGAAGAACATCGCCTCCTTGGCCTCGGTGTAGTCGTCCCATTTGTCGAGCGACTTGAGGTCATTGGGGGAGAGCTTCCACTGCCGTACCGGATCGACCTGCCGGATCGCGAACCTGGTGCGCTGCTCGCCCTTGGACACCGAGAACCAGAACTTGACGAGGTTGATGCCCGACCGGACGAGCATCCGCTCCAGTTCTGGGGCCTGGCGCATGAACTCGAGATACTCGGCGCGGCTGGCGAAGCCCATGACCCGCTCGACGCCGGCCCGGTTGTACCAGGACCGGTCGAACAGCACGATCTCGCCTGCCGCGGGAAGGTGGGCGATGTACCGCTGGAAGTACCACTGGGTGCTCTCGCGCTCGCTTGGCTTCTCCAGTGCCACGACGGATGCGCCGCGCGGGTTGAGGTGCTCCATGAAGCGCTTGATCGTGCCGCCCTTGCCGGCGGCGTCGCGGCCCTCGAACAGGATCACCAGCCGCTCCCCGGTGTCCTTGCACCAGTTCTGCAGCTTCAGCAGCTCGATCTGCAGCAGCCGCTTCTGGTGGTCGTACTCGGGCCGGGGCAGGCGCTCGTCGTACGGGTAGTCCTCACGCCAGGTGTCCACCGGGCTGCCGTCCGCGTTGAGCAGCACCGGATCGTCGTCATCGTCGTCCGCGACCCGGTAGCCGCCCAACTCCGCGATCGGCCCCGCGTACGGCTCGGTGGTCTGCTCGTCGTCGTAGTGGGGGTGGTACGCCTGGTCGTCCTCTGCCTGCATAGCTGTAGTTTCTTACCCCACCCGAATCAACGCCACGCTCAGGCCAGCCATGAGCGCAGCTTGCGCTTACCGGCCGCCTTGACGGCCATCGGCAGGTCGCCGAATGTGTCCCGGCCGACCTGCTCCTGGCGGGCGTGGAGAACCCCGTACGGGAAGGCGTCGTCCGCCGAGCGGGCGAGGTCGCGCAGGATCTCGCGGGCGACCACCGAGTCCTGGTGGGCGCCGAGCACGTCCTGAAGATTGGTGAGGGCCTTGGTCAGCTTCGTCGCGGGCTTGCCCACGGACGGCTCGAAGACCTCGACCGCGTACCGGGCGCGCTTGTAGGCCTTACGCGCCTCGTGGAGCTCGGTATCGACACCGTCCGTGACGGCCTTGTCGAGAAGGTCATCGGCCTTGCGCAGAGCCTTGCGGGACCGCCGCAGCGGATTGCTCTCGACGGTGTCCGGGGCATCGACCAGTTCGTCGATGGCGTCGAGCAGGTTCAGGTAGCGCCGGCCGTCCAGGACCTCGGCCAGCGCTTCGCGGCCCCGCGCCACCTTGGCGTCCAGGTGCTCGCGGATCCGTTCGGCGACCGGAGCGAACTCGGCGCCCTCCCGCTCGACCGCCGCGAGCAGCTTGTGCGACAGCACCTGCCCGTCGCGAACCTCGCCGAGCTGCTGCGCCAGCCACTTGAGCTCCGGCCCGACCCGGCGCGCCAACTCGGGCGCGAACGACCGCTTGAACGTCCTCAGCGTGCTACGCAGCCGCCGGGTGCCGACGCGCATCTTGTGCACGGACTCCGGGTCGCCGTGGCGTACGCCCGGGTCGTACGCCGAGATCGCGTCACGTTGCTCACGGGCGTACGCAAGGACGGGGTTGATCTCGTCTTGTGTGGTCTTCGGCGCCGGCAGCCGGTCGCCGAGCGCGCGCACCAACTTGGACGGACCGGTCGCGAGCGCGGCGCCGGCTGCGAGCAGCTCGCGCTCGACGGCTTTGAGCAGTCGCGGATCGCCGTCGACAAGCTCGACCTCGATCTCTTGCCAGCGCTGTTCCGAGTCGTCCGTCTCCGCCGTGACCTGGTCCTGCGCGACCAGCGCGAGGGTACGGCCATTGGCGTCGCGCAGCGGCGTCTCCACCCGGTGGGTCCGCAGCCGGGCCACCGGCCGCAGCGGGCGCTCCCGGACGATCGCCCGCACCTCGGCCTGCAGTTGCTCGGGCACGGCCTCGCCGTCCGGCGGCAACCGGTGTTCCGTCCGGCTCGATCCGTCGCCCGGCGTCTTGAGGTGCCAGCCGGCGTCCGTACCGCCGGTACGCCGTCGCAGGGTTCGCTTGTTCCGGGCCAACCGCAGGTCGTCGGTGTCGAAATACGTCGCGTCGAGGTCGAACGTGTGGGCGTCGTCGGCGCTGGTCACATTGGCGGCGCCGATTAACGACGGCAGCTCGAAGCCAGCGGGGACGTCGTATTTGCGTTCGGTCTCGGTAGCGATCTGCACCTCTCCTATCTTGCCCAATGGTGAAGCATTCTTACAGGCGTTGTGCATTGGTAGCGAAGTCGCGGGCATTACACAGCGCCATCTCAGCTTCGGTTGGCACCTTGAGAGGTCCGGTCCGCTGCGTTGGAGGTGTCGTGAATCCGCCCCGACCCGCCAGCACCCATTCCGCTCCGGTGGTCGAGAAGGACCTCCCGGACCGATGAGACCCCTCGGGGCCTGCCGGCCGTCCCCCGTGCGGACCGGCCGGCCCTGAGGCCCCCGCCCGGGGGCAAAGTCAGCGCCGCCCCGACCTCCGCCCAGGTCGGGGCGGCGCTCTTCCAGTACCGGGTGCCGCGGCCGCGGAGGAAGGCCGCCCCGTTGGATCAGCGGACTTCGATGCGGCCCTGGGCGGAGAGCGAGTTCGGGCAGGTCAGCGCCTGGGTGCCATCGCCGGTGACGTAGTCGCTGTAGAGCGTGGTGACAACGACCGGCCACTTGATGTTGGAGCGGTCCAGGCAGTCCGCCGCGAGCCGCCAGGTGATGGACGAGCCGCTGTAGCAACCCGCCGAGGCGGTGCTGCCGCTGCCCGCCAGCCAGCACGGCAGCTGGGCGGCCTGAGCGGGCGACGCGGCGACGAGCGAGCCGGCGAGCGCGGCGGCGCCGGCCGCGAGGCCGGCGAGAGCCTTAAGGCGCATGGTGTTCCCCTCGTGAGTCGATGCCAGATATCGCGCTCACTATGGGAGCCCACCGGGGTCGACCCGGCGCCACGGTGCAAGCCGTCCAGATATCGAGATCAATGGATGAACGGACGGTGCCCTCACCGAAGATCCAACACGATGCGGAGCGCCTCATCCACCATCGTCATCTCCTGGTCCGAGAGGTGGCCGACGATCCGGCCGAGTCGCTCTGGATGGACTGCTGCGGTCTGCTCCGCGAGGACGTACGTCGTCTTTCCGTTGATCTCGACCTCCGGCCGGAAACTGGTCGGCCTCGCGCTCGTTGATGTCGGAGCCACCAACCAGGTGGAAAGCGGAAGGAGGTCGGACTGCACCACTACCGCGTATCGGTTGCCGCGTTGTTCATGACCCTTTGCGTCCCTCGGTGCCCTGAGCTCGTGCACGTCACCACGCACGAAGCGCCTCCATGTCGGCGAGCACCGAGCGTGCTTCCGCAACGTCTTGCGGGTCCGCCGCGACGGATTCCGCTTCCGCACGCAGTCGCTCTTCCTGACGAGCGCGCCAGAACGCCAAGATGGCTTCCCGGATGATCTGGGAGCGATCGCGGTCGCCGGAGGCCAGCTCGGCGAGCGCCCGGTCGACCTCATCGTCTGCGCGAAACGTAATCGTCGCCATATGACAGATTGTATTACGGGTCGGCGGGCCTCGCTAGGTGCCCTGACCGCCACGTCGTGTGGGTTGTGGCGGCCAGTCCTTCTCATCTCAAAGCTAACGAGTAGCTAGGCGTCGGTCTTCGCTACACCGATCGGGCAGGTCATGCCGTTCGGGCCGTGGTTGCAGTAGCCGTACGGGTTCTTCGCGTCGGAGAGATACTGCTGGTGATAGTCCTCCGCGAGGTAGTAGCTACCCAGCGGTGCGATCTCCGTGGTGATCTCGCTGTGCCGCGCCGCGCGGACCACCGGCGCGAACGCCTCGCGGGAGGCCTGTGCCGTGCGGAGCTGCGCATCGGTCGTGGTGTAGATCGCGGACCGGTACTGGGTGCCCACGTCGTTGCCCTGGCGCATGCCCTGGGTCGGGTCGTGGTTCTCCCAGAACGCCTTGAGAAGCGTCTCGTAGCTGACCTTGGCGGGGTCGTAGACCACCTCGACGACCTCGGCGTGTCCGGTGCGGCCGGAGCAGACCTCGTCGTACGTCGGGTTCGGCGTCACGCCGCCGGCGTAGCCGACGGACGTCGAGTACACGCCGGGGATCCGCCAGAAGATGCGCTCGGCGCCCCAGAAACAGCCCATCCCGAAGACAGCGGTCTCGTAACCGGCCGGCCACGGACCCGTCAGCGGGGTGCCCAGCACGGTGTGCGTCGACGCCACCGGCATCTCCGTCGAACGGCCCGGCAGGGCCTGGTCGGGGGTGGGCAGGTCGAGCTTCTTGTACCGCAGGAACACGGTGACTCCTTTCATCCGGCAGGTGTAACGCCGGGGGGACCGCAATCCTTACCGCGCCGGGTCGTCGCCGCCTTACGGTGCGCTTACGGCGGCGGCGATGCGTTTCGCGTACGACGCCGCCTCCTCGTCGCTCTCGTACTTGTGCCTCGGCCAGAAGAAACCGCGCAGCCCGTCGCCGCGAGTCCGGGGCACGACGTGGGTGTGCAGATGCGGCTGCGACTGGGAAACGACGTTGTTGATGGCCACGAACGTGCCCTGCGCGCCCAGCGCCAGCGGCACCGCGGCGGCGATCTTCTGTACGAGTCCGAAATATCCGGGCAACAGCTCGGCCGGCAGGTCGGTCAGCTGCACCACGTGCTCCCGCGGTACGACGAGCACGTGACCCTTGAAGACCGGCCGGGCGTCGAGGAACGCCATCCCGTCCGGAACGTCGACGACCGTCAACGCGGGCACCGATCCCGCCACGATCGCACAGAACGCGCAGTCCGCCACGGGTGGAGACTAGCCTTGGGCGGCATGGCCGAACGCACCGAGCGAAGCGAGGGCCACGAAGGCATGCCAAAGGAGAGCCCCGCATGACCGCTGACGACTACGGCTTCGACACCCTCGCCATCCACGCCGGGCAGGAGCCGGACCCGCGCACCGGGGCCGTGGTGCCGCCGATCTACCAGACCAGCACGTACGCCCAGGACGCCGTGGGGGCGCCGCGCCTCGGGTACGAGTACAGCCGTTCCGGCAACCCCACCCGCGACGCGCTGCAGGAGTGCCTCGCCGCGATCGAGGGCGGCCGGCGCGGCCTGGCGTTCGCGAGCGGTCTGGCCGCCGAGGACACGCTGCTGCGTACGGTGTGCCTCCCGGGCGACCACGTCGTCATCCCCAGCGACGCGTACGGCGGCACGTACCGTCTCTTCGCCAAGGTGGCCGAGAAGTGGGGCCTGGACTGGACGGCGGTGCCGCTGGACGATCACGACGCGGTCCGGGCCGCGTTCCGTCCCGGCCACACCCGGATGATCTGGGCCGAGACGCCCACCAACCCGCTGCTGTCCATCGCCGACATCGCCGCGCTGGCCGGGCTGGCACACGAGTACGACGCGCTGCTGGTGGTCGACAACACGTTCGCGTCGCCGTACCTGCAGCAGCCCTTGGGTCTTGGGGCCGACGTCGTCGTGCATTCGACGACGAAGTACCTCGGCGGGCATTCGGACGTGGTCGGCGGCGCGCTCGTGGTGGCAGACGACGACCTCGGCGCCGAGCTCGCGTATCACCAGAACGCGATGGGCGCGATCAACGGCCCGTTCGATGCCTGGCTCACCTTGCGCGGCATCCGGACGCTCGGCGTGCGGATGGACCGGCACTGTGACAACGCCGAACGCATCGCCGCTTACCTGCAGAGTCACAACGCCGTCACGCAGGTGCTCTACCCGGGCCTCGAGTCACATCCCGGACACGAGACCGCGGCAAAGCAGATGCAGCGGTACGGCGGCATGGTGTCGTTCCGCGCGGCCGGCGGCCCGGAGCAGGCAATTCAGGTGTGCAACCGGACCAAGCTGTTCGTGCTCGCCGAGTCGCTCGGCGGCGTCGAGTCGCTCATCGAGCATCCGGGCCAGATGACACACCTGAGCGCTGCGGGCTCGCCGCTTGAAGTACCCGCCGATCTCGTGCGACTGTCTGTCGGCATCGAAACCGTTGACGATCTGCTCGGGGATCTGGAGCAGGCGCTCGGCTGAGGTAACTCATAGACGGAGCGGGTCATGGACGAACTGACGACGACCTGGGTGGGTGCCACGGCGAAGCAGATCGCCCGCGCGGTGCGGCGCGGCGACACCACCGCCACCCAGGTCGTCGCGGACCACCTCGAGCAGATCTCCATCAGCGACCCCTCCCTGAACGCGTTCCGGGTGGTCCGCGGCGGCGAGGCGATCGCCGAGGCGGAAAAGGTCGACGAGCAGGAGGACCTGGCGAACCTGCCGCTCGCCGGCGTGCCCGTGGCCGTCAAGGAGAACACCGCGGTCGCCGGCCTGCCGACCTGGAACGGCTCCGAGGCGGCCCGGACGCCGATCGCCGAGAACGACCACGAAGTGGTACGGCGGTTGCGCGGCGCCGGCGCAGTCGTCGTCGGGGTGACCCGGATGCCGGAACTCGGCCTCTGGGCCGTCACGGACGGACCCGACGGGGCGACCCGCAACCCGTGGGCGCTCGACCGTACGCCGGGAGGATCGTCGGGTGGCGCGGCCGCGGCCGTCGCCGCGGGCCTGGTGCCGATGGCCCAGGGCAACGACGGCCTAGGCTCGATCCGGATCCCGGCGGCGTGCTGCGGCCTGGTCGGCCTCAAGCCCGGCCGCGGCGTGGTCCCGAGCGACCTGGGCGTGGACGACTGGTTCGGGCTGACCGAGAACGGCGTGCTCACCACGACCGTCGCCGACGCAGCGCTCGGCTTCAGCGTGCTCGCCGGCCGCAGCCCCGCGAAGCTGGTCGAGCCGCAGAAGCTGCGGGTCGGCGTCTCGCTGCGTTCCCCACTGGCCGGTGTGCGCGCCGATGAGCCCAACCGAGCGGCGGTCGCCACGGCGTCGAAGCTGCTCGTGAACGCCGGCCACGACACCGCCACCGCCGATCCCCCGTATTCGATCAAGTTCGGGTATGCCGGGCTGGCCATGTGGTTCGCGGCCGCGTACCGGGAGGCCGACGCCGCGGGGCTCGACCTCGCGGCGCTGCAGCCGCGCACCCGGCATCATGTGCGGCTGGGTAGGTGGGCGTGGCGGCGCGGGTACGTGCGGCTGGAGCAGCGGGACGCCTGGCGCCAGCGGTCGATCCAGTTCTTCACGGATAACAAGATCGATCTGCTGCTCACCCCCGCGCTCGCGGCCACGCCGCCGTCCGCCGAGGGCCACGCGAGCGGCCGGTGGCGGCGCAACATGCTGACGAACATGCGGTACGCCCCGTACGCCGCCCCGTGGAACATCGCGGGCCTGCCCGCGATCGTGGTGCCGGTCGGGACCCGCCCGGACGGGCTGCCGCTCGCGGTACAGCTGGTCGGCCCGCCCGACTCGGAACTGCTGCTCCTGGCGGTGGCCGGCCAGTTCGAGGTCGCCAACCCCTGGCAGCGCGTGGTCCTGGTCTGAGTGGCACGATCGGGGCATGACGTCTGGTACGCCGGTTGACCTGGACCTGCTCTCCCTGGCCGACATCGAGGCCGCCCGGGAGCTGCTGACCGGGGTCGTGCGGGTCACGCCGCTGGAGAGTTCCCGGCCGCTGAGCGTGTCGCTCGGCGTGCCGACGTGGCTGAAGTGCGAGAACCAGCAGCGGGCGGGGTCGTACAAGGTGCGCGGAGCGTACACCCGAATCGCCCGGCTGTCCGACGCCGAGCGCGCCCGCGGCGTCGTCGCCGCGAGCGCCGGCAACCACGCCCAGGGCGTCGCCCTGGCCGCGGGCCTGCTGGGCACGCGGGCCACGGTCTTCATGCCCGAGGGCGCGCCGCTGCCCAAGGTGACGGCCACCAAGGGGTACGGCGCCACGATCGAGTACGCCGGCAACACCGTGGACGACGCGCTGGTGGCGGCCCGCGGCTTCGCGACGCGTACGGGTGCCGTACTGATCCACCCGTTCGACCACCCGGACGTGATCGCCGGGCAGGGCACGGTGGGCCTGGAGATCATCGATCAGTGCCCGGACGTCACCATGATCGTCACCGCGGTCGGCGGTGGCGGCCTGATCTCGGGTGTCGCGGTCGCGGCCAAGGCGCTGCGGCCCGACATTCGTGTCGTCGGCGTGCAGGCCCGGGGCGCTGCGGCGTATCCGCCCTCGCTGGCCGCCGGCGCGCCGGTGAAGCTGGACGACTGCGCCACGATCGCCGACGGCATCGCGGTGATGCGCCCCGGCGACCTCACCTTCGCGCACGTCGCCAAGCTCGTCGACGAGATCGTCACGGTTACCGACGAGGACCTGTCCGCGGCGCTACTGGTGATGCTGGAGCGGCACAAGATGGTGGTCGAGCCGGCCGGCGGTGCCGCGGTCGCGGCGCTGCTCACCGGCGCGGTGAAGCCGGGCGGCCCGGTGGTGGCGATCCTCTCCGGCGGCAACATCGACCCCATGCTGCTGCTGCGCGTGATCGAGCACGGCCTCGCCTCCGCGGGCCGCTTCCTGCGCCTGTCCGTACGCTGCGGCGACCGGCCCGGCGAGCTGGCCCGGCTGCTCGCGCAGATCGCCGAGCAGCGGGCCAACATCGTCGACGTCGCGCACTCGCGACAGAACCCGCGGCTCAGCTTCGGCGAAGTCGAGGTGGCGCTGTCCGTGGAGACCCGAGGCCCGGATCACTCGGCGGCTCTGATCGGGGTGCTGCGCAGCGCCGGTTATCCGGTGGCGTTGCTGTCCGGAGCGACGCCGTAGCGGCCTCGGCCGCCGTTGGCGCGGTAGCGGCCTTAGCCGCCGTTGGCGCCATAGGGGCCTCGGCCGGCGTTGGCGCGGTAGCGGCCTTAGCCGCCGTTGGCGCCATAGGGGCCTCGGCCGCCGTTGGCGCGGTAGCAGCCTCAGCCGCCGTTGGCGCTCAGCCGCTGAACGGCGCGAACTCGACCACGGTGACCTTGATGTCGGCGCCGCTCGGAGCGGTGTAGGTCACGGTCTGGCCGGCGCTGGCGCCCAGAATCGCCGTGCCGAGGGCGGATTCGGGGCTGTACACGGTCAGGTCGGTCGTCGACGAGATCTCGCGGGAGCCGAGCAGGAAGGTCTCGGTGTCGCTCTGGTCGTCGTCGAAGTAGATCGTGACGACCATGCCGGGCGCGATGTTGCCGGCCGCGGGCGCTTCGCCGACCTCGGCGTTGCGGAGCAGCTCCCTCAAGTAGAGGATCCGGGCTTCCTGCTTGCCTTGCTCCTCGCGCGCGGCGTGATAGCCGCCGTTCTCGCGCAGATCGCCCTCCTCGCGCCGGGCGTTGATCTCCGCGGCGATCTTCGGCCGGGCCGCGATCAATGCGTCGAGCTCAGCCTGCAGCCGGTCGTAAGCGTCCTGGGAGAGCCAGGTCTTCGACGCCTCTGAACTGGACACGGTTGATCTCCTTGCTGAACGGGACGAGCTGATTGGAACGCAGCGAATCTACAACCTTACCAGCGGTATGCACCTCGCCTGGATTGCTCGATCTTGCACTATTCAGAACCCAGGCGACAGCCGGTCAGCCGGGCGGTCGACAGCGGACGACCTCGCCGACCGAGGCCTGGGTCGTAGTGGTGACCGGCTCGCTGGCCTCGATCGTGGTGTCGTCCCCTGCCGCCGCGAGCGTGACCGTACGGCTGCCTACCTCGGCGCCGTCGTAGGACCGGGCGCGCAGCAGGCAGGTGGCCGAGCCGCCGGCCGGCACCCGTACCCGAAAATCGATCGTCATCTGCGTCGCGGTGACGCCGGTCCAACCGACGATCTGCGCGTCGTAGTTCGGATCGCCGTACTGCCGGTAGAGGCGGACGGAGAGAAGGAGGGACACCAGGATGACGACGACGCCGAACACGATCGGGGCACCCAGGTGGCGCCGCCCGTCGCGTCGCCGCCCGTAGCGGCCGGGCGGGAACGCCGGCGTTGTGGCGCGCGTCTCGCTCACCTGGCGGCCTTTCCTGAGAGTCTTGTCGGTGCCATCGGCCAGAATGGCAACGTCAATCTTCGCAGCCGGCACCGGTCCCGACGAGCGCGGGTCCGGCCGAGGGAGTGTTTGTGGCTGAGCAGTTGCGTCTGATGGCGGTGCACGCCCACCCGGACGACGAGTCGAGCAAGGGTGCCGCGACCATGGCCCGATACGTGGCCGAGGGCGTCGAGGTGCTGGTCGCTACGTGTACGGGCGGGGAGCGCGGCAGCGTCCTGAACCCGAAGATGGACCGTCCTGAGGTGCTGGCCGACATCACGAACATCCGCCGGGCGGAGATGGAAAAGGCGCGCGAGATCCTCGGCGTCGAGCAGGCCTGGCTGGGCTTCGTCGACTCGGGCCTACCCGAGGGCGACCCCCCGCCCCCGCTGCCCGAGGGCTGTTTCGGCCTGGTGGACCCGGCCGTGGGCGCGATCCCGCTGATCAAGCTCATGCGCGAGTTCAAGCCGCATGTCGTCACAACGTACGACGAAACGGGCGGCTACCCGCACCCCGACCACATCATGTGCCACAAGATCTCGGTGGTGGCGTTCGACGTGGCCGGGGACCCCGGGCAGCACCCGGAACTAGGCCCGCCGTGGCAACCGCTGAAGCTGTACTACAACTCCGGCTGGACCAGGGCGCGGATGCTGGCGCTGCACGAGGGCATGCTGGCGGCCGGCCTCGAGTCGCCGTACACGGAATGGCTGGAGAAGAACGAGGACCGCCCGGACCGGCCCGATCGGGGTGACAAGATCACGACCCGAGTGGAGTGCGGGGAGTACTTCGAGGTGCGCGACAACGCGTTGCGGGCCCACGCCACCCAGGTCGATCCGGACGGTTTCTGGTTCCACATCCCGCTGGATCTGCAGCAGAAGGTGTGGCCGACGGAGGACTTCGAGCTGGCGCGTTCGCTGGTCGACAGCCCGATTCCCGAGTCGGACCTGTTCGCCGGGATCCGGGGATCCATCGAAGCCGGCTGAGCTACCGGTGGCGTCCCCACGCTCCCGGCCGGGGCGTAACGTTGAGTCGTGAACCTTGTGGTGGCGGTCAACAACTTCGGTGACACCCGCTCGGGCGGACTCGCCGGGCCGATGGGCTTGTTCATCATCGTGCTGATGTCCATAGCCGTTGTGCTGCTGATCCGCAACATGAACAAGCGTGTGCGTCGGCTTCCCGACAGTTTTCCCGACCCGGAGGCGGAGCGCCGGAAGGCGGAGATCGCTAAGCTCGACGCCGACCTCGACCGGCCCGACGCCGAGCCGAGTCACCCAAGCGTCGACGTTAGTCGATCTAGCGCAGCGGCCGACGATACGGAAGCCGAGGTCAGCGAGGTAAAGGCGGCGGATCCGCCGGCCCAGGGCCGCATCGAGCAGGACCGGGCTTAACCGCGTCGGCGGCTATTCCATCGTGTCGGGCCACCCGGTTTGTCGGTCGTCACTGTCCGAACATCCCTTGTGGCAGACCGTCAACCCCTGTTGCGTTCGAGCGGATTGGCTTAGCCTTCCGCCGGGGGCTTGAATGTCCCTCGACCCTGCGCGAAAGGGGGCGCTGATGACGACCACTCAACGCCCCCGGATTACTCCACTGCAGATGCACGTGCATCCGCGTGTGCTCCCGATGACCTCGGGGAATGCGCGATGACTCCGCGCATCGTCGAAGGCGTGCTCCGTCCAATTCGGACGGTCGAGCGGAATGGTCGGGCGGGTCGGTCCCGCCCGATCCGCGCACTCACCGTCGCCGTTGTCGCCGTCGCCGTCGCGGTCGCCATCGCCGGCACGCTCCTGCCGGGACCGACCCGCGACGGAGGCCCCCTGTCGCCGCTTGCGGGTGTCGGCGTCGCGACGGCGCTCGTCGCGGCCGGCCAACTCGCCCGGCTACGGTTCCGCCTCGGGCGCGGGGCGGTCAGCGTCTCGTGGGGCGAGGCAGCGTTCATTATCGGCTTCGCGTTGGCGCCGCCAGGTTGGCTGCCCCTCGCCACGCTCGCCGGCGCCGGTGGCGCGTGGCTCCTGGTTTCGTGGGTCAGCGAGCATCGTCCGCGCGCGGAGATCGTGCACCTGGCCGCCTCGCTGACCCTGGGCGCCGCAGGTGCTGCCGTGGTCGCGAGCGCGGTCGCCGGCAACGCCGCCATCGCGAGCGACCGCATGCACGTCGGCCTGGTCGCGGGCGCGTCGACGTACCTGCTCATCACGTTCGGCCTGGCCGCGGTGACGCTCGCGCTGCACCGCGACGCCACGCCCCGCCAGATCGTCGTCCGCGTGCTGCACGCCAAGCTGCCGATGTTCGTCGGTAACGTGCTCGTCGGCCTCTTCGGCTTGTTCGTGCTGGTCCGCGAGCCGCTGTGGCTGCTCGCATTCCCGCCGGGGCTATGGCTGCTACAGCGGACGTACCGCTACCACATGCGCGCTGAGGAGGAGCGCCGTACCTGGGAGGCGTTCGCGCGGGCCACGGCGGCACTTCCGGGAGCGGTCGAGTCCGAGGTCGCCACCGCGGGCTTGCGCGGCGCGCTGGACGTCTTCGGCGCGCGGCGCGTCGAGATCGAGGTGCTGCGTCCGGACGGTCGCCACAACCGGTACGCCGAGGACGGGCGGGGCCAGGAAGCCGACGCGTCCGGGTTGCCGGGTCCCGTGATCACCCGATCCATGGCCGTGGCCGGCTCGCCCGTCGGTGAATTGACGGTCTGGTTCGCCGAACCCACGTTGCCCGTCGTGCGCGACGAACTGGCCGTCTCGGCGTACGCGGACGCATTGGCGGGGGCGTTGCATGATGCGGCGGCCCGGGAGCGGCTGGCCGCGCTCGACGCGCGGTCCTCGCACCTCGCCGTGCACGACCCGCTCACCGGGCTGCTCAACCGTGCCGCGCTCCTGGCCGACGGCGACGCGCTGCTGCGGTCGTTCGACCGGGACCGGTCCGTGGCGCTGCTACTGCTCGACCTCAACGCCTTCCGCGAGGTCAACGGCACGCTGGGGCATCGCGCCGGCGACACGGTCCTGACGATCGTCGCTGAGCGCATCGTCGACCTCGCCCGGGAGCAGGACCTCGTCGCACGCCTCGGCGACGACGAGTTCGCGCTGCTGGTACCCGCGCTCGTGCCGCTCAGCGACTCCGCGGCCCTGCACGAAGTGCCGAACCCGCTGCGGCAGGCGTTGCGCCGCGCCCGGGAACTGGTCGATGAGCTGGCTTCGCCGATGGAGATCCACGGCGTACGCCTCGCGATCGAGAGCGCGGTCGGCGTCGCGGTGTGCAATGCCGGCCACACCGACATGGCTGAGCTGGTCCGGCGCGCCACGCTCGCCCTCGACCAGGCCAAGGAAACGCGGCTGAGCGTCGCCACGTACGACAGCGGCCGCGAGGCGAGCAGCCCCGACCACCTGGCCATGCTCGCCGAGCTGAACGACGCGCTGAACGCCCACGACCAGATCGTGCTCGCGCTGCAGCCGGCCGTCGACCTCGAGACCAGCGTGCCGACCGGCGTGGAGGCCCTGACCCGGTGGAAGCATCCGCGCCGGGGCCAGCTGTCGCCCGGCGACTTCATCCGGACCGTCGAGGGCAGCGAGCTGCTGGCGCCGTTCACCCGCTACGTCCTCGACCTGTCCCTGGCGGCGGCCGCGGATTGGGCGGCGGAGGGCATCGACCTGCCGGTCTCGGTCAACATCTCCGCCCGCAGTCTGGTCGACACGACGCTGCCCGGGCAGATCGCCGACCTGCTGCGCCGGCACCACCTACCGGCGCACCGGCTGGTCCTGGAGATCACCGAATCGGTGGCGGTCAGCGAGCAGGAGATCGTCGACGAGGTCCTGGCCGCGCTGCGCGAAATGGGCGTGCAGCTCTCCGTGGACGACTTCGGCACCGGCTACTCGTCGCTCTCGTTCGTCACCCGCGTCGAGGTGGACGAGCTGAAGGTCGACCGCTCCTTCGTGGAGGCGATGATCGAGTCGCACGCGGCCGCGGCCGTGGTCCGCGGAGCGGTGGAGCTCGGCGCCCGGCTGGGCGCGCGGGTCGTCGCCGAGGGCGTGGAAACGGCCGAGCAGCGTGCCGCGCTGATCGCGCTGGGCTGCTCGGCGGCTCAGGGGTACCACTTCTGCCAGCCGCTCCCGGTAGACAAGATCGTCGCGGCGTTGCGGCAACTCGCCGAGGCGGCGCCCGCCAAGGTCCTCCCGCTGCGGGCTGACGACGCCTCCTGATCGCCGGCGGCCGCGGCCATCCTGTGCTGGTCGGTCGTCCCGTGCTGGTCGACCGTCCTCGGCCGTCCTCCGCTCGTCGGCCGCCCTGGGCCGGTCGGATCTCCTTCGCTAGTGCTAGTCGACGACGGCGATCGCGTCGATCTCGACCAGCGCGTCGGGGCGGGCCAGCCCCGCCACCCGGAGGACGGTCACTGCGGTGGGATGCGGGCCCCACACCCCGGCGACCGCGCCGGACGCCTCCCGCGGGTCAACCGACTCGACCAGATGCACCGTGAGCTTGGCGACGTCGGTCTGGTCCGCGCCGCCCTCGTTCAGTACGGCCAGCACGTTGCGCAGCGCCTGCGCGGTCTGTGCCGGAGCGCCGCTCGCCATGCCCCCGCCCGGTCGATGCCATTCTGGCCGCCGACGTGGATCGCGCGCGATCCCGTCGCCAGCGTGCCCTGGGCGAACGCGGGGTTGCGTTTCAGGGACTCGGGGTTGAGCAGCTTGATCATGACGTCTCCTCGCTTTGCTCTCCGCATGTCCCGCTGTGCCCATCCGGCGGCACGGCTCGCTAGCGGGCGCGGCGGGGAGCCTAGCCGTCAGACGGTGTGTCCGGGAGCCCATCTTCACGCGTCCCGCCGCTAACGTGGCTACATGGCCAACCGTCTCGCGACCGCCACCAGCCCCTACTTGCTCCAGCACGCCGGCAATCCGGTCGACTGGTGGCCCTGGTCCGGTGACGCGTTCGCCGAGGCCAAGCGGCGCGATGTGCCGGTGCTGATCTCCGTCGGATACGCGGCCTGCCACTGGTGTCACGTGATGGCGCACGAATCGTTCGAGGACGACGCCATCGCCAAGGTGATCAACGACAACTTCGTGGCGATCAAGGTGGATCGCGAGGAGCGGCCCGACGTCGACGCCGTCTACATGACCGCCACCCAGGCCATGACCGGGCAGGGCGGCTGGCCCATGACGGTCTTCGCGACCCCGGACGGCGAACCGTTCTTCTGCGGCACGTATTTCCCCAAGCCCTCCTTCGCGCGGCTGCTGGACTCCGTCGGCACGGCCTGGCGCGGCCAGCGCGAGGACGTGGTCAAGCAGGGCACCGCCGTGGTCGAGGCCATCGGGGGCGCTCAGCTGGTGGGCGGGCCGACCGCGCCGATCTCCGCGGGCCTGCTCGACGCCGCTGCCGGCCAGCTCGCCAAGGACCATGATCAACGGTACGGGGGATTCGGCGGCGCTCCGAAATTTCCGCCTCACATGGGCCTGCTCTTCTTGTTGCGCCACCACCAGCGGACTGGCTCGGCAGAGTCCCTCGAGATCGTCCGCCACACCGCCGAGCAGATGGCCCGCGGTGGGATCTACGACCAGCTCGCCGGTGGTTTCGCCCGGTACGCGGTGGACGCCACCTGGACCGTGCCGCATTTCGAGAAGATGCTCTACGACAATGCGCTGCTGTTGCGGGTCTACACCCAGCTCTGGCGGCTCACCGACGATCCGCTGGCGCGCCGGATCGCGGACGAGACCGCGGCGTTCCTGCTCCGCGACCTGGCCACGCCCGCGGGCGGCCTGGCTTCGGCGCTGGACGCCGACACCGACGGCGTTGAGGGCCTCACGTACGCCTGGACCCCCGCCCAGCTGATCGAGGCACTGGGCGAGGAGGATGGCAACTGGGCGGCAGATCTGTTCCGGGTCACGTCGACCGGATCGTTCGAGCACGGCAGCAGCGTGTTGGTGCTGGCGCGCGACATCGACAACGCGGCGCCCGAACTGGTCGCCCGCTGGCGAGATGTCCGCACCCGGCTGCTCGCCGCGCGCGTACGGCGTCCGCAGCCGGCCCGCGACGACAAGGTGGTGGCGTCCTGGAACGGGCTGGCCGTGACCGCACTGGCCGAGCACGGGCTTCTGACCGGGTCTGCGGCGTCGTCGGAGGCGGCGCTGGGGATCGCTGATGTGCTGGCGTCGCGTCACCTCGTGGACGGGCGGCTGCGCCGCGTCTCCCGCGACGGCGTGGTCGGCGAACCGGCCGGCGTGCTGGAGGACTACGGCGCCGTCGCCGAGGCGCTCTGCACCGTGCACCAGCTCACCGGCGAGGGCCGATGGCTGTCGCTGGCCCGGCAGTTGCTCGATGTGGCGCTGGCCCACTTCGGAACCGGCGAAGGCGGGTTCTACGACACCGCCGACGACGCCGAGAAGCTGGTCGCCCGGCCTGCGGATCCGACGGACAATGCCACGCCGTCAGGGCTGTCCGCGATCTGTGCGGGCCTTGTCGGCTTCGCCGCCCTGACCGGCGAGTCAAGCTATCGCCAAGCGGCCGACGCGGCGCTGACGACCGTCGGGCCGCTGATCGGCGGGCATCCGCGCTTCGCGGGCTACGCGGCCGCAGTGGCCGAGGCCGCGCTGGCCGGTCCGTACGAGATCGCGGTAGCCACCACCGATGCAGCCGGCGACCCGCTCGTTGCGGCCGCCCACCGGCACGCGCCCCCCGGCGCCGTCGTCGTCGCCGGCGAGCCAGACCGGCCGGGCGTGCCGCTGCTGGCCGGTCGCCCGTTGATCGACGGCGCTTCCACGGCGTACGTCTGTCGGGGCTTCGTCTGCGACCGCCCGGTGACAACGGTGGAAGGGCTGGTCGCGCGCCTCGCGCAGTGAACGCCGCGCCGCCGGCTGGGACGTTGACCGGTCGCCGGACGGCCAGGTCGCGCTGCCGGCTTGAGTTGGCCGCCGCGACCGCCAGTGCGGGCGTGGCGGATTGGTGGTGGGTGGCGGCGCGCTTGCGGTGTTGCTGTGGCGCCGCCAGTCTTCCGCCGTGGCGGGCGCCGCAGGGCGCCGGGCCGGTGGTGGGTGGCGGCGCGCTTGGGTGGAAGGTCGGTCGTGCTCTGGAGCCGCCGATCTTCCGCGGTCGCGGGCGTGGTGGGCTGGTGGTAGGTGGCGCTGAGCTTTGGGAAGGTCGGTGGTGCTGTGGCGCCGCCAATGTTCCGCGGTGGCGGGTTGAGGTGGCGGCCGCCCAGCGCGGCGGGCAAGTGGCGGGGGTGGCGTGCGGGCGGCGGCGGGCAATTGGCGGGTGGGTCGCCGCCGGCGTCGTGGCTGCCGTGCAGGTTGAGGTGCCCGCGCAGGGGTGGTGAGTGGCGCTCAGGTTGAGCCGCAGGCGCGCGGGGCGCGGAAGGCCGTAGCTGGAGTTCCGCTGCCGGCGGCGCGGGGCCCCGCGGGCAGGCGTGGGCGGCGCGCGGTGGCGGGCGGCTCGCGGCGCGCGGTGGCGGGCGGGCGCTTCGCAGCGCGGTGGTGGGCGGGCGCTTCGCAGCGCGCGGTGGTGGGCGGGCGCTTCGCGGCACGCGGTGGCGGGCGGCTCGCGGGCTGAGCTGCTGCGTCGCTAGGCTGGCGGCGATATGGATACCCGAACCGGTCTGCCCGTAGTCGGCATGGTGGGCGGCGGCCAACTGGCCCGGATGACCCATCAGGCCGCGATCTCCCTCGGCCAGTCGCTGCGCGTGCTCGCCGAATCACCCGATGACAGCGCCGCGCTCGTCGCCGCCGACGTGCGGATCGGCACGCATACCGATCTGGCCGCGTTGCGCGAGTTCGCGAAGGGCTGCGAGGCGGTCACGTTCGACCATGAGCATGTGCCGGCCGCGCACGTCGTCGCGCTGGAGACCGAGGGCGTCAAGGTCTATCCGGGTGCCGGCGCGCTCGTGTACGCGCAGGACAAGCAGCGGATGCGGGAGCGGCTCGCCGAGCTCGGCGCACCGGTGCCCCGGTGGCGGGCCATCGCTTCGGTGGAGGACATCGAGGCGTTCGCGGATGGCACCTGGCCTGTGGTGGCCAAGGCCAGCCACGGTGGCTACGACGGCCGCGGCGTGTGGGTGTTGTCCACCCCTGCGGACGCGGACGAGTTGGTCGGCTCCGGCACGCCGCTGATCGTCGAGGAGCGGGTGCCGCTGCTGCGTGAACTCGCGGTCCTGGTGGCGCGGTCGCCGTTCGGGCAGGTGGCCGCGTACCCGGTCGTCGAGACGGTGCAGCGTGACGGGATCTGCGTCGAGGTCCTGGCGCCGGCGCCCGGCCTGCCGGAGACGCTGGCGATCGAGGCCCAGCAGCTGGCCATCGATCTTGCCCACGAGCTCGGCGTCGTCGGCCTGCTGGCGGTGGAACTGTTCGAGACGGCCGGCGGCATCGTCGTCAACGAACTCGCCATGCGTCCGCACAACTCCGGCCACTGGACGATCGAAGGTGCTCGCACGTCGCAGTTCGAGCAGCACCTGCGGGCCGTGCTGGATTACCCGATGGGCGAGACGTCGCCGACCGCGCCGGCCGTCGCGTTGGCGAATGTCCTCGGCGGACGGCCCGGCGGCATCTCCCTCGACGAGCGGGTGCACCACCTGTTCGCGGATGACCCGAGCGTGCGGGTGCACCTCTACGGCAAGCAGACCCGGCCCGGCCGCAAGATCGGCCACGTCACGGTGCTCGGCGACGACATGACCTCGGTACGCGCCCGGGCCACGCGCGCCGCCCGTTGGCTGCAGGAGGGCGAGTGATGGCACCGGTCGTCGGCATCATCATGGGCAGCGACTCGGACTGGTCCACGATGGAGGCCGCCGCCGAGGCGCTCGCGGAATTCGACGTGCCGTTCGAGGTGGGCGTCGTGTCCGCCCACCGCACGGTCCGGAAGATGGTCGACTACGCGACGTCCGCCGCTGACCGCGGCCTGCAGGTCATCATCACCGGCGCCGGGGGAGCCGCCCACCTCCCCGGCATGGTCGCCGCCATGACGCCGCTGCCGGTGATCGGTGTACCTGTTCCGTTGAAGTACCTGAACGGCATGGATTCGCTGCTGTCGATCGTGCAGATGCCGGCCGGCGTGCCAGTGGCGACCGTGTCCATCGGCGGTGCGCGCAACGCGGGCCTGCTGGCGGTCCGTATCCTCGGTGCCTCGGATCCGGTGCTGCGCAAGAAGATGGCCGACTTCCAGGCCGGCTTGGAGCAGGTGGTGGCGCAGAAGGACCAGGCCCTCCGCGCTGAGCTAGGTGGCCTCGCTCCGCTCGGCGGGATTGCGCCCATACAGGTCGTTGTCGAGGGCACCGAAAGAGACGACGGCTCAGCTTGATGGCCTCGCTGCGCTCGGCTGGGATTGCGCCCCTCAACGACGGGCGCAATCCATTCGGGTCCATTTAACGCATGCGGACTAGCGCGCCTCGTACTCGTTCCTGGGTGCGCCGGCGGTTCTCGTTCGTGGCGCCGAGGAAGAGCAACACCACGCCGATCGGTACCAGTACCAGCCATGGGCCGACCAGCGTCACCGCGAAGTGGATGGCGGCTATCGCGGTCGCGATGGCGCCGACGACCACCGGGGCCTGCTGTTGTAGCCGCGAGCCGACGATGAGCGTGGCGACCGCGCCGAGCAGCAGTAACAGCTCGCGCAGGTCACCCGCGTCGGTGGCCAGCACGATGCCGATCGTCGGGACGAACGCGGCGAGCAGGGCCGGGCCGTACGCGGCCCAGCTGCTCAGGTCCGGCCGCTGGCGCGCCTCGACGATGCCCGCGAGCAACGCCAGAGCGGCGAACGGAAGCGTGTACGCCTCGGGTACCACCACATTGGAGAGCGTCATGAACAGCCACCAGGCCACGATCTCGAAGCCGATCGCCATCCAGAACAGCGCGCGCCGCTGGTTGTGCGTACGACCGGGCCGGCCCACCGCCAAGCCGAGCACGGCACCCCACGCCGCCAGCAAGGCAGCCAGGTGAGCCACCGAGTTGTACGCCAGTGCGCCCGCCAGCAACGCCGACGCGTAACCGCTCCACTCCACGGTCATGGCCTCGCGCCGGTACTGCGGCAACCCGAGACGCGGCAGCGTCGACTCGAGAATCAGCAGCGCGGCGCCCACGGCCAGCACGCCGAACGACGCCCAGGCCGGAGTCAGCCCGGCCACGAGCGCGACGGTTAGCACGAAGAACTGGCCCATGAACGCGGCGAACAGCCAGCCGAGGATACGCGCGTGCTGGGTGCGCCCGCCGATCGCGGCGACCAGCCCGACGCCGATGGCGCTGCCCAGCGTGAACAGCGTGAGCGGCTTGGTGGCCAGGCTTCCGGCGAGCCCGGCGCCGCCGGCGAGCAGGCCGAGCACGAAGACCACGTTGCGGGTGCCGCGCAGCAGCGGCGCACGCGTAGCCACCGGCGGTGGTGTCAGCGCCAGTCCCAGCATCGAGATGGTGAACACCACCAGCGCGGCCGTCGTCGACGCCGGCCAGGACGCGTGCAGTGCGATCGGCGCGATGAGCAGCGTGATCGCCAGGCCCGGCAGGATCACCGGCACTGACTCGGCGGGCTTTCCGCCGAAGCCCATCGCGGCGAGCGCCGCCGCCACCGTCAGCAGCACGGCGGCCAGCACGCTGGTGGCGTCGACGTTGCCGGCCGCCGGGCTCGTCAGTGCCGCCACCGGGCCGTCCCACACGTGACGGATCTGCTCGAGCGGGTCGAAGAGCGCGGCCTTCAGTGCGGGCGCGATGGAGATCAGCGCCAACACCGTCGGCAGGATCGCGACGACGACCGCCCCGGTGGCGGGGTCGACGAGCCAGCGCCCGCGCAGCCCGCTCGGGCGGATCTCGATCCACCGCGGTCGCCGGTAGCCGCCGCCGGCCCACGAGCGAACCGGGGCAACGGTGAGCCCGGGCGCCGTCGTGGCGCCGCGCAGCATCTCGGCGATGACGCCCAGCAGCGCGGCCGCGGCCGCGTACAGCGCTGTGGGGTACGCCGTGGGCAGCGACGCGATCGCAGTGATCGTGGCGCCTCCCACCAGGCCCACCGTGGCCCATGGCAGGTACTGCGGAATCCAGCGCCCGACGACCGCCAGCACGGCCAGGCTGAGGCTGGAGGCGGCCAGCGCCGCGGTGAGCACGATCTGCGCGGACCGGCCCTGGTCGGCGGCGACGGCGGCGAAGACGCCCGGCACGGCCAGCAGCACGCCGAGCGTGGCGGCGCCGCCGATCTGCGCCCGGTGCCGAGGCATGCCGGTGTCGTCGAGCGCCAGGTCGCGTGGATCGGTCGCCGTGCTCGCCTCCGGCCAGTCCTGCGAGTAGGGCCCGTACGCCGTGGTGATCGGCCCCATGTCGATCCGGGCCATCGCGGCCACCAACGTGCCGATCATGACGATCAGCGCCAGCGCGATCGCGGTCGACCATGGACGGACCAGGGCCGCGCCGAAGTAATGCAGCGACACCACCGCGGCCACCCCGGCGCGGTCGAGCGCGGCGCGGGGATCCGTCGCCGCGACCGACGCCACGCCGTATCCGAGTGCGACCGCGCCGCCGAGGAGCAGTGGCGACCACCACGGCAGGCCGAACGCAGCCGGCGCGCCGATCGTGGCCAGGGCGGCAGCGACCGCGCCGATGTCGTACGACATGGGGCGGGGCAGCACCGTCGCGGCCGTGATCGCGATGATGACCAGCGCGACCGGCGCTTGCCACGCTCCGGCCGGCGCCGAGGCAGGATAGCCGCTGAGGTCGGAACTCCACAGCGGACCGGGCGCGGCGAGGATGCGCAGGCCGTCGCTGATCGCCATCCAGCCGGCGATCGCACCGACGACGAGCCCGGCCAGCATGAGGCCGCGTACCGGGCCGCGTCGCCAGTCCGCCGGCAATGCCCGCACGCCCAGTCCGACGAGAAGCACGACCAGCGCGCCCACCACCAGCGGGGCGGACGGGAACGCCAGTGCGCCCACCCGCGCCAGGGCCCCACAGATCGCCACGGTGGCGCCGGCGGCCGCGATGTCCGGGCCGTCCAGCATCCGGTCGGCGCGCCGGCCGTTGTCGATCGACTTGGCGAAGAACAGCAGGCCGGCGGCCGCGAGGAGCAGCGCTCCCACCCAGACGTCGGGCGCGGTGGCGCCCGGCGCGAAGATCGCGGCGAGCGCCATCGCGACCGCGCCCAGCCCGGTTCCGACGGTCAGCGGCAGGCTGATCTCGCGGTGGGCGACCTGGAACACCGCCGCGTATGTGAGCGTGCCGGCGACGGCGAGGAAGCCCCAGGCCAGCGCGGGCACGGTGACGGCCTCGGTGGGCGGGGGTCCGGCGCCGTGGTCGGACGTCGCCAGCACGGCGGTCACCGCGGCGCCGGGCAGCGCGAGCGCGGCCGCGCCGGAGGCCCAGTCGCCGACCAGCCAGGCGTACAGCCGGACCGGGATCTGCCGGGCCGCGATCGCGATCATCACGCCCGCACCGGCCAGCGCAGTCAGCACCGCGGCGGTGAGCCAGGACGCGCTCAACGCCACGCCGGCGCCGAACAGGCCCACCACCCCGGCCGCGGCGACGTGCGCGATCGCGATGCGCCGGGTGCGTGCCATCAAACCCGCGGCGCCGAGGCCGATCGCGGCGACGACCAGCGGCCACGGCGCCTCCGACCAGGGCAGGCCCAACGACGCCGGTACGGCGAGCGCGGTCAGCGCCACGCCGATCACCGCACCCTCGTGCCGGAACTGGGCGGGCAGCGCGAGCGCCGCGGCGATCGTGAGCAACAGCGCGCTGAACGCCAGGAGCCAGCCCATGTCGCCGGTCGCCTCCGCGATGGTCTTCGCGTACGCGGCCGTGTCGGCATGCCAGATCGGGCGCGCGGCCCGCACGGGCGCGAGCGCGGCGCGCAGCGCGTCGATGGCGACGAAGATGCCGATGAGCGTGAGCGCGCCGGCCGAGGCGTACTGGGGGCCGCGGCGCACGTCCTCCGGCACCAGACCTACTACCGCGCCGGTGACCGCGACCGCGGCGGACGCGGCCACCAGGGTCCAATGCGGAGATGCCACGGCGGCGATGCGCGCGCTGGCCGCGATGACGGCCAGCGTCAGCACACCCCCGGCGATGTTGCGCGCGGTGAGCTGGTTGAGCAGCCGGGCGGCGGCCGACGCGGTCGCGGCGGCGAGCACCAGGATCAGGCCCGAGCGGACCGCGTCGGGCACGGTGCCGGCGCTGATGAGCGCCCCGCCCGCGTACAGCAACGCGCCCGCCACCGCGACGCAGAGCAGCGCGAACGTCAGCTCGCGCAACCAGTCGGCGGACGGCGGCGACGCCGGCGGAGCGAGCGGCACGGTGCCCGCGGGCGGCGCGCCGGCCGGCCGCGGACCGGGGAAGATCCGGGTGGGCACCCAGCGCCACCGCCGGTTGCCGGTCATCGACTCGATGATCAGGTCGGGCTCTTCGGGCCGCGACTCGGGCCGGGCCGGCGCGTCGGCCGCGTAGGCGGCCGGATCCGCGGGATCCGGACCGGCGTCGCGGGCGGCGTCGTCGGCCGCGCCGATGTCGCGGGCGTCCGCCTGGGCCATGCTCTCGCGATCGGCCGCGCCCGGGCGGCCCAGCGGCCAGCGCGGGACCAGCCGGCCGCGCCGGATCACGGTGGTCAGCAGGAGGAGATCCAGCAGGGCCACGGCGGTCAGCGTCAGGCCCCAGCCGGCTGGGCTCTGGATCACCGGGTACGCCAATAGCGGCGGCACCGGCTGCACGGCGATCACCGTGGCGTACCGGGGCGACGCCAGGCGGGTGCCGCCGGCGTAGAGGAACGCGGCGACCGCGGTGATGGCGAACGTGATGCCGAGGAAAACGGGCGTGGGCACGCCGGGCCCGCCGGCGACCGAGCTGCCGTGCAGCGCGTACAGCGTCATGGGCAGCAGGACCAGGCCCACGGCCGCGACCGACTCGGCCGTGGAGGTCAGGCCGCGGCGGGCGATGCCCGGTGCGACGCTGAGCGCGATCGCGGTGGCGAACGCCAGGATCGCGGCGCGGCCGAATTGGTTGCTGACCGCCACGCCGGCGAACACGACCGCGGCGACGCCGAGCAGCAGCGCGCCGAGGCCGAGCAAGATGTTCTGCACCGACTGCGTGGACGCTTCGGGCTGGTGCGCCGCCTCACCCTGGGCGTGGCGTAGTGCGCTCGCCGGGCGCTCGGATGGCGGCGGATCGTCGACCAGGACCGTCACGCCGTCGCTGGCCACCCCGGGGGGTCCGGTATGTGGCGTCCCCGGCGCGGCCCAGGACGGCGGCCCTTCCTCGGTCGGCGGGCGGTCGCCGCGCGGCGGCCGCTCACCGCGCGGGGGGAGACCGCCGGTCGGGGGAACGTCCGCGGTCGGCGGCTTCCGGCGTACCCGGCGGGGTTTTGCGGCTTTCTTGGCTTTTTCTTGGTTGGCATGCGCGAGGATGTCGCGCTGGAACTGCGCGGCCTGGATCTTGCTCGCGATCTGCAGCCGCTCCTTGGCGGCCGCCATATCGCGGACCTTCAGATCCGCGATCGAGGCATCGATGCGGGCCAGCTCATCGTCGTAGCTGTCGGGCTCTTCAGCCTGCGCCACGGCACCTCCTCGACCAGCCGGCGACGGTGCTCCCGATCACGCCGCGCGACCCCGGCCCGTCGCGCGTCCTTACTAGAGCATGCCGGTACGACAACTCATTAGAACAGCTCAAGCGGGTCGAGAGTGCGCTAACCGGGCCGCGCCGGCTCGCTACAACGTCGGGTGCGGGCGGCCCATGCCGCGGTACTGCCAGCCGGCCTTGGCCCAGAGGACCGCATCGAGGCAGTTCCGGCCGTCGATGACGAGCCTCTTCGTGACCAGGTCGCCAAGCGTGTGCGGGTCGGCGTTGCGGAACTCGGCCCACTCGGTGAGCACGCAGACCAGCTCGGCGCCCTTGACGGCGTCGGCCATCGTCTCCTCGTATTCGAGGCCGGGCTGCGCCGCCATCGCATTCTCCATGCCCTGCGGGTCGTAGACCCGCACGTCCGCGCCGGCCTTGGCCAGCGATGCGGCGATCGCCAGGCTGGGCGAGTCGCGGACATCGTCGGAGTTCGGCTTGAACGCGGCGCCGAGCACGGCGATCCGGGTGCCGGACAGGTCGGGACCGGCCGGGCCCGAGGGGCGGGCGAGCAGTTCCGCGGCCAGTTGCAGCACCCTTCCGCGGCGGCGCAGGTTGACCAGATCGACCTCGTGCAGGAACCGCAACGCCTCGCCCGCGCCCAGTTCCTGCGCGCGGGCCTGGAACGCGCGGATGTCCTTGGGGAGGCAACCGCCGCCGAAACCGACGCCGGCCTGCAGGAAGCGGTTGCCGATGCGCGGGTCGTACCCGATCGCCTTGGCCAGCTGGGTGACGTCGCCGCCGGCGACCTCGCAGACCTCGGCCATCGCGTTGATGAAGCTGATCTTGGTGGCCAGGAACGCGTTCGCGGCCACCTTGACCAGTTCGGCGGTGGCGAAATCGGTGACCACCAGCGGTACCTCGCGGTCCTCCGTGGCCGCCAGGTCGAACATCCCCTTGTGCGCGGCGTAGAGCATCCCGTTCGCCCAGTCGGTCTTGACGCCGACGACGATACGGTTCGGCCGCAGCACGTCCTCGACCGCGAAGCCCTCCTGCAGGAACTCCGGCGACCAGGCCACCTCGACCTCGAGCGCCGGGTCGGTGTGCTTGGCGACCAGCTGCTCGATCCACTCGGCGGTGCCGACCGGGACCGTGGACTTGCCGACGATCAGTGCACGGCGCTTGAGGTGGCGGACCAGATTTGTCACCGACATCTCGACGTACGACAGGTCGGCGCCCATCCCGTCGCCGCGCTGCGGGGTGCCCACGCAGATGAAGTGCACGTCGGCGAAGTCCGCGACCTCTTCGTACGACGTCACGAAGCGCAGCCGGCCGGAGGCGAGGTTGCGGCGCAACAGCTCGTCGAGGCCCGGTTCGTGGAACGGCACCTGGCCGGCCTGCAGCTTCGCTATCTTGGCCTCGTCGACGTCGAGTCCGAGCACGTCGTAACCCAGCTCAGCGAAGCAGATGGCGTACGTCGCGCCGAGGTAGCCGGTGCCCAGGAACGCCAACCGCGGGCGCTGGGCACCCGAGGGCGGCTCGACTGCCGGGAATGCCGGCACCGGCTGGTTCGTGGTGGGGTACGGGATCGTCACGCCAGGTGTCTCCGCTCAGCGTCGCTTCTGGGGGGCATTCACTTTCTCATGGCTGATCTAACAGCGGTGTACCCAGGATGGTGCACGAACCCTACGCGCCGGTAACGTGTCGGGGAGCCGAACAGGAGGGCCAACCGCCATGTCAGCGTTCGACGTCTACCAGGTGCCGGAAGATCACGAGGCTATCCGCGCCGCAGTGCGCGAGGTCTGCGACGCGCGGGTCGCCCCGAACGCGGCAGAGGCCGACGAGAGCGGCGAGTTCCCCAAGGCGTCGTACGACGCGTTGCGCGCCTCCGACTTCCACGCCCCGCACATCCCGGTCGAGTACGGCGGCGCTGGCGCGGACGCGCTGGCCACCGCGATCGTGATCGAGGAGGTCGCCCGCGCTTGCGCGTCCTCGTCCCTCATTCCGGCGGTGAACAAGCTTGGCACGCTGCCCCTTCTCCTGGCCGCGTCCGAGGATCTGAAGCGGACGTACTTGACGCCGGTCGCGGCCGGCGAGGCGATGTTCTCGTACTGCCTCTCCGAGCCCGAGGCCGGCAGCGACGCCGCGTCCATGACCACCCGCGCCGTCCGCGACGGCGACTACTGGATGCTCAATGGCGTGAAGCGCTGGATCACCAACGCCGGCGTGTCGGAGTACTACACGGTCTTCGCGGTCACCGATCCGGGCGCCCGCTCCCGCGGCATCTCGGCGTTCGTGGTGGAGAAGTCCGACGAAGGGGTCAGCTTCGGCGCACCCGAGAAAAAGCTCGGCATCAAGGG
>DASYTU010000269.1:0-7539 GCA_036001925.1 Actinoplanes sp.
CGCCATGGGCAACCTCCTGTCAGGACCGCGCCGGCTCTCTCACAGCCGGCGGTCCATTGGCTCCGCCCGGTGCCGCGCGACCACCCCGGCCGCGCCGGGCTCCGCAGCCGCTGGGGTGCCTCCACCATACCTCCGGCAGACGTCCTGTCAAGCCCCGACCCGACGCACGATCGGGTCGGGACGGGGCCGCCGGCCCGGCGGCGGGACCACCGGTCAGCGGTCGGGCGACCCGAGCTAACGGCCCTGGTACGGTCTCGTTATCGCTGGCATTGGGCCAGCGGGCGCGGCGCGCTCCGGTGGACTTCAGACAGGCGGCTCTGGGTGCGTCGGCTACGGGTATCGCGACGCGGCTGAGGTGCCCAATCCGGCGACGCGGAAGGCCGCCGCTCCTCGGAAGCGGCCGCCGGCGTGACCGGTTGCCCGTGCTGGCCAGGCGGTGGCGGCTGCGGGCTCCGCCTCCGTCAGTCCGCCGGCTCGACGTGCAGCGCGCCGCAGTCGATGCGGTCGGGCAGCAGCCCGGTGAAGGAGACCCCCGGCGCGAACTGCACGGTGCCGAAGGCAGCTTCACGGATCGAGACCGACGTGACCGCCGGCGTGAGTCGGAAGTAGGAGCCAGGACCGCTCAGGCTGGCGCCGCCCGTGGCGAACGTGAAGAAGGGCGCCAACACGGCTGGCGTCGGCGAGGTGTTGCCGGCCGCCGTCTTCGTGGCCTGCAACGTGCCGCGGCCGTCAGAGTCGACCTGCCACGTGCCCAGGAACATCTGGTTGAAGGTGAGCGGCGGCCCGGGCAAGCAGGCGGTCGGGCCGGCGGCCGGCGTGGTGTAGGCGAGCGAGATGTAGGTTTTGGCTGGGTCCATGTTCTCGGCCTCGCCCCTGACGATCAGCGCCGAGCCGGTGTCCCGGATCTCGACCTCACCCCGCACGGTGGTCAACGGTCCCTGGACGAACTCCCTGGGCACGGGCACTAGCTCGACCTCGCCCTCCGCCAGGGTCGCTTTGGCCAACGCCGGAAGACTCGTCCCGACGGCTGCCGCCAGACTCAGGGTGAGCGCCGTTAGTCCAAGCGCGAACGATCTCTTCATCGTTCCTACCTCCCCCGGTGTTGCAGAGGGTCCGGCTGGGCCCACCATACCAGTAGGCATGGTGTGAGTCATCGATCTGAACTCGGGTAGACTCTGACCTGCCGGCCGGCCGCTGTCACGGGCTGGCCTACTGCTTCGACGGTATTCCGCGCCGCCCTCAGCCGAACGAACGGGGCGGCTCGGCCCATCTTGCGCCGCCGGAGCACCTCCGGGAGCACGGTCCACGTTCAAGCAGCCGGCTGGTTCACACCAAGCATCGACGTGAGTGCCAGGTGAGGTGCGCAGCGGCCGTCAGCGGAGCAGGATGGCCGTCGGTCCTGCGACCTACTCGCCGCGGCCGGGGTAAGCCGGGCGAGCCACCGGAGGCGACGCGGGCTCCTCGTCGTAGACGACCGGGTACCCTCCGGTCATCGCCTCGATCTCGGCCTCGACCCCGCCGGCGCCGGGCTCTTGCTCGGCGCCGGCCGCGCCGGCGGCAAGGGGGGGGCGAGCTCCCCGTCGCAGCCACACCTTGAGCGCCCAGCGTCCATCCTCGGTTGTCGTTAGGCCAACGCGGGCGACGGACGGGTGGCGACGCACCGCGCTCTTGATGTGCCGCAAACGGCTCGGAGCCGGGCCAGGCGAAGGCGGTCTCAAGCTCGCCGGTTCGGCCACCGCGACACCTCCTCTTTGGTTAGATCGGCCAGGCACGCAGCCGACGGCAGAGCGGACCGAGATCGCACGCCGTGGTGTGGACTCCATCTCCGGCGAACAGGAGCGCAAGCGGATGGCCCGTCGCTTCTTCCAAGATCACGGAACCGGAATCGCCCGGCAAGCTGAAAGGTCTTGCCGAAGCGACCGAGACAACCTCGACGGTACCATCGAAGGTCGCGATGCGGGGGAATTGGCGGCTGCCGTAGTTCACCTGCACCCCATCCACCTCGGTGGCCGTTACCACGCCGTGGGTCACGCCGGTCGTGCGGCCAGCCTTGACCACGCGCATCCCCGGCACAGGCGGGACGACCCGATCGGGACGGTAAAGCACCCCACCGTACATGGTGCCCGGCTTGATCAGGCGCAGATCGGTGACGCGGGCGATCGCCGCGTCGAAACGGTTGACCGCCGGGGCGTCCGGATTGGTTGGGAAGCGCAGCTCGATGAAGCCGCTTAGCGCCGCGAACACGTCGCTGACGGGTGTCGTGAACGGTGGCTGCTCCGGCCCGGGCTGGACGATCTGGGTGCCGCGCGGCAACTGGTTTATGTCGGCGAGGACGTGGTTGTTGCTCAGGGCGAACGTGTCCTCCTCGTCGGCCCGGCGACGACGGAGGAAGCAGCCCAGCGTCCCGACGAACTGGGCGTCGAGCGGGCTGATCGACAGACCGGCGGTGATCGGGCGGTGGCGCGCGCGCTGTCCCGGCAGGGTCGCGGCCGGCGCGAGCGGCGCGAGCGGCGCGCCGGCCGCGACGACCGTTTGAGATCGGCGTGCGCGCGCCCGCACGAGCTGGACGGGCAACTGCTCGACGTCGACCGGGATGCCCTGGTATTCGCGCATCGGCTCCTCGCCGAGCGCCTCGGGCTCGACCTTGTCGAACACGAACACCTTGAGGACGTACTCGTCCGGGAAGTAGCGTCCGCCGCGCTGCCGGATCCCCACGCCGGTGGCATGGACGTTGGACAAGGGCGAGGCGAAGGCGGCGAAAGCCCCCCGCGCGACGAAGGGTGTCCGGCCTCCCAGCGGCTCGAGCTGCTGCCGCTGCATCAGGTCGTTACGGAAAGCCGGCAGCACGGATAGGCATTCGGCGTAGCTAGCCACCGGGCACCTCGGTCACAGTCCCCACCTCGACGCGCTGGCGCCCATGATCGCACGCGGCCGGGTCAAGCAGCTTCGGCGCGCTCGGGCCGCCCATCGCGCCGGCGCGGTCGCCCGGGCCGGTACCGCTTCGTCGGCGGTTGTGGCATACTGCGGCGGCCGCTCGGGATGGTCATCGAGAGTGCGACTGCGCCGAAGGCACCGGCGCCGCTAGCCCCGCGGCCTACAGCCGCCGTTGCCGCCGACCTCGAGCTCGTACCAGCGGTCGGCGGATCCGGGGCTCGGGCCCATCGACGTTGGTTGTGGTTCTGGTGCCAGCGGTCGTCCGAGAGACAGGAGGTGGGTCTGCATGGTGCAGCTCTCAGTCGTCATCCCCGCGTACAACGAGCGGGCCACCATCCGCGAGGTTCTGCGGCGGGTGCAGGCGACGCCCCACGACAAGGAGATCCTCGTCGTCGACGACGGCTCGAGCGACGGGACGCGGGAGATCCTGGCCGGGGTGACCGATCCGAACGTCCGGGTACTTCTCCACGAGCGCAACCAGGGTAAGGGCGCCGCGCTGCGGACCGGGTTCGCGGCCGCGACCGGCGACTTCCTCATTGTCCAGGATGCCGACTTGGAGTACGACCCGCGGGACTACGAGAAACTGCTCGAGCCGTTGCTCGCCGGCGATGCCGACGTCGTCTACGGCTCGCGGTTCGCCGGATACCCTCGGCGGGTCCTCTTCTTCTGGCACACCGTCGCGAACCAGTTCCTGACGCTCCTGTCGAACATGACGACGAACATGAACCTCACCGACATGGAGACGGGCTACAAGGCGTTCCGGATCGATGTCGTTCGCCGCCTCGTCGTAGAGTCGGAGCGCTTCGGGGTCGAGCCGGAGATCACGGCCAAGATCGCCAAGCTTGGCTGCCGAGTCTACGAGGTCCCGATCTCCTACCACGGCCGGACCTACGCCGAGGGCAAGAAGATCGGCTGGAGGGACGCGGTACAGGCCGTCGGCGCGATCGTCAGGTACGGGCTGCTGCCCGGGCGGGCGAGCAGCCACGCCGGATACGACACACTCAGCACGATGGACGGGCTACAGAACTACACGGCTTGGCTCTGGAAACAGGTCGCGCCCTACGTCGGCGATCGGGTGTTCGAGGCCGGCTGCGGGACCGGCACGATGACCAGGTACCTGGCCGGTCGCGAGTACGTGCTCGGCCTTGACATCGATGAGCATTACGTGCAGATGATGCGGGGCGGCTACGCCGGGCGGCCGAACGTGCGGATCGAGCACGCCGACCTGGCCGCACCGGAGTGGTCGTTCCTTGACGGCCATCGGTTCGATACCGTCGTGTGCACCAACGTGCTGGAGCATCTACCGGACGACCGTTCGGTCATGGCGCGATTCCACGACGTGCTCCAGCCGGGTGGCCGCGTCGTGCTCGTGGTGCCGGCGAAGATCCAGCTTTACGGCACGATCGACCGAGCGCTCGGGCACTACCGCCGCTACGAGCGCACCTCACTCGAGCGCTTGCTGCGCCGGACGGGTTTCGAGGTCGAGGAGCTCCGCTACCTGAATCTCACCGGAGCCCTCGGCTGGCTGCTAAACGGACGTCTGCTTCGGCGCGAGGTCGTGCCGAGCGGCCAAGCCGCGCTCTACGACAGGGCGTTCCCGCTGCTGAGCCTGGCCGACCGGCTCAACCCGCCGTTCGGCCTCTCGGTGCTGGCTGTTGGGCGCAAGCCGGCGAGGCCGACGCGGGCAAGCGCCTGAGTGGGCACCAGAGCGCGCGCATCGCCACCAGTCGGGGTTGCTCGGACGCCGCCACCGCCACCAGGCGGGGTTGCTCGGACGCCGCCACGGCGGTCCGGGTCCGCGCCCCAGCGGCCGTGAAGAGCCGCGCCGCTCCGGCGGGAATCCGTCTAGCCCTCGTCCGTTCGGTGATCGCCGCCGACACGCCGAGTCGCGCGGTGGCGCGCGCCCGTCGTGCTCTCGGCTGCTGGCTGGCCCGACCGCCGGTGTTCATGGGCGGCCCGCTGTTGGGTCTCACGGTCCTTTACACCCTCTCCATCATCGGGGCATGGACCGACGAACTGCCCTTCAACAGCGGCGACCCTGCCTGGTACACCGGGCGCCTTATGTGGAACTGGCACGCGCTGCGGACGGCTCCGCTGCAGTTCGCCGACAGCAACATCTTCTACCCGCTCTCGGGAACCGCCTACTACCAGCACCTGGTGCTGCCACCGACGCTGCTGTTCGGCCCCATCTTCAGCGCTACGGGCAATCCGATCCTGGCGGCCAACGTCGTGCTGGTGGTGGCGGTCTGGCTCAACGGTCTGGCTGGCGGGCTGCTCTCTTACCGCTGGACGCACGATCGGTGGGCCGGGTTCGCCGGCGGCGCGGTCATGGGCTTCAGTCCCCTCCTGCTCCAGCGGCTCTGGGGCGGGCCCCTGGTCATGATCTGGTGGATACCGCTCGCGCTGCTGGCGGTCGACGCCTACTGCTGGCGCCCCCGGTTGGGTACCGGTGCGATGGCCGTGATCTGTCTGTGGGCGCAGTTCGTCACGGCGCTCTACCTGAACTTCTACGCGATCATTTCCTGCCTGCTCTACCTCGCGGTCGTGGGCCTCCGCCAGTGGCGGTGCGGCGAGGCGTGCCGAGCTCCGGCGCTGGCGCCGTGCAACCGGCGCAGATTGGCGGCGCATGGGCTGGTGCTCGGGGCGCTCTTCGCCGTACTGGTCCTCCCGTTCGCGCTCGGCTACCTGCGCGTGGCGCAGGCCTGGGGTGTCCGACGGGAGTTGACCGAGCTCGTCGGAGGGTCGGCATCGCCGCTGAGCTTCCTGAACGCCGATCCCTGGAGCTGGCTCTACGGTGCCAACCCACTCCTGCACCTCACCACCCAGACGACGTGGAACCACGAGAAGACGCTGTTTCCCGGCTTCACGGTCGTGGCGCTAGCGGCCGTGTCCGCCTGGCGGCTGTGGCGAGGTCGCTTCGAGCCGCGCCAGGCGGCGCGGGCCGCGGCCGCCCTGGCGATCTGTCTGGTCGCAGTCGTGCTGGCTCTCGGTCCGTACCTGGCGCACAACGGCCGCAGCACGGGCCTGCCGCTGCCCTATCTTCCGCTCCATCTCTACCTGCCGGGCT
This sequence comes from Actinoplanes sp., assembly GCA_036001925.1. Lineage (GTDB taxonomy): Bacteria > Actinomycetota > Actinomycetes > Mycobacteriales > Micromonosporaceae > Actinoplanes. The sequence goes on from DASYTU010000269.1 coordinate 6,002, forward strand.
TCGCGGCGATGCGCGTCCCAGCGCGCTTCGTGTTGATGGCGGTTCCGGGCCTGGCCGTTCTGGCCGCCTTCGCGGTCGCGGCTCTTCGTGGCTCGGGAAGCCGCGGCAGCCTGATCGCCTGGCTCGCGATCGGGGCGCTACTGGTCGAGTCGGCGCGCGCGCCCTACCCGACCAGCCGGCTCGTCGACGTCTTCGCCGAAGACGATCTCGCGCCGATCGCGTCCGGCTCGGGGCCGCTGGTGTGGCTGCCGATCGACAAGCCGGAGCCGGAGAACGCCTATCTCGAGGCGGCGCGGATGGTCCAGAACCGCGCGCTGCGGCCGACGGTCAACGGCTACGCCGGGTTCATTCCGCCGATCTACCGGGCGATGCAGCGGGCCTCGACCGAGGCGCCGGCCGACGCGGCGCGCATCTTCGCGGGGCTCGGCGTCAGGACGGTCGTGCTCGATAGCGCTCGCCTGGACCCGCCGTCGGTCGCCGAATGGGACGCGCTGACGCGCCCGCCGTTGCACTTTGCGCGGGAGGTCTCGGTCGGCAAGCGGCTGCGTGTCTACGAGCTGGGTGCCGCGCCGCCAAGCGGTGGCGTCGGCCTGGCGATCGCCAACCGGTACTTCGTGGCCGGGTCGGAGAACACCCTCTGGATCGACCTCTCGAACCCGGGCGCCGGGCCGTGGATCGACGCGCGCCCGGAGAGCACTCACCGGGTCGAGGCGCGGTGGCGCGGCGGGGCGGCCGACGTCGAGAACGCGCAGGCTGCCGGCGCAGTCGTGCCGCTCTACGTGCTGGCTGGCGAGCGCTCCTCGTTCGGTGTACCCGTGACGGCGCCCTCGGCGACCGGGAGCTACGTGCTGACGGTTCGCGTCGACGGCTTCGAGCCGACGAGCCGCGAGGTTGCGGTCGTGCCGCGGTCACCGCCGACGTCGCGAACCGAGCCAGCGAACCTGTCGGCGACCGTCTGGCTCGACGGTGTGGGCGGCGACCCGCTGGTGCTGCCACTGGGTGGACGGCTGCGGCTGGCCGGGGCGGTGTCGAACAACGGAGGCACGACCTGGCTCGCCGTCCGCGACGACCCGATCGGATCGGTCCGCATCGGCTACCGGTGGCTCGTCCAGGAACAGGGCGTGGAGCGCGAGCTGGTCGAGCTGAGCGGTCGGATCGACCTCGCGCGCGACCTGTACGGCGGCGAGATCGCGCGCTTCCGCGGCCATGTGCGCGGGCCACCGCAGGCCGGTTGCTACAGCTTGCGGATCGTGCCCGTGGCCGAGGGGGTCAGGTGGTTCGACGAGATCGCACCCGACGGCCGCTCGAGCGTCACGCTGCGCGTGCGGGTCGGGCAGCCCTCCGCCGCACCGGGTCGGCGCGCGGCGGATCCGGCTCAAGCGGCGGCCGGATCGGGGGCGTGCGGTGGGGCTTCTGCCCCCGCCGACACCGGACCGTGACGCACCCGGGCGTGGTGGCTACCGAACGACCGGCTGGACCGTCCCGAAGAGGCCCGGTCAGTCGGCGCGCTGGCGCTGGACGAGCGAGCCCTGTCGCTG
>DASYTU010000270.1:0-2103 GCA_036001925.1 Actinoplanes sp.
CAGGTGACCAACACCAACACCGCCACGCTGCAGGGCGTGTCCCGCGGGATCGACAACGTGCGCGGCGGGTTCGAGTTCACGATCCCGTTCACGCTGAGCCGTTATTTCGGGCGCCGCCAGGCGGCGGGTACGGCCGTGGCCACCACCGCCGTCGAGATGCGCCAGATAGCCTTCGTCCCGAGCCGGATCGAGGTGAGCGCCGGAGCCACCGTCGAGTGGGTGAACCGCGATCCGCTGGTCCACACCGTCACCGCGACGGACGGCGCGTGGGATTCGGGCGACATCAAGCCGGACGCCACGTGGCGGCACACCTTCGACCGCCCCGGCACTTATGCCTTCCACTGTACGCCCCACCCGTTCATGACGGGCGTGGTGGTGGTTCGGTGAGCCGCCTCCGTCTGGCACTCGGCCTCGCGGCGGCCGCGGCCGTGCCCCTGGGCATCGGCGCGGCGTGTTTCTCCGAGCGGGCCGGCGGCCCCGACGTGGTGGTGGCGGCCGAGTGCCGCGTACCGGTGTCGGTCATCGACTCGAGGCACGTGATCGTCGCGATCCGGGACTTCGCTTTTCGCCCGCGCTCCATTCGCGTGCCGGTGGGCACGACGGTAACCTGGGTTAACTGCGAGCCGGAGGGAGTCGAGCCACACACGACGACGGCCGACGGTGGCTTGTGGGACTCCCCCGAGCTGGCACCAGGCGCTCGGTACACGCGGACCTTCAGCGAGATGGGCACGTTCGCGTATCACTGCACCCCCCACGACACGTTCATGAAGGACGACACTGTCTTCGTCCAGTAAGCCGGAAAGGAGGGACGAGCCGGAGTCCGAAGCTTCGTGCGGTCCAACCAGCAGGCGCAGTTCAAGGAGGCTGTATGCGCGCAACGCGCATGTTCACCGCCCTAACCGCCGTCGCCCTGGTGGGCGTGGCGTGCGGGGACGATATCATTACGACGGCCATTCCGGCCGATGTCGAGATCTTTCGGGCGAAACCGATGAACGGTGCGAACGAGCGCCCCGATCCTGTGACGACGACGGCGACGGGTGAAGCGGTGGTCACCGTGATCGGGAACCTGGTCAGCTGGAAGGTCGATGTGACGAACCTGACGGGCACCAACGCCGGCCACATTCACCGGAGAGCGACGGACTCCACGGCCGGCGGAGTGATCCAGGGCATCTCACCCACCACCGGCGGCACAAGTTTTACCGGCACGATAGCGCTGGGTTCGGCGACGGTCGTGGACTCCGTGCTCGCGATCATGCGCGCAGGCAGGGCCTACGTGAACCTCCACACCGCCGCGAATCCCGGTGGTGAGATTCGAGGGGATCTCGTGAAGCAGTAGTGGCGTGAGCTGAGACGCACGCGGGGGAGCCGAGTGGGCTCCCCCGTTTTTTTCTAGGGGATCACCGCGGTCGTGTCCTGGCCGCGCCGCCGCCGCTCGGCGTCGCGCTCCGCCTGCTTGCGCTCCCGGAGCTCCCGCACGTAACGGCGAAAATCCCGGAACGTCTGGGCGCGGTCCGCCGCCCGCAGCAGGTCGGCCCGCATCTCCTGTAGCTGCCGCGCGCGCATGCTCTCGTCGAAGTTCCCCTGCGGCAGTAGACTCCCGAGGAAGGCGAGCGCCGTCGTCGGGATCTTGATCCCCGCGACGTGGATGTACTGCGAGTCGATCCCGAACTTCGGCGTTCCGCCGTCCCCCCCCCCCACAGTCCACGTCGGCCGCTGGCGCTCGCGCTGCGCCAGGTCGATCACCTGGTTGACCGAATCGACCATCGCGCGCAGCCGCCCGACCACCGCGGCGTCGCGTGCCGTCGTGTCGCCGTACAGCGCCTCCGCCACCGACGCCGGCAAGCCCGGCCGCGGACTCACCCAGAGCCGGCCGTCGCCGACCCGGGGCGCGGGGACGAGCCGCGCGTCGGGATCGTAGGCGGGCAGCCCCGCGCCCGTGTCGGCCGCCGGCGGCGGCTCCGCAGGCGGTGGAGGAGCGGGAGGCTCGGGGACGCGCGCCGACGTCGCGATCGTGGGGCCGCGCGGCCGGTCGGGCCGGGTGCCGCCGAACGGCGCGATCCGAAGCGTGTCGCGCGGCGCGAGCGGCTCGAGGACGATGAAATC
>DASYTU010000271.1:0-24385 GCA_036001925.1 Actinoplanes sp.
CGTACGCCGCTGGTGATCGTTGAACGCGGCCGCGATCTCGCCGTCCAGGTCGTCGGGCGGGTCGAACGTCACGGCACCGACCACGGACAGCGTGAGCAGCGCCGGGGTTCCGCCCGCGGCGAGGGCGGCGGCGATCGCGTCGACCTCCTCCGCGGTGAGCAGGTCGAGCAGCGCCGAGCAGGTGACCAGCGACGTGCCGGCGAGGTCCACGGCGGTCAGCGCGGTGACGTCGCCCAGCCGGGCCTGCACGGTGACCGCGGAGCCGTCGCGCGCCGTGCGGACCATCGTCGCGGCGGCGCGGGCGAGCAGCGCGGGGTCGCGATCCTCCATGATCCAGTGCTGCGGGCCGGGGAGTCGAGGGGCGAGCCACCGCCCGAGCGAGCCGGTGCCGCAGCCCAGGTCGCGGATGACGAGCGGGGTCCGCAGGTCAAGCAGGGAGACGAGGTCCGCCGCCCGGGCGCCAGCGTCGGCGGGCTCGCGCAGGCCCAACCACGTCGAGCTGAACTCGCCGGTCCGTTCGCTCATCGACCCAGCACCTCGCTCACCCTCCGGATGGTCTCGTCCCAGCCGCGCAGGTTGTGCCGGCGGGCGCGGGCCGATGCCCGCAGTCGCGCACGCCACGCGGCGTCGGTCAGCCAGCGCCGGATCGCGGCCGCCAGCGCGCCGGCGTCGCCCGGGGGGACCAGCACGCCCGGCACGGAGCCGTCGGGCGCGGTTCCCAGCGCCTCGGGAACGCCGTCCACGGCCGTGGCAAGCACGGGAATGCCGTGGGCCAGGGCCTCGGTCACCACCATGCCGTACGGCTCGGCCCGCGATGGCAGGACGAGCAGGTCGGCAGCGGCGTAGGTGGCCTCGAGCTCCGCGCCGGTCCGCGTGCCGACGAAGCGCACCCGTTCGCCGTCGGGGCTGCCGGCGGACCGATCGGCGGCCGCGCGCTCGCCGCCGGGCCAGCCGCGGGCGGCGCGCTCGCCGCCGGGCCAGCTGCGGGTGGCGCGCTCGCCGCCGGGCCAGCCGGAGGTGGCGCGCTCGCCGGCGGGCCAGCCGCGGGCCGCGCGCTCGCCGCCGGGCCAGCCGCAAGCGCGCTCGGACAGCGCGGCGGCGAAATCCGGCGCCCGATCGAGCGCACCCACGCACACGCAGCTCCAGGCCAGGTCGACGACTGCGGCGAGCGCGTCCAGCAGCACGTCCTGCGCCTTGCGCGGCGTCACGGCGGCGACGCAGAGCAGCCGCCCGCCCGCCGGCGATCCGGCCGCGAGCGGCTCTCGGTCCACACCCGGCGCGGCGGTGTGCACCCGATCCGCCGGCAGGTCGTGCAGGCCGACCAGCCGCCGGGCCGCGCCGGCGCTGGTCGCGATGACCGCGGCGGCCGCGTGCAACGCCCGCCGCTCGAGGGCACGCAGCGCGGCCGCGTCCGCCGGTGCGAGGCCGATCTCGTCGCCGAGCGGCAGGTGCACGAGCACGACCAGCCGCAACCGCGACGCCACCGGCTCCAGGAGGTCGGGCACCGCGCACGCCACCAGCCCGTCGAGCAGGACGCTCGACCCGTCCGGTACGCCCTGGAGCGCACCGGCCAGCGCACGACGCGCGGCCGCGGATGGATGCGGCCACGCCCCGGCGACCGCGATCTCGTGGACGTCCCAGCGCGCCAGCAGCCCGTCGCACAACCGCCGGTCGTAGCGGTTCCCGCCGCTCGGCGCCGCGGGGTCGTCGATCGAACCCGGCAGCACCACGTGGACCGTACGGTTCACAGAGGACGCTCGTAGCTCGCCCACGCGATGTGCGACTCGTGCAACGTGACCGCGAGCCCGGAGAGCCCCCGCGCCTCGTCGCCGAACGCCCCGGAGCCGATCCGCTCGGCGAGCCGGTCCGCGATCACCTTCGCCAGGAACTCCGTGGAGGTGTTGACCCCGGCGAAGTCTGCCTCGTCGTCGAGGTTCCGGTAGCTGAGCGCCCCGCAGATGTCACGCAGTTGCTCGCCCGCGCGTCCGATGTCGACGACGATGTTGTGCGCGTCCAGCTCGTCGCGCCGGAACGTGGCGTCCACCACGAACGTGGCGCCGTGCAGCCTCTGCGCCGGACCGAACACGTCGCCCGAGAAGCTGTGGGCGATCATGATGTGGTCGCGGACGGTGACGCTGAACAAGGGGTTCCTCCGGAATCAGTAGTTGACCAGGTGGCACAGCGCGGGCAGGTCACCACCGGCGAGCCGTGGCATCACGTCGGGCAGCTCGTCGAAGGCGCACTCGCCGGTGATCAGCGCGTCGAACGCCGGATCCGCCAGCAGGCCGAGCGCGATGGCCAGCCGGTCCGCGTAGCTGCGCCGCCCGCGCCGGGCCGGGGCGATGCCGCCGACCTGGCTGCTCTTGACCACCAGCCGGCGGGAGTGGAAGAACTCGCCGAGCGGCACGCTGACCTGGCGGTCGCCGTACCAGCTGAGCTCGACGACGGTCGCTTCCGGCGCGAGCAACTCGAGCGCCCGGGTCAGCCCCTCCGGCGTCGCGCTGGCGTGGAAGACGACGTCGCAGTCGCCGGCGGCGTCCGCGGGCAGGGCGAAATCCACACCGAGTGCCGAGGCCACCGTGGCCCGGTCCGGGTCCGCGTCGACGAGCTGCACCCTCGCGCCGGGAAAGCGAGACAGGACGCCGGCCACCGAGCAGCCGACCATCCCGCCGCCCACCACGGCGATCCGGTCGCCGACCAGGGGAGCGGCGTCCCACAGCGCGTTGACGGCGGTCTCGACGGTCCCGGCGAGGACGGCCCGCGCGGGCGGGACGCGGTCGGGTAATGGCGTGACGGCGGAGGCCGGGACGACGTACGCGGTCTGGTGCGGGTAGAGGCAGAACACGGTGCGGCCGACCAGGTGCGGTGGGCCCTCCTCGACCATGCCGACGTTGAGGTAGCCGTACTTCACCGGTGCCGGGAAGTCGCCCTCCTGGTACGGAGCGCGCATGGCGTCGTACTGGTTCGGGGGCACCCCGCCGCGGAACACGAGCGTCTCCGTACCCCGGCTCACCGCCGAGTGGATCGTCCGTACGAGCACCTCGTCGCGGGCGGGACGGCGGACGGATTCGGGACGGATCTCGCCCTTGCCGGGTGAGGCCAGCCAGAACGCGCGCGCGTCACCCGTCATCGGCAATCTCTCCCCACCGCTGAACCGAACGCGTCGCAAACGCGTGTTCCCTGGACAGCGGCAACCATACGCGAGCCCGATCATGCCACTCGGAGGCACGGTGACTATCAGTACTGCAGCGGTTACGGCACCCACGACGCGCGGGCCGGCGGTCGGACTGGCTGTCCAGTTTGTCCTGCTCGGGACGCTCGCCGCCACCGCGGGGCTCAGCACCGCGGGTTGGCTCGCCGGTGCCGCGTACGCCGTGGTGCTGTGGTTTGCCCTGAGCTCGGGCCTGCAGGCGGCCGGGATGCGGGCGCTGGGGCCGGCCAACCGGGTCACACTCGGTCGCGCGAGCCTTGTCGCCGGCGTCACCGCCCTGGTGGTCACCTCGATCGAGCGTCCGGTGCCGACGGCCGTCCTGGTCACCCTCGTCGGCGTCGCGCTGGCCCTGGACGGCGTCGACGGTCAGGTCGCGCGCCGCACCGGTTCGACGTCGAAGCTCGGCGGCCGTTTCGACATGGAGGTCGACGCCTTCCTCATCCTCGCGCTCAGCGTGTACGTCGCCGGCGCGTTCGGATGGTGGACCGTCGCGATCGGCGCGTTCCGGTACGCGTTCGTGGCCGCATCGTGGGCGTTGCCGTGGCTGACCGCACCGCTGCCGCCTCGTTTCTCGCGCAAGGTCGTGGCCGCCGTACAGGGGATCGTCCTGGTCGTGGCGACCGCCCACCTCGTCCCGCCCCCGGTTGCGCTGGCCGCGCTGGTGGCCGCGCTCGGGTCGCTGACCTGGAGTTTCGGCCGCGACATCGGCTGGTTGTGGCGCGCCGAGCTGGTCCGCCGCGCCGCCGTCCCCATCCCCGCCCGCCCCTGCCTTGCCCCCGTGGGCTGATATCCCCGCCGATCGTGGGCCGCGGTTTAGTTGACTCGGGTGATAGTGGCCGGCGGTGCCGGCGGGACGGCGTCGGGATGCAGCATCGCCGCGATCGCCTCGACGCCGTCGACCACCCGGGGTCCCGGGCGCACGATCAGGCTGTCGCCGTCGATCGCCCACACGGCCGCGCCCGCAAAATGCGGGACGACCGACTCGGCCTGCCGCGCCGCGCCGTCGAGGTGGAAGCCGCACGGCGTGACCAACACCACATCGGGTGCGGCCGCCGCCAGCGCATCCCAGGTCGTCTCCACGGACCGGGCGCCGGGCTGGGCCGCGACCGGCTCGCCGCCGGCCGCGGTCACCAGATCGGGCACCCAATGCCCAGCCGTGAACGGCGGATCTACCCATTCCACGACCGCCACGCGCGGCCGCGGCCGCCCCGCGACGGCCGTTTCCACCCGGGCCAGCCGGTCGCGCAGGCGTTCGACCAGGTCGTTCGCCCTTTCCGGTACGCCCGCCCGCGCCCCGACCGCAAGGAACGTGGCGAGCACCTCCTCCAACGAATACGGGTCCAGCGACAGCACATCCGCCCGACACCCGAGGTAGTCGAGAGCGTCCGAGACGTGATCCGACGGCAGCGCGCACACCCGGCACAGGTCCTGGGTGAGGATCAGCTCGGGATCGAGGGCGGCCAGCGCGCCGGCGTGCAGCGTGTACAGGTCGCCGCCGGCGGTGAGCTGCGCCTTCACGTAGTCGTCGATCTCGGCCGGGCTCATGCCGCGGGTGTCCCGGCCGCCGACCACGACCGCCTTGTCAACCCGCGCGGACGGCGGCTCGTCGCACTCGAACGTCACACCGACCAGATCGTCGCCCAGCCCGAGCGCGTAGACGATCTCAGTGGCCGACGGCAGCAACGAGACGAGGCGCATGCCCCCATCCTGCCCCGGCTAGGCTCGGCGTCGTGTCTTCCGCGGACGGTGCGCTGCGCGCGGCGGCCGCCGTGGGCCCGTACTTCACGTGGGAGCCCTGGCCCGCCGGGGGCCCGTCGCGGCCGGTCGCGGATCCGGCGGGTGGCGGCTGGCGGCCGTTCGCGGACCTGACCGACGGCGAGGTGGTGGCCGAGCGCGTCGACGCGGCCCGGCATGCGTTGGTGAGCATGTTCGGGCTGGCCGAGGACGCCGTGCCGCCCCGGGTCGTCGCGTCGGTCACGTTCCTGGGCCTGGCGTCCCGGCTGCTGTCGCCGCCACTCGGTGCGTTGGTACTCGCCGGCACGCTGCCCACGCCCGGCCCGGACCAGCTGTGGTGGAAGCCGGTCGCGGGTGGTCCGTGCCCGTTCGCGTACGGGACGATCGCCGGCGTGCCCGGCGATGGGGCGTCGCTCGTCGCCACAATTGTGACCGACCTGGTCGCGCCGGTGCTGCGTGCCTTTCAGGAGCGGTTCGTATTGTCGCCGCAGGTGCTCTGGGGCAACGTGGCCTCAGCGCTGGCGGGCGCGGCCGGCGTGCTGGCTGACGCACACCCGGATAACCCGGTAGCGAGCGCAGGGGACGGCACGATCGACCGTGCCGCCGTCAACGACCGGGACGCGATCGGCGCGATCGGCGCGATCGGCGTTGCCGACCGGGACCGGATCGGCCTGGCCGGCGCGGCCGACCGGGACGCGATCGACCGTGCCGGCGTCGCCGAGCGCGCCGGCGACATCGTGGCACAGGCGCTCTCGCTGCCGCCGCTGGCCGGGACCGGCACGCTGGTCCGACCCGACCCGGGGTGCCCCCGCCGCTTCCTGGTGCGGCACAACTGCTGCCTTTACTACCGGATCCCGGGTGGCGGCACATGCGCCGACTGCGTGCTGACCCCGGAGCCCGCCCGCCGCGGCCACTGGCAGTCCGTGCTCGCAGCCCGCACCACCTAGCCGCGCCCCCGCCCCGACCCTACCCGCGATGATCATGGGGTTAGCGCCGGACACATGGGGCAAATGGCCGTACTAATCCCATGATCGGCGGAGTGCCTGCGGGGTACGACCGCCCTCTGGGCCGAGTCGGAGCACCTGTCGCCGGAGGTGCGGGACGAACTGATGGCCACGGTCGCCGACTACATCGCGTTGCGGCGTGCCGACAACGAGCCGCATCAGGTCGTGGGGCGCCTGGGCCCACCGGAGGCCTTGGCGGCAGCGGCCCAGCGCGGTGCGATACCGCCGCATCTGCGCCGCCCGGCCGCAGCGGCGCCGCCGCCGGTCGGGGAGGCGCCGGGCGCTTCCGACTACGCCGCCGTCGGCCTGCTGACCGCCGGTGCGTTCATGTTGCCGGTGCTCAGTCCGCTGGCCGGCCTGCTCATCGCTACCGGCTCGCCGCGCTGGACTCCGGTGCAGAAGGCGGCCGCGTGGGTGCTGACGGCCGGATCCGTCGGCTGCAGCCTGCTGTTCCTGCTGATCGCCGCGGCCTCCGCCGCGCCCGCGATCCCGCTGGCGATGGCCCTCGTGACGCTGGTCGCCGGCTCGTTCATCGCCGGCCTGTCGCTGCTCCCCGGTCTGAGCCCGCGCCGCTGACCGTGGAATGCCGCGTCGGTGTTCGAAGACCGGCCGCCTCGTACCGGGGTAGAGGCGGCCGGCGTCCTGGTCAGACGGTGCGGGCGAGGCGGTCGGCCAGAAGCTTGGCGAAGCGGGCCGGATCCTCCAGGTCGCCGCCTTCGGCCAGCAGCGCGGTGCCGTACAGCAGCTCGGCCGTCTCCGGCAGGGCCGGGTCGTCGGCGTGCTGCTCGTACGCCGTCCGGAGGCCCGAGACGAGCGGGTGGGACGGGTTCAGCTCGAGGATCCGCTTCACCCGGGGACCGTCCTGACCCATCGCGCGGTACATCTTCTCCAGCGTCGGCGTGATGTCGTCGGCGTCGCTGACCAGGCAGGCCGGCGAGGTGGTCAGCCGGTGCGTGAGGCGTACGTCCTTGACCTGCTCGCCGAGCGTCTCCTTGAGGAACGACAACAACGGACCGAAGTCGTCGGTCGACGGTTCGGGGGAGTCCTCGGACTGCGGCAGGTCCACCGAGCCGCGGGCGATCGACTGGAGTTTCTTGCCGTCGTACTCCGGGACCGCCTCGACCCAGATCTCGTCCACCGGATCGGTGAGCAGCAGGACCTCGTACCCCTGTGCCCGGAACGCCTCCATGTGCGGCGAGTTCTCGACCTGTGTCCGCGACTCGCCGGTCATGTAGTAGATCTCGTCCTGGCCGTCCTTCATCCGTTCGATGTAGGCGGCCAGCGTGGTCGGCTCGGCGGAGGCGGTCGTGGCGAACGTGGCGACATCCAGGATGGCCCTCTGGTTGTCGGCGTCGCTGAGCAGGCCCTCCTTGACCGCCCGGCCGAACTCGCGCCAGAACGTCGCGTACTTCTCCGGGTTCGAGGTCATGAGGTCCTTGATCGTGGACAGGACCTTCTTGACCAGGCGCCGGCGGATCATCTGGATGTGCCGGTCCTGCTGCAGGATCTCGCGGGAGATGTTCAGCGACAGGTCGGCCGCGTCCACCACGCCCTTGACGAAGCGCAGGTAGTCGGGCATCAGCTCGCGGCTGTCGTCCATCACGAAGACGCGCTTGACGTACAGCTGGAGGCCGCGGCGGGCGTCGCGCTGGAACAGGTCGAATGGCGCCCGGGATGGGATGAACAGCAGCGCCTCGTACTCGAACGTGCCCTCGGCCTTCATCTGGATGACCTCGAGCGGGTCCGTCCAGTCGTGACTGATGTGCCGGTAGAACTCGTGGTACTCGTCGTCCGAGACCTCCGACCGCGGCCGCGCCCAGAGCGCCTTCATGGAGTTGAGGACGTCCGAGCCCATCCGGATCGGGAACGAGATGAAGTCCGAGTACTTCTTGACGATCTCCTTGATCTTCCACTCGGACGTGTAGTCGTAGAGCGCGTCCTCCTCGTCGGCGGGCCGCAGGTGGACGGTCACGGACGTCCCGGCCGGCGCGTCCTCGACCGCCTCGATCGTGTAGGTGCCCTCGCCGTCCGACTGCCACCGCGTACCCTCGGTGGTCGCCGCCCGGCGGCTGACCAGCGTGACTTTGTCGGCGACCATGAACGTCGAGTAGAACCCGACGCCGAACTGCCCGATCAGCTCCTTGGCGTCCTTGTTCTCCTTCATCTGCCGCAGCAGTTCCGCCGTACCCGACTTGGCGATCGTGCCGATCAGGTCCACGACCTCCTCGCGGGACATGCCGATGCCGTTGTCGGTCACCGTCAGCGTCCGCGCCTCCGGGTCGGCAGCGATGTCGATGTGCAGGTCCGACGTGTCCGCCTCGAGGCCGTCCACCAGCACCGCGTGGCGCAGCTTGTCCAGCGCATCCGAGGCGTTCGAGATGAGCTCGCGCAGGAAGATGTCCTTGTTCGAATAGATCGAATGGACCACCAACGACAGGAGCTGGCGTGCTTCGGCCTGGAATTCCAACGTCTCGACCTGCGTGCTCATGGCACCCACTTCCGCTGCGAAACCAACATGCTGACGCGATGGTATGACCCGCCGTAGAGCAGCCCGACACGGAGTCGGTTTTTCGATCAGGATCAAATGCTTCCTGTCCCGGGTCCGTCGTGGGCACGACCGCCGCTCCCGCCGGAGACCGGCTGCGGCCATCCACTCGCCTGGCGGCTCGTAACCTGATGGCCGCAGCCTGCCACGGCCGTGCACACAAGACGCGAGGTCGCACCTCCCGAATCCCGCATGTTGGCGGCCTGCGACCACTTTTGACTGATCTCAGAAGATTGCCGGTGCCACGACCACGGGTGGGTCGGGGGCACGCGACTGCGTGGTCTTCTGCCGCCCCTATGGGGGGCCCGAGAGGGGCGCTGAAAAGCACACGTAGCGGTGTCGTCCGTGCACCCAAGATCAATCCGCTACCGTCCTTCGCGTGAACGAGCCGACCTTTCTCACCGAGACCCGGGCCAGCTACGACGCTATGGCCGCCGACTACGCGAGGCGGTTCGCGGGGGAGCTGGCGAGCAAGCCGTGGGACCGCGCGATGCTCGCCGCATTCGCGGAGGTCGTGTCGGGCCCGGTCGCTGACGTCGGCTGCGGGCCGGGCGCCAACACGGCGTACCTGAAGGGGTTGGGGGTCGATGTCTTCGGGGTTGATCTGTCGCCCGAGATGGTGGCGCTGTCCCGCGAGCGGTATCCGGAACTGCGCTTCCAGGTCGGATCGATGACGGCGCTCGACCTGCCGGACGGTGAGCTCGGCGGCGTCATGGCCCTGTACTCGATCATCCACATCCCGGCGGACCACATGCCGGGCGTGTTCGCCGAGTTCCGCCGGGTGCTGCGACCGGGCGGCCACCTGATGCTCGCGTTCCAGGCCGGCGACGACATCAACCATCGTGACGAGGGCTTCGGCCACAAGCTGTCGCTCGACTTCCGCCGCCAGCAACCCGACCGGATCGCGGCGCTGCTGGCCGGCGCCGGCTTCGAGATGGTGGTCCGCCTGATCCGCGAGCCGCGGGACTACGCCGGCGGCGTGGAGACGACGCCGCAGGCGTACCTGGTGGCCCGCAAGCCGCTCACACCGTGATCGTCGCCGGCGTGCCGAACGGCAACCAGCGCAAGCTGTCTCGGACCTCTGCCGGTGCCGCCGCGAACGCCGCCTCGATGGCGTCCCGGCCCTCGTGGAAGTGGGTCCAGCCCTCGTAGTGCACGGGCATGACCGTGCGCGGGCGGACCAGCTCGCACAACGAGACGCCCTCCCGAGCCGTCATCGTGTAGCGGACCGGACCGGTCACGCCGAAGCGGACCGCGCCCAGGTGCAGCAGCATCGTCCCCACGTCGACGCGCGACGCCACCTCCCGCAAGCCGTCGTAGAGGACCGTGTCGCCGGTGATCCATAGTGCGCCGTGCTCCTGGCCGTCCCAGCGAAGCGCGAAGCCGATCACGTCGCCGGTGATCGGGCGGCTCAGCGGCGGCCCGTGCCGGCACGGCGTGGCCGTGACCTCCACCGTGGGCCGGTCGGGCGCTTCCAGCACGAACGTCGCCCACGGCCGGAGCCCGATCGAGCTCACCCGCCGCCCGCCCGCCTCCGTGGTGAGCACGACCCCGGCGGACGGCAGCAGCGCGCGCCCGAAAACGTCGAGATTGTCGCCATGGTGGTCGTGGCTGAGCAGCACGGCGTCGATGGGCGGTAGATCGGCGACCGCGACCGCCGGTCCGGCCACCTTGCGCGAGGCCGAGCCCCAGCCGAACGTGTACCGGCGCCCCGGCGGGTCGAACGTCGGGTCGGTCAGCAGATGCCAGCCGCCGACCTCGATGAGTGTGGTGGGCCCGCCGATGTGGGTGATCCGGATGTCGCTCATCGCGCGTGCTGCACCGCCCAATCCAGGACCTCGTCGGCGATCTGCTCCTGCCCTTTTCTGGGCAGGCAGCAGGTGAGCGTAGCCCGCGGCCGGGTTCACGGCTTGACGGGACCAGGCGATCGGGCACGGCGCCCGGGCAGACGGCCCGCAGTAGGCACCGGACTGCGGCCGCGTTACTCGCCGTCACCGCCCGACCAAGCCGGCCGTGCTAGCTGGAAGATCGGTAGTGTTCCCAGCGCCACCGATCTTCCTCGCAGTGGAGATGCCCTCGGTAGCGGTCGCGGAACGTAGTCGCGGGGGCGAAGCCGCATCGGCCGCGCCTACGTCGAACCGGCAAGCGCAAAATGCAGCCAAGCGCCAGCGTGCTTCGGCATGCACACAGACTCATGGGTGACCGGACTATTCGTCCAGCGTCGCCGGCCCATCACCGCGAAGCCTCGCCAACCGGGGATCGGCCAGCCAAGCCCGAGGGCCGGTGTGCGTGACCCGTACCCCGGCCACCGCGATGGCGTACCGCAATGCCGTGCGCAGGTCCGTGACCAGCGGGTCCCCCGCCACCGCCACCGCGAGCGCGCCGTGGAAGACGTCGCCCGCGCCTGCCGTGTCGACCGCCGCCGCGGGCGGCACGGCCAGCTCGCCGTGCCGGTCGCCCGACCACCAGCGCACCGGATCGGGCCCGTGTGTGACCGCGACGTGCGGCACGCCGCATGCGCGCAGAGCGGCCGCGGTCGCGGCGTCGCCGCCGGAGTCGGCGGCCGGATGCCGGAACGGCGCGGAGCAGGCGACCACGTCCGCGTGCGGAAAGACGTCGGCGAACACCGGCCGCCAACTACCGGCGTCGACGACGAGCGGCCGCCCGGCGCGGGCGGCGGTGCGGGCGAGCGCGGGGTGATGCCCGTCCACCAGCACAGCGTCCGCGTCCGCCAGGACCCGATCAAGACCTTCCGGTACGGGCACCGCCGCGTCCCCGTAGTTGCGGCTGACGACGGTGCGCTGCCCGGTTTCCGCGAGCACCGTGATGGCCGAGACCGGTGGCGGCTCGGCGGCGTCGGGCGTGGCGTCCAGCAGCGTGACGCCGCGTCCGGCCAGATCGGCCCGGATCAGCGCACCCAGCGGGTGCGCACCCACAGCCGTGACGAGCGTGACGTCGGCGCCCAGCGCGGCCGCGGTGATCGCGGCGTTCGTGGCCGGCCCGCCGCCTGCGATCTCCACCGACGAAGCCTGAACCTTCTCGTCCGGGCCTGGGATCCGATCGGCGCGGTAGACGACGTCGACGGTGGCCAGCCCGGTGCAGACGATCCGCACGGCTCAGGCGGCCGGCAACGGCGTACCGGTCAGCGAGGCGCAGTAGTCCAGCAACGCGTCCTGCAGCCCGGCACGCTTCGCGGCCGCCAGCGGCGGTCGCTGCCGCCGGTGGTAGAAGTAGCCGGCGGTCACGGTGGCGGCCGGATCGTCGCTCGTGGCCAGCCATGCCTGGGTGACCGACCCCTGGGACAGGTCGCCGGGCGCGCCCGCGCCGCCCATCCTCGTGGCCACCCAGCCGGGATCGACCGCGTTGGACAGCACGTCCGGCCAGCGCCGGGCCACGCCGAACGCCAGCACCACGTCGTACAGCTTGCTGTCGCTGTAGGCCTGCGAGCCGTTCCATCGCCGGGTCGTCCATTGCGGGTCGTCCAGGTCCGCGCGACCGCCCTGATGCATGCCGGAACTCAGGTAGACGAGCCGGTCCGGCCGGGTCATCAGCGCCGTGAGCAGGTACGGCGCCAGCACGTTGACCGCGAACACGCGCTCGACGCCGTCCACGGTCTCGACCCGGCGCGGCTCGCGGTAGCCGATCGCGGCGTTGTGGATCACCGCGTCGAAGCGGCCCGACTCGTTCGCCCGGGTGGCCAGCGACCGGACGTCGGCGAGGCGCGCGAGCTCACCGACCAGGACCGCCTTGGCGCGCGGCTCGGCGCGGCGGGCGTCGTGGGCGCGTGCGTCGCTACGGGCATGCAGCGTGACGTCGTGGCCGTCGTCCAGCAGCAGCCGGGCCGCCATCAACCCGAGTCCGTCGGCCGATCCGGTGACGAAGACACGTGCCATGGCGGCCAAATTACTCCGCGGTGGGTGGCATGGCCGTCACGTCGCGAGGTTGGAGAAGAACACGCCGATATTGCGGAACACGTTCGCGATGCCGGAGCCGATGCCGCGTGCGATGTCCGCCGCCGGGCCTGGGTTCGTACCGATATAGAAGATGACCAGTATGAGCACGATCCAGCCGATGATCTTCTTCATCGGTGCGCCCCTCTCGATGATCGGCCCGTCACCCGCAAATCGTGGCACGGAATGTCCAGGAACTTGGGGATGTCCCCTAGAGTCCTCGGCGTGGCGGCTGTGAAGATCGGCGTGCTCGGCGCGGCGCGCATCACCCCGGCGGCATTGATCAAGCCCGCGCGTGTCGTACCCGGCGTGGAAGTCGCCGCGGTCGCGGCCCGCGACCCCGGCCGGGCCGCGGCGTTCGCCGCCAGGCATCGGATCCCCACGGTGTACGGATCGTACGCCGAGTTGATCGCCGACCCGCGGCTCGACGCGGTGTACGTGCCGCTCCCGAACGGGATGCACGCGGAGTGGACGCTCGCCGCGATCGCCGCGGGCAAGCATGTGCTCTGCGAGAAACCGATGACCGCGAACGCCGCGGAGGCGGAGCGCGTCGCGGCGGCGGCCGAGGCGGGCGGAGTGGTCGTCATGGAGGCGTTCCACTATCGCTACCACCCGCTGATGCGCCGGGTGCTGGACCTGCTACCGACGCTCGGTCCGATCACCGCCGTGGACACGAGACTGTGCTTCCCGCTGCCGAGATTCTCTGACATCCGGTACCAGTACGAGCTGGCCGGCGGAGCCATGATGGACGCCGGCTGTTACGCGGTGCACGCGCTGCGGACGCTCGGCGGCGCGGAGCCCGAGGTGGTGGCCGCACGCGCGGCGCTGCGCTCGCCGCAGGTGGACCGTGCGATGGTGGTCGACTATCGGTTCCCCGGTGGAGCGACCGGGCGGACCACGGCCAGCATGTGGTCCCGTCACCTGCTGGGCGTTTCGGCGCGGGTCGTAGGGGAGGGCGGCGAGCTGAAGATCTTCAACTACGTCATGCCCCGGGTCTACCACCGGCTGACGGTCAGGACCGGCGCGACGAAGCGGCGCGAGCGGGTGCCCGGCGAGTCGACGTACACGTACCAGCTGCGGGCGTTCGTCGACGCGGTCGGCGGCGCCGGCACGAATCTCACCCCCGCCGCCGACGCGGTGCCCACGATGCGACTGATCGACGCCGCCTACACGGCGGCCGGTCTCAAGCCGAGAGGTTGACCAGCCGGGCAGCGTTCTCCCAGCACACCGCGCGCAGCCAGTCGTCGCCCAGGTCGGCGCGGGCCAGCGCGTCGAGCTGGTGGGCGTACGGATAGGGGATGTTGGGGAAGTCGCTGCCCAGCAGGACCTTGCCGGCCAGCCCGAGCTCGCGCAGCCGCGGGCGGAGCTCCGTGGGGAACGGCGCCGCCTCCTCGAAGAAGTCGGTGAGCGCCATCGTCGTGTCGAGCCCGGCCCGCTCGTAGCGCTCGGCCAGGTCGATGAAGCCTTCGTACTCGGGCGCACCGAGGTGCGCGGTGACGAGCGTGAGCCGCGGGTGCCGGCGAATGACCTCGCCGATCGGCCCCGGTCCAGTGAAGCCGTTGGCGACCGGCCCCGATCCGGCGTGGACGACGACCGGCGCGGCCACCTCTGCGAGAAGGCCCCAGACCTCGTCCAGCTCGGCGGCGCGCGGGTCGAAGCCGCCGACCTGCAGGTGCAGTTTGAAGATCTGTGCGCCGCGGTCGAGCGCGTCTCGTACGTAGCCGGCCACGCCCGGTTCGGGGAAGAACGTCGCGCTCGGAAGGCAGCCCGGCGTCTTGGCGGCGAATCCGAGCGTCCAATCGTTGAGGCTCTCGGCCATGCCGGGCCGGTGCGCGTACGCCAGCGCCGTGAACGCCCGTACCCCCATGGCGCCCAGCTGCGCCACCCGGACATCGACATCGTCCCGGTACCGGATCGGCCACGGCCGGCCGATGAGTGGCCCGGCCTGGTCGAAGTGCGCCCACACCCGTCGCTGCATCCGTTCGGGAACGAAGTGGGTGTGGACGTCGGCCAGTCCGGGCAGCCCGAGCCGCGCCCAGAACGAGGGCACGTCGTCGTCGATCATCCCTGCATCATGACCCATGTCACATTCCGATAGTCCCTTGCTTTTGACAGTTACTATCAACTCATGGCTACTTCCAAATCCCGCTGGTGGGCACTCGGCGCGCTCGCCCTCGCCACCCTCGCGGTCGGCCTCGACGGCACGGTGCTCAGCGTCGCGCTGCCGACCCTGGCCCGGGACCTGAACGCGTCCACGGGCGACCTGCAGTGGTTCACCACCGCGTACCTGCTGGTCCTGGCGGCGACGCTGCTGCCGGCCGGCATGCTCGGCGACCGGTTCGGCCGCAAGAGGATGCTGCTCGTGGCGCTCGTGCTGTTCGGCGCCGCATCGGTGGCATGCGCGTTCGCGACCTCGACCAGCGAGCTCATCGCGGCCCGGGCGGCGCTGGGGCTCGGCGCCGCGGTGATCATGCCGCTGAGCGCGGCCGTGCTCACCGTGCTCTTCGACGAGGAGGAACGGCCGAGGGCGTTGACGGTCTGGGTGACCGCGAACGCGCTGGGCATCCCGCTCGGTCCGCTGGTCGGCGGCTGGCTGCTCGACAACTACTGGTGGGGCTCGGTCTTCCTGATCAACGTCCCGATGGTCGTCATCGGCCTGATCGCCGTGACCATGTGGCTCCCGGAGACGTACGGCGACCGCACGCGGCGCTTCGACGCGCTCGGTGTGATCCTCTCGACGGCCGGCCTGGTCGCCGTCACGTACGGGATCATCGAGGCCGGCTCGCGCGGCTGGACGGACGCGCGATCGCTGGCCACGCTGGTCGCCGGCGTGTTCGCGCTGGTCGGGTTCGTGATGTGGCAGCGCCGGGCCAAGGCGCCGCTGATCGACCTCGAGCTGTTCCGCTCCCGCGGGTTCACCTGGGGCGGGATCCTGTCCACCATCGCCAGCTTCGGCATGTTCGGGCTGCTCTTCGCGCTGCCGCAGTTCTTCCAGGCGGTCGGTGGTCACGACGCGCTCGGTACCGGCCTGCGGCTGCTCCCGGTGATCGGCGGACTCATGGTGGGCGCCAGGATCGCCGGCCGGCTCGTGCCCCGTACGGGCGCGAAGGTGATCGTCGCGATCGGCCTCGCTCTGATGGCCGGCGCCCTGGTGGCCGGCGCCGCGACGGGACCGGGCACCGGATACGGCTACGTCGCGATCTGGGTCACCGCGGCCGGCCTCGGGCTCGGCTTCACCATGCCGCCGGCGATGAACGCCGCGCTCGGCGCCCTGTCCGCGGATCGCAGCGGCGTCGGCTCCGGCCTCCTCCAGGCGATGCGGCAGGTCGGCAGCGCGGTCGGCGTGGCGGTGCTCGGTACCGTGCTCAACGCCGGCTATCGCGACCAGGTCGACGTATCCGGCCTCCCCGATGCGGCGGCGGAATCCGTGCGAGACAGCGCGTCCGCCGGCGTGGCGGTCGCAGACAGGCTCGGCGACCCGGCGCTGCTGGAGTCGGTGCGGTCGGCGTTCGTACACGGCATGGATCTGTCGCTCGTGGTCGCCGCCGCGGTGGCACTCGCCGGCGCCGTCCTCGCCCTGATCTTCCTGCCGTCCCGGCCGCCGAAACCGGAGACACGCGGTGACATCAAACCCGAGGCGCCCGTTTCGCCGCTGGCGGCGGCAGAATCGGTGGCATGACGACGTCCCCGCCGACCGGGCTGCGCGAACGCAAGAAGGCCAAGACGCGGGCCGCCATCCGCGAGCACGCGATGCGACTGTTCGAGGAGCAGGGGTACGCCGCCACCACGGTGGAGCAGATCGCGGAGGCGGCGGACGTATCGCCGAGCACGTTCTTCCGGTACTTCCCCACCAAGGAGGACACCGTCCTCGCCGACGACTACGACCCGCTGATCGTCGCCGAGCTGCGGGCGCAACCGCCGGAGATGAATCCGATCGAGGCCATCCGCCGCTCCATCCACGCCATCTTCGACCAGATCTCGGATGAGGACTGGGAGCGCGAGCGGCAGCGGCAGCGACTGTTCGAGAGCGTCCCCGAGCTGCGGGCGCGGGCCATGCAGCAGTACCTCGAGACGACCGCGATGGTCGGTGAGGTGGTGGCGGTCCGCGCCGGGTTGCCGCCCGACGACTTCTCCGCGCGGGTGCTGGCCGGCGCGGTCATCGGCGCCGCCATCGCGGCGGTGCCGCGCGGGATGACGGCGTTCGACCGGGGCGACTTCGACCGCCTCGACGACGCCTTGATGTTGTTGCAGGCCGGCCTGCCGCTCGGCAGTCGACCCGCGAGTGGGTGATCAGTGCGCCAGGCTCTCGCGCGCGGCGGTGAGGATGCGGTCGGACAGCGGTGTGCCGCTGGTCGCACGGGCCAGCATGAGCGCACCCACCAGCGTGCTGACCGCAGCGAGATCCTCGCCGCCGTCGCCGGCAAGCCACCGGGCGTAGCGCTCGATCCCGTCCGCGTACGGCTCGCGCGCACCGCCGCCCGCGTCCTCGCGCGCGACGTCCGCGCCGAAGGCGACCGCCGGGCAACCCGTGCCCGGATTGTCCCGATGCTCGGGGGAGAGGTACGCCGTGACGAAGTCGCGCCGGGCGCTCGCATGATCCTCGCGGGCGGCGAGCTCGTCGAGCTCCGCCGCCCGCTCGGCGAACGCCTGACCGACCGCCTCGGTGACCAGCGCCTCCTTTGACGCGAATCGCTTGTAGAAGCCGCCGTGCGTGAGTCCGGCCTCGGCCATGAGGTCGGCCACGCTCACCTGCTGCACGCCGCGTTCGCGGAACAGCCGGGCGGCCGTGTCCACGACCCGCCGGCGGTTCTCCCGTGCCTGTGCCTGCGAAACCCGTCCCATGCCCGCCAGTATAGATGAGTTGTGTCATCTAATACTTGCCGCAGTTAGCTGGTAGACATAATCTATCCGGCATGGACATCGAGAACTCCGTCGCCGTCGTCACCGGCGCCAATCGCGGCCTCGGCCGCCACATCGCCTCCCAGCTGCTCGAGCGCGGCGCCAAGGTGTACGCCACCGCCCGCCGCCCCGAGACCGTCGACCTGCCCGGGGCAATCGCGCTCGCGCTGGACGTCACCGATCCCGAGTCCGTCCAAGCGGCCGCGAAGCTCGCCACCGACGCGACGTTGCTGGTGAACAACGCCGGCTCGGCGACCGGCGCCGCGCTGATCGGCGGCGACCTGGACCAGATCCGGCTGGAGATGGAGACCCACTACTTCGGCACGCTGTCCGTGACGCGGGCGTTCGCCCCGATCATCGAGCGCAACGGCGGCGGCGCGATCCTCAACGTGCTGTCCGTGCTCTCCTGGCTGCACCCGGGCTGGCTCGGTGCGTACACCGCGGCGAAGGCGGCCGAGTGGGCGCTGACCGACGCGGTCCGCGACCAGCTCGCGCCGCGGGGCATCCAGGTCTCCGCGCTGCACGTCGGTTACATGGACACCGACATGGCAGCCAGGATCCCGGCCGACCAGAAGATCGACCCTGCTGTCGTGGCCGGAATCGCCCTCGACGCGGTCGCGGCGGGTCGCCCGGAGATCCTCGCGGACGACGTCAGCCGAGGCGTCAAGGCCGGCCTCGCGACGGCGCTGACCGCTTAGCCGGCCGCCCGTCCTGAACGGCGTCTGACAGCACGCATATAGATCCCCGCAAACGGCGGGTCGCTGTTCTTCTCGCACGTCAACGACGCCGGGTTCTGGCTGGTCAAGGAGTACTTCGGGATGAGCGTCGGGCAGACCATCAAGACCTGGTCGGTGATGGAGACGATCATCTCCGTGGTGGGCTTCGCCTGCGTTCTGTTGCTGAACCTGATCATCTAACCGTTCCAGGTGTCACGCCAGGCGATCCACTTGCGCAGCGGGCCCAGATCGGGGGCGGGCCCGCTCGTGCCGACGGTGAACAGCGAGGCGCCGACCTCGGTCAGCCGCGGACCCACATCGGCCGGGCCGGGGCCGGCGCCGCCGCGGACACCGGTGGAGATCTCGATCTCGGCCGGATCGCGGCCCACGTCGGCACAGTGCTGCCGGAGGATGCCGACCTTGCGCTCGAGCGTCTCGGCGTCGGCGAAGCTGTGCCAGATGTCGGCATGCCGGGCGACCAGCCGCAGCGTCTTCCGCTCGCCGCCGCCGCCGATGAGCACCGGGATCTTCCGCGTCGGGGGCGGATTCAGCCTGGCGAACCGTGACTCGATCCGGGGCAGCGCGGCGGCCAGGTCGTCGAGCCGGCTGCCCGCGGTGCCGAACTCGTAGCCGTACTCCTGGTAGTCCTTGGCGAACCACCCCGCGCCGATGCCGAGGATCAGGCGGCCGTCGCTGATGTGGTCGACCGTCCGCGCCATGTCGGCGAGCAGGTCGGGGTTGCGGTAGCTGTTGCAGGTCACGAGGGCGCCGATCTCCACCCGGGTGGTCGCCTCCGCCCACGCGCCCAGCATGGTCCAGCACTCGAAATGCTTGCCCTCGTGGTCGCCGGACAGCGGATAGAAATGATCCCAGTTGAAGATGACGTCGACGCCCATGTCCTCGGCCTCGGCCGCCGTACGCCGGATGGTCGCGTAGTCCATGTGCTGGGGTTGAAGCTGCAAGGCGATCCGTACCGGCCTGGTGATCATCGCGCCAGCCTAATACCGCTCCGGGTCGTCGGCGATCACATAACGCTGCAGGGTGGGGCCGATCCAGTCGACGATCTCGGCACGGCTCATGTCGACGACGGGCGGAAGCTTCAACACGTACCGGCACAGCGCCAGACCGAGCATCTGGGTGGCGACCAAGCCGGCCCGCAAACCGGCCTGCGCACTGTGGCGGGGCGGCACATGCGAGATCAGCTGTGCGGCGAAGATGGCACGCATGCGCGCCGAGGCGCCCTCGTTGGTGAGTCCGGTGCGCAACAACACCAGCAGGCCCTCGTCGTTCTCCCAGCGGTCGAGGAAATGCGCCACGAGGGCGCTGCCGATCCGTTCGGCTGGAATCCCGGCGAGGTCGGGCAGCTGCAGGTCGAAGTCCGCCGCCGCCGCGAACAGCCCCTCCTTGTTGCCGAAGTAACGCATCACCATCGACGGGTCGATCGCCACGTCCGCGGCGACAGCGCGGATCGTCGTACGTTCGTAGCCCTCGGCGGCGAACCTTTCGCGCGCGGCGGCCAGGATCGCCGCCTTGGTGTCCGTTCCCGATCGCCTCATGCCAACAATTGTAGGCCAACACATGTTGACTTCGTCTGCGACTCGCGGTGTACTGATGTCAACAGTTGTTGGCCAACGGTTGTTGGCATGGTCGTCGAGGAGACATAGAGATGCTGCCGAATCACACCGAGGTTCTCATCGTGGGTGCCGGGCCCGCCGGGCTGACGCTGGCGATCAGCCTCGTTCAGCAGGGCCGCGAGGTCACCATCGTGGACGCGCAGGCCGAGTCCGAGCACACCTCCCGCGCCGCCGTGGTGCACGCCCGTACGCTCGAGGTCCTGGAGCCATTGGGCGTGGCCAAGCCGCTGGTCGCGCGCGGCATCGCCGTGGATCGGTTCGCCATCCGCGACCGCGACCGGCTGCTGATGGCGATCCCGTTCGCCGGGCTGCCAACCCAGTTTCCATACACGCTGATGGTGTCGCAGGCGGTCACCGAGGAGACACTGTTGGACCGGCTGGTCGCGCTCGGCGGCCAGGTGCTGCGGCCGCTGACCCTCACCACTTTGGAGCAGGACGACGACGGCGTCACCGCGATATTCGCGGACGGGCGGCACATCCGCGCGTCGTACGTGGTGGGCGCGGACGGGATGTCCAGTACGGTCCGGCAGCAGGCCGGGATCGGCTTCGAAGGGGCCGCGTACGCGGAGTCGTTCTCGCTGGCCGACGTCCGCCTCTCCGGGTCCGCCATGCCGTCCGGCGAGGTGATCCTGTACTTCTCGCCGGCCGGCATGATGGTCGTCGCGCCGCTGCCCGGCGGGGTGTACCGCCTGGTGGCCACCGTGGACGAGGCGCCGCCCGCGCCGGACCGGGCATTCCTGCAGGGCCTGCTCGACAGCCGCGGCCCGCAGGCGTCACGCGCCGTGGTGACCGAGGTGCTCTGGGGATCCCGGTTCCGGGTCCACCACCGCGTCGCTGATCGCTACCGGGCGGGACGGGTGCTTCTCGCCGGCGATGCCGCCCACGTGCACAGCCCCGCCGGCGGCCAGGGCATGAACACCGGCATCACCGACGCGGCCGCCCTGGGCGAAGCGCTGGGCGCCGTCCTCGCCGGCTCCTCTCCCGACACGCTGGACCGCTACGGCGAGCAGCGCCGGCCGGTCGCGCTGCAGGTGGTGGCGCTCGCGGACCGTCTCACCCGGTTGGCCACCGCGCCTCGGTGGCTCCGGCCGGCCCGCAACGTGCTGCTGCGCGCGGTGGCCGCCGTACCGGGTTTCCGCGGCCGGCTGGCAATGCAGCTGTCCGGCCTGGTGTACCGCTGACCGCGGGATCGGCGCCGCTACGAGATCGCCGTCGCGCAGACTTACCGCGCCGGCGGGGCGGTGCTGTCGCGGACGACGAGATCGGTCGCGAGCTCGACGCGCGGCGTCTCGATCCGCTCGCCGCGCGCCAGGCGCAACGCGGTACGGGCGGCCAGCATCCCCATCTCGGACAGCGGCTGGCGGATCGTCGTCAGCGGCGGGGACGACCATCGTGATTCCGGCAGATCGTCGAAGCCGACGATGCTCAGGTCGCCCGGAATGCGTACCCCGCGCAGGCGAGCGGCCTCGTACGCGCCCAGTGCCATCGTGTCACTGGACGCGAAGATCGCAGTCGGCGGCTCCGGCAGATCGAGCAGCGCGCCGGCGCCGGTGAAGCCGGACTCGTGCAGGAAGTCGCCCTGCCGGATGAGGTTGTCGTCGACCGACACGCCGACCGCCTCCAGGGCGGCGCGGTAGCCGTCCAACCGGGCGCGGCTGCACAGCAGGCGTTTCGGGCCGGCGATGAAGCCAATGCGGCGGTGGCCCAGCGACACGAGGTGCTCGGTGGCGGTGAGACCGCCGGCCCAGTTCGTGGCACCGATGGTGGGCACATCCATGGTGGCGCCGCCGGCCGGGTCGACCACGACCACCGGGATACCGAGACGATGCAGCTCCGAGTAGACCGGCGGGGTCAGTTCCGAGGTCACGAAGATGACGCCGTCGGACGCCCGGGCCCGCAGGTTCTGCAGCCACTGCTTGGTGGCGACCGACCGCCGGTGCACCGCGGACACCACCGTGCCGACGCCGGCCGCGTGGGTGACGTCCTCGACGCCGCGGATCAGTTCCACGGCCCACGGGCTGTCCAGGTCGTTGAAGACGAGATCGATGAGGCTGGCCCGGCCCGACTGCCGGGACACCCGGCGCCGGTAGCCATGTTGCTGGAGCAGTTGCTCGACGCGTTCCCGGGTACGCGGTGACACGTCCGACCGGCCGTTGAGCACCCGAGACACCGTGGGCACGGACACCCCCGCCTCCAGGGCGATGGTGTTGATCGTCACGCGCCTCGCGTCGCCGGTCACGAGCATCTCCTCAGCATCACCACGACCGGAAGTTTCGGCCGGAGTTCTCGGAAGTATTCCACAACCCTCGGGCATCGAGCGGATGAAAAATCTTCACGAACGCAGTGCGCACAAACATGAAGAGGTTTAACATCTGCGAGATATTGATCGCCCTCTTTGTCCGGAGGCCGTCGTGCCGTTCCGCCTGCGTCCACCGCTGCTCGCCGCCATCGCCACCGCCCTCTTCATTCTTTTCGTCAGCCCACCATGGGCCCACGCCGCCGAGGGTTACCGTGTCGGCGTCGGGATCGGCGACATCACCGGCGAGGCCGCCGAGGTAGGGATGCTGGGCTATGCCGACCCGACCCAGACCACCGCGGGTCTCGCCTCCCGCCAATGGGCGCGCGCCTTCGTGATCGCCGACGATGCCGGCCACCGCGTCGCGTTCGTCAGCACCGAGCTCGACTTCGTCACGCAGGCCGTGCAGATGGACGTGCTCAAGCGGCTCAAGGCGAAGTACGGCGACACCTACACCGATCAGAACCTCGTGCTCACCGCCACCCACACCCACTCGGGCCCGGGCGGCTTCTCCGAGTACACGATGTGGAACCTCACTACATTCGGCTTCGAGCAGGCGACGTACGACGCGATCGTGAACGGCATCATGCGGGCCATCGAGGCCGCCGACGCCAACCTCGCGCCGGGTACCGTCAAGATCGCCGAAGGGACGCTCGCGGGCGCGAACGTGAACCGCTCGCTCGCCGCGTTCGAGCAGAACCCGGCGGCCGACCAGGCACGGTTCCCCGCCGCCGTGGACCAGCGGATGACCGTGCTGCGCTTCGAACAGGGTGGCAAGCCAGTCGGCCTGCTGGACTTCTTCGCCACTCACGGCACGTCGATGACGCCGCACAACCACCTGATCAGCGGAGACAACAAGGGGTACGCCGCTCACCTCGTGGAGGCCGGGCGCTTCGGGGTGGATTGGGCCCACCGCGGCCGGTTCGTCGCCGCGTTCGCGCAGACCAACGCCGGTGACATGTCGCCGAACCTGCGCGACGGCGGCGCCAAGGGCCCGACCGACGACGAGTTCGAGAACACCCGGATCATCGGCAAGCTGCAAGCCGACAAAGCGCTCGAGTTGTTCGACTCGGCCACCGAGGTGCTCTCCGGCCCGATCGACGCGCGCGGCCGCTACGTCGACTTCTCCAGCGTCACTGTGTCGGGGCAGTACACGCCGGACGGCCACGCGCACACCACCTGCCCCGGTGCGCTCGGGCAGAACTTCACCGCCGGCGCCGAGGATGGTCCCGGCCCGGCGATCGTGCACGAAGGCGACACGACCACCAACCCGCTGTTGCTCGTCGCCGGCATCGTGCTCAACCCCACCCCCCACGACGTACGCGTCTGCCAGGCGCCCAAGCAGGTCTTCCTCGGCAGCGGTAGCCAGAACCCGCCGTGGACCCCCCAGATCATGCCGCTGCAGGTGCTCCGGATCGGCCAGCTTGCCATCACCACGGCGCCGGGCGAGTTCACCATCGTCGCGGGCCAGCGCGTACGCGACGCGGTGGACGGCGAGCTGCACGGCGTGATCACGCACCAGGTCCTGGCCGGCTACGCCAACGCGTACGCCGGCTATGTCGCCACGCCGGAGGAGTACGACGCCCAACACTACGAGGGTGCCGCCACCCACTTCGGCCGGTACACCCAGGGCGCGTACGCGCAGGAGCTGGCAAAACTGGCCGCCGCCTTGCGGGACGGGCGGGCCACACCCAGCGCGGTGCAGCCGCCGTCGCTGGCGCAGAACCGGATCAGCGTCCGGCCCGGCGTCGTGCTGGACACGCCGCCGCTGGGCAAGTCGTTCGGCAGCGTCATCACCCAGCCCAACGCCTCCTACCCGCGGGGCGCGGACGTCCGGGTCGATTTCGTCACCGGACAGCCCGACAACAACCTGCGCGACGAGGGTACGTTCATCGAGGTCCAGCGCCAGACCAGTACGACGTGGACCACGGTCTCCACGGACAGCGAATGGCAGACGATCTACCGCTGGAAGCGCGAGTATCTGGGCGTGTCCACGGCGCAGATCACCTGGACCATCCCGGCCACCGCACCCGCCGGCACGTACCGGATCGTGCACCACGGCGACGCGAAGAGCTTGTTCGGCACGATCACGCCGTTCACCGGTACCAGCCGGACGTTCACGGTGACCGGCTGAGCGGCCTCCCGCCGCGCATACGAAGCACCCCGTACCGGCGATCGAGACGGCCGGGCCCGCGATGGGCCCGGCCGTCTTTTGCGTGCGCCAGCATCCATGGTTATATATTTCACAACCTGAACTAAGGGGAGGACGGATGGCACACCAGCTCAGCCGACGCCGACTGCTTGCCGGCGCCGCCGGAGTGACGCTCGTGCCGGGTGCGGCGGCGGGCGCCGGCGCCACGGGGGCGACACTGGTGCCGAGTACGGCGGCGGGCGCC
>DASYTU010000272.1:0-13156 GCA_036001925.1 Actinoplanes sp.
GGCGCCGGCCTGCTCGGCCTGGTCGGTGCGATCATGGCGATTCCCATCGCGGCGACGGTGAAGGTCGTCTGGTCCACGCGAAAGGCGAGACCTCAGGAAGCCCAGCCCAGCCCTGACGGCTCGGCATCGGCCGACACCTAGCACTGTTCATTGTCTGGCAAGGCGCTGGTCACGCTCGTTGGCTGTGCCGGCTCACCGCCGTGTCTTGACTGGGCGGGCACTGTTCACCGAGGAGGGACTCATGACACGTTCCACGCGTCGAATCCTGGCCGGGGCGGCGGTACTCGTCGCCGGCGCGGGAGCGACCGTTGCGCTGACGGGCGGCTCCGTACAGGCCCACGACGGCTTGAACTTGACGTCGATCCAGGCCAACGTCGATACGCGCGGGTACACGGCGCCCAACACGCTGTCGCCGCAACTGCGTGAGTTGGCCGTGGCGCAGGGGTCGTACAAGCTGGAGAACCCGGTCCCGGATGCCCAGTACTACGGCTACAGCGGGGACGGGCCGCATGTGCCGGATGTCCTGGTGCCACCGGGCGGTGTCGAGTCGACGAAGACGGAACCCGACAAGAACACCTACCTGAGGATGCCCGGCCTCAAGGGCGCCGATCCCGGCTACAACTACGGCAGCCGCTTCCTGTTTCAGGGACACGAGAACGGCGTCACCGGCTACGTCACCCGCATCAACTTGGACGCCGATCCCGCCCACCGGGTCACCTTGATCACCAGCAAGCTGTCGGACGGCTCCAAGGCGCCGGCGATCGACGGCTCGACGTGGGACCCGTGGGCCCAGCGACTGCTGTTCACCGCGGAGAACGGCAACAAGGGTGCGGTCCTGCAGGGCGGCACCGAACCCGGCGGCAGCCTGCAGGACATCTCGTTCGCCCTGGGCCGCGGTGGCTACGAAGGCGTCCAGAACGACTCGGCGGGCAACCTGCTCATCGTCGAGGACGTCGGCGGCGCGACCCCGACGGGCAGCGCGGCCAGGAACCCGAACAGCTTCGTCTACCGGTTCCTCCCCGCCGACAGGACCGACCTGACCAAGGGTGGCAAGCTGCAGGCGCTGCAGGTGTTCTCCGCCCGCACCCACCAGCCGATCACCTTCAAGCCGGTCGACAACGCGGCCAACCCGCAGTCCACCGGCGGCATCTTCACCGACGACCAGAAGGACCTCAGCGACTACGGGACCACGTTCAACACCACCTGGGTCACCGTGCACGACACCGCGTCCGATCCGAGCGGCCAGCCGTTCGACGCGAATGCGCTGGCCAAGGCGGCCGGCGCGACTCCGTTCAAGCGGCCGGAGAACGGTGTTTTCCGCCCGGGCACGAACTTCCGGGAGTTCTACTTCACCGTGACCGGCGACACCAACGCCAACAGCCCGGCCAACGCCGGATTCGGCGGTTGGGGTGGAGTGTTCAAGCTCGAGCAGGCCGCGGCGGGCGCCGACAAGGGCCGGCTCTCGCTGTTCTTCCGGGGCGACGCCGACCACACCGGCCTGGACAACATCGCCTTCATCGACCGCGACCACGTGGCCGTCGTCGAGGACCGCGGTGACGGGCTGCACACCCAGCGTGGCATGTTCGACTCCGGATACCTGCTCGACACACAGAGCCGCGCGGGCACCGTCAGCCCGGTCCGGTTCCTCGCCGAGGGGCGGGACTCCGCGGCGACCCTGGACAACGAACTGTCCGGTACCCCGGGATGGAAGAACGACGGCGACAACGAGATCACCGGCATTCACATGTCGGACGGTGACCCCACCGCGGCCGGCATCCTGGGCGCCAAGCTGCCCAAGCCGTTCGAGCACGGTTGGCGGCTGTTCTGGACCCAGCAGCATGGCGACAACGTGACGTACGAGATCAAGAAGAACTCCTGACGCACCAAGCATCCCGAGGGGTTCTCCGGTCGACCGGAGAACCCCTCGGGGCGTGGCCGTCACAGCGGCGCGGCGAGGCGGGCTGATGGCCCAGATCCGCCAGGCACTCGGCGGCGACCGTTTCGACCGGGCTACAGCGCCGCAACAAAGCTCAACCCGCGCGAGGCTGTAGCCGCTGTCCGCGGCCAAGGCGGCGCCGGCGGCACGACCTGATGATCGACGGCGGCGGGATCCCGGTCGCTGACCGGGATCCCGCTGAGCCACGTCGGGCTCAGGAACCCTCCTCGACCGGGAAGATTTCGTCGGCGAGCAGGCCGTGCGCCTCCTTGTGGACGGCGGTTGCGGCCTCGGCCGAGGGTGCCTCGATGAGGCAGAACACCTTGCCTTGCGGCTCGTTGACCCAGTACCGCAGGTAACGAACGTCGAACTTGTCCTGCGTCTGCAGGTCGGCCATGTGTGCCTTGGCCGCGTCTTCCGTGCTCACGCCCCCATTGATCGTGTGGACGTCGAGGTACAGCGACATGATCTTTCCCTTCGTGACGGGCACGAGTGCCGTGCCAAACTCGATACTTGTGACCTCGGGCGTGCACGACCATGACCGCGAAGCCGCGGCACCTAGCCGTAACCCCGCGGATGCTTTGGGTACGGCGTTGCACCGGCTGCGGCTGGACGGGTCGATCTTCTTCCGGGCTGAATTCACCGAACGGTGGGCATACCAGTCACCGACGCCTGACCAGATGACCCAGATACTCCGG
This sequence comes from Actinoplanes sp., assembly GCA_036001925.1. Classification (GTDB taxonomy): domain Bacteria; phylum Actinomycetota; class Actinomycetes; order Mycobacteriales; family Micromonosporaceae; genus Actinoplanes. Next base: position 2,635 of record DASYTU010000272.1, read on the forward strand.
CCAGACGCGAAACGGTTGATCATCTTTCACATCGTCGCCGCAGGCTCTTGCTGGGTCCAGGCGCCGGGCGGCGAGCGCCTCTGGGCTCGAGAGGGCGACGTCATCGTTTTGCCGTACGGCGAACAGCATTCGATGGGCGGATGGGAGCCGGCGGACGAGGTTCCCATCCTGGAGCTGTTCGATCCGCTGCCATGGCGGACGTTGCCGGTGCTGCGGCACGGCGCCGGTGGCCAGCGCACCGACATCGTCTGCGGTTACCTCCATTCCGACCATCAGCTGTTCAACCCGGCGCTTCAAGCCCTCCCGCCCGCCTTTGTCGTGCGCCCGCCGGAGGGTCCGTCGGCGGCGTGGATCCGGGCCAGCATCGAGTACGCCCTGGCGGCGAGTTCGGCGACGCCCAGCACAGACCCGACCGCGACGATGTTGCCGGAGCTGTTGCTGCTGGAAACCCTGCGGCTGCACCTGGCCACCGCACCGGCGATCGACACCGGCTGGTTCGCCGCCCTCGCGGACCCCATCCTCGCGCCGGCGATGGCGCGCCTGCACGCCGCACCGGAGCACCGGTGGACCGTTCAGCAACTCGCCAGCAGCGTCGCCGTTTCGCGCTCCGTCCTGGACGAGCGATTCCGCCAGGTTCTGGGGCGACCGCCCATCCGCTACCTCACCGACTGGCGGATGTACCTGGCCGAGGATCTGCTTGCCAGCGGACGCCCGGTCGCCGCCGTCGCCCGTCGTGTCGGGTACGACTCCGAGGAAGCGTTCAGCCGTGCCTTCAAGCGAGCCCATTCCGTCTCGCCCGGCGCCTGGCACCTGCGGCAACATTCGACCAGCCCAGACGGGCGTCCTGCGCACCCGCCTCATGTCGCATGATCCGCCGGCGCTAATCGTCGGCGGTCTCCGCGGCAGGGACACCCGTGTCCGCCGCCCTGGCCGCGGCGCGCCTGATCGGGGCGACCGTCGGGACCGGATCGTTGGTGAGGAAGTCCAGCACGATCGTGTTGACCAGCCCGGGCTTCTCCTGGATGAGGAAATGCGAGGTCCCAGGTACGACGGCGGGTTCGGCGTTCGGTAACGCGTCGTACTGGTCGACGTCCGGCGCCGCCTCGCCACTCTTGTTGAAGCCGCCGCTGATCATTACCAGCCGCTCGACCAACTCGTGTCGCTGCATCGCCACCAGCATCGCCACGAACGCTCGTCGTACCACGTCTTCACGTCACTAAGCTGAACGTACGCCGCCATCTCTTCGCTCCTTCGTTCCCGACCGTGATGAAGCTAGACCAATCGCGGGCCGAGGCATCGCCTGCCGGGGGTGAGGTGCGCTCACCCCGGCGATCCCGACGATTGGTGGCGGCGCACCGGATAACTTCAGCCCGTGCGGCGCCGCCCCGTGCCGTCGCCGCCTGAGAAGGGACCTCGCCGCCCAAGGAGGGACGACACGTGACCACGCAGGAGCAGATAGATCGGATCGTCCGGTTCGACGGCAACGGACTGCCGGTCGTGTCGCTCTACGTGGGCGTCGAGCCGGACAGTTCGCCGCAGAGCGACGGCGATGTCCATACCCGGGTGAACAGCCTGCTCGACCCGATCCGTACGTTGGGCAAGGACCGCTCGCTGGACCACGACGCGCGCGTGTCCATCCGCGATGACCTGGAGCGGCTCATCCGCGCCTCGACCGAGGAGCGTTGGACGCCGGGCATGATGGCGATCTTCACGTGCAGCGGGCGGGACTTCTTCGAAGAGGTTTCGTTGCCCCGGTCGATTCGTGACCGGGTGGTTACGGACGTCACCCCGTGGACACGGCCGATGCTGGCTGTGCTCGACGAGTACCACCGGATGTGCGTGGTCATCGCGGACGACGCCACGGCACAGGTCTGGGAGCTGTACCTGCGCGAGATACGGGAGGTCAAGCGCTTTCGGGATCCGGCGCTGAACAAACCCGATTACGCGTACGGGAAGGCGGAGTACGGCGTGCACAACAAGGTCGAGGAACTTGCCAAGCGGCATTACCGCCGGGTGGCGACGACGCTGAACGACGTCTTCCGGATCGAGGGTTTCGACCTGCTGGCGGTCGGCGGCCATCCGCATGAGGTGTCCAACTTCATCGACTTCCTACCGCGGGACCTGAGGGGTCGGATCGCCGGCACGTTCACCATCGACGCCAGCACCGCCACGCCGGCCGATGTGCGCAGCAGCGCTGAAGCGATCATGGACCGCTACGAGCAGGACGAGGAACGCAGCCTGGTGGCCGAGATCGTGGAGGCGGTCGCGGAGCGGCGCCGGGCGGCGCTCGGCGTGGAACCGTGCCTCTGGGCGGGCACGGTGGCCGCGATCCAGAAGCTCGCGATCCAGGAGGACGCCGAGGTGCCTGGGGTGGTCTGCGACCGGGACGGCTGGATGGCGCTGTCCGGCGCGAAATGTCCACTCTGCGGGGAAGCCACCCGCGCGACGGCCGACGTCCTCGAGGAGCTGGTCGAGGTGGTGATCGACGGCAGCGGATCGGTGGAGCACGTCCGCGTCGACACCGAGCTCCGCCGGCACAAGGTCGGCGCGAGGCTGCGGTTCCCGTTGCCGCCGAAGCCGGAGCCGTGACCGCCGCGTACCCGCCGGCATGACCTGTGGTCCCGCGAGCATCCGGAACGGCCGCGGCGCGGATGCGTTGGGCGCTGGCAGAGGTGGACAAGCGTTACCAGGCGTACGCCGCCTGATCGCCATCGCCGGCGGCCCGGGACTGGTGCGCAGCGGCGCCGGGTATACCCGTGTCCATGACCGTCGGGCGCCCTCCTGTCGCAGGCCGTTACCGGCTGAACGAGGCACTGGGTGTCGGCGGCATGGGCCGCGTCTGGATGGCCCGCGACGACATACTCGATCGCGACGTGGCCATCAAGGAGATCGTCCTGCCCGCGGACCTGATCGCCGCGGAACGCGACGCCGTGCAGCGGCGCACACTGCGGGAGGCCCGCGCCGCGGCCCGGTTGAGCCATCCCCATGTGGCGCAGGTGTACGACGTATTCGAGGCTGACGGTCGAACCTGGATCGTGATGGAGTACGTGTCGTCGCGTTCGCTGCAAGAAGTCGTCCGGGCGGATGGCCCGCTCGAGCCGCCTCGTGTCGCGCAGATCGGCCTGGAGCTGCTGGCCGCGTTGGACGCTGCACACCGGGCCGGCGTGCGGCACCGCGACGTCAAGCCGGCCAACGTGCTGCTGGCCCGTGACGGCCGGGTCGTGCTGACCGACTTCGGGATTGCCTCGATCGAGGGTGACAGCATCGTGACCAGCTCCGAGCTCGTGCTGGGGCGCCGACGATAAGGTCCCGGTGCGTCGCGTCGGCGCCCCGGTCGTCGAGGCGGGTGAAGCGGCACCATCCGGGCGCAGGAAGCCTGGCAGGGGCCCGCGGTGGCCGCCGCCGTCCTGGTCCTTGCCGGTGCCGCAGCCACCTGGAGCGCGGCACGACCCGATGAGCACCGATCGGGACCGACCACGTCGAGGCCCACCTCGGCGACGACCGGTACGGCCGGCGCGCCGGTCGGGCCGGCTCAGGCAGCCAGCTCGGGAGGTAGCGAGTATGCCGGCGGTTCGCCGGCCCCAACGGGCCGCCCTTCGGGCGCGGGTGTGGGTCAACCCACCGCTCGGGCCAGGGGGTTTCGGCAGCGTCCAGTCGCCGACTGGCGGGGCAAGGCGTCCTACCGGGTGAGTCGCGGAGACTTCCCCGGCTACCACGAGATCCGCATCGTCGCCGTCCCGTACTTCCTGAAAGCCGCCGACTGGGAGTACACCTTCAACGGCCGGGTCCGCCAGCACGTGAACAACCGCGGTTTCGTGGTATCGAAAACGCGGGCGTACGGAATCTACTGGCAGACCAGTGACGCTGCGTGGGCGTCCGCCCGGCCCGACCTGCAGCTCATCTTCGACAGCTTCCGCCCGGAGCCGTGATCGCGTCCGACCGCACGACCCATTAGTCTCACTGAGTCCGTCTCGAGACATCGTGAAGGTGTCGGCGCGGCTGGGTGTGGGGAGGTTGTGCGGATGCAGAAAGAGCAGGTCCTCGACGGCCGCTACCGACTCACCGAACACCTCGGGGTCGGCGGCACGTCCGTGGTCTGGAAGGCTCACGATGAGCTGCTCAACCGGTCTGTCGCGGTCAAGGTCCTCGCCGGGCCGCAGGCGACCAACCCCGCCGCGCGCCAGCGCATCCGAGCCGAGGCCCGGGCCGCCGCCCAGCTCTGGCACCCGAACGTCACGAACGTTTACGACTACGGTGAGTCAACCAGCGAGTCCGACGAGTGTGTGCCCTACGTCGTCATGGAGCTGTTGCCCGGCCGTACGCTGTCTCAGCGGCTCGCAGCCGGCCCATTGCCGTCTCGGGCCGCCCTGCGGATCTGTGCCGAGGTCGCCAGCGCGCTGGCCGCTGCCCACGCCACGGGCCTGGTCCACCGCGACGTCAAGCCGTCGAACGTCATGCTCACCCCGACGGGGGCGAAAGTGGTCGATTTCGGCCTCGCCGCCGTCGCCGGCCAGTCGGAGACCGACGAGGACGGCGAGATCCGCGGCACGCCGGCGTACTTCGCTCCGGAACGGCTCGCCGGCGGGGAGGTGATACCCGCCTCCGACGTCTACGCGCTGGGCCTGCTGATCTATCGGGTGCTGACCAATCACCTGCCGTGGCAGGCGGAAACGACGACCCAGATGCTCAGTGCGCACGCCTACGTCGAGCCGGCTCCGCTTCCGCCGGTCGAGGGCATACCGGGCGTGGTCAACGACGTCTGCCACCGGTGCCTGGCGAAGGACCCCGCCGACCGGCCGTCCGCCGGAGAGGTAGCCGCGGTCCTCGCCGACGCGGCCGGCATTGTCCCCATCTCGCACGACGATGGCCCCGCGACACCGATCGCGCCAGCGCCCGGCGCCCAGCGCAATCCGCCCCAGCCGTTGGCCTCCACGAGGGAGAGCATCGACGCAGCCAGCGACCCAGGAAACGCCAAGCGCCGACGCGCGGTCCCGATCGTCACGGTTGGCGCCGTCATCGCGACCATCGCTGCGGGTGTCGTGCTCGATCAACACAACGCCCGGCGCGCAGATGGAACGGCCGCCATACTGCCCGCCGCCACCCCCGGCGCGACCTCGAGCATCGGCACCGCTTCGGCCGCTCCCGCCAGCCCGACCGGTGCCGGCCCCACCGTACGGCCCTCGAACCCGGTCACCCCGACGCCGAGAACGAAGAAACGCTCCGCACGACCGTCGACATCGCCCCCGCGCGTGTCCAGCTCGCCACCGGCCCTGCCTGGTCAGCCGGTCAGCGCGTACGGCGGCGTCGCACGAGTGGGGTGCAACGACGGGAAGGCAGAAATACTGAGCCTCGACTTGGTCGCCGGTTACACCGTCAAGGACTATCAGCCGGGCCCCGCCGACCAGGTCAAGGCGGTGCTCGTCTCCGCGACGAACAAGAGCGAGATCACCGTCAAGTGCGACAAGGGAGCACCTGCCGCCAGCATCAAAGAAACTCCGCAGTAGCCCCGTTGCTGGTCTGGCTGCGTTCCGGCATGGTGGGTGACATGCGGTCGTCGGATCCGGACAGGCCCGCGGCCCTGTTCGGCGGAGCCGGACGGGTCGGTCCCCGCAGCTCGACGTACGGGCGTGCGACGCCGTGAAGATCGGTTACTGCGCCGCGCTGGAGAAGGCCGGGACACTTCGGGAGATCGGTTACGACTTCATCGAGCCGAGGCTGTTGAGCTATCCCCTCGTGGACCGGGCGACGCTGGCGGCGGCCAAGGTGGCGGTGTCGCGATCGAAGCTTCCCATCCTGGCCTTCGGTTCCTTCTTCCCGTACGACATGCGCCTCGTCGGGCCCACGGTCGACGAGAGAGCGGTCAAGGACTACCTCGCCAGGGCCGCCGACCTCACCTCCGCGGCCGGGGCGAGCGTGGCCGCCCTGGGCAGCGCCTGGTCACGCAACGTCCCGCCCGGCTGGGACAGATCGCGTGCGCGAGCCCAGCTGCTCGAGGCGTACTACTGGGCGGCCGACACCTTCACCGGCTCCGGAGTGACCCTGGCCATCGAGCCGCAGAACCGCAAGGAAACCAACATCATCCTCAGTATCGAGGAAGCGGTCGGCTACGCGGCCCAGGTCGACTCGCCCGTCCTGAAGGTGATGGCGGACTTCTATCACATGGATGAGGAGGGGGAGTCGCTGGAAAACCTGCGGACGTACGCGGATTGGATCGTCCACGTCCAGCTCGCCGACACCGGACGGAAACATCCGGGAACGGGCTCGTACGACTACGACACCTTCTTCGGCTACCTCAAGGAGGGCGGCTACACCGGCGCGGTCTCGATCGAGATCGCGGACGAGATTCCGGCGCCCGACATGAGACACAGCTACGAATTCCTCCGGCGCTACTGGCCGGCCGGCTGACGATAGCATCGGCCCTGGACCGGATTTCGCTGAGCCGCGAGGAGCCGGTGATGGCCAGCATCCAGCCTGAGCTGTGGGTCGATCGTCCCGCGGCCGCGGTCGCGTTCTATCAGGCCGCGTTTGGCGCGACCGTGCTCCACCGCGTCGGGATAGGCGACGATATCGTCGCGCAGCTAGCCGTGGATGACGCCGCATTCTGGGTGGCGTCGGCGAGCGCGAACATGCGGCGGCTCGACCCGCACGCCATCGACGGGACTACCAGCCGGACCCTGCTCGTCGTCGACGACCCCGAGGGAATCGTGGCGCAGGCTGTCGCGGCCGGCGCCACCGAGGCGTCCCCGGTCACCGACGAACACGGCTGGCGCCTCGGCCGGATCGTCGATCCGTACGGTCACGAATGGGAGATCGGTAAGCCTCTCGCAGAGTGGCCGCCGTCCTGAGGCCGGATCCCGACGCCCGCACGCCACCACCGCACGCTAAGAGCCGAGCACGCTGGACCGCCCGGCGTTAGCCCAACACGGTGCCCCACGGGCCCATGCCCCGCACCTTCACCGGCGTGATACGGATGACGAACCCAGGGGGAGGGTCGGGCATAGGAGGAAACACGGTCCCGGGCCCGATGTAGCGCTGGGCCAGGTCGTGCAGCAGCTCCGGCCCCCCGCCCTGCTGGACCCGTGCCGTTCCCTCAACAACCAGGTAGTTCTGCATGCCGAACTGGTCGCCCTCGGCCTCGATGGAAAGCGAGACGCGGGGATCACGGGCGATGTTGGCGAGCTTCCGGTCGTGCGCCAGCTTGCCGATGACGATGTCGTCTTCATCGATGCCCACCCACACGATCGTCACATGCGGGCTGCCGTCCCGGTTGATCGTCACGAAATGCGCCAAGCGGCCGGATTCGATGACGGCCCGTGCCGAGTCAGGCATTGTCATGTCATCAACCTAGCCACGTTCATGCCTTGCCGGTCTGCCGGCGCTCCGTCCCGGTGGCGGGTCGAGTGCCAGCTGCCACGCGGCCAAGTGCTCGTACCACGGCTTGGGACCGAGGTGGCTGCGTACCAGCTCCACCGTCCGCACCGGCCACGCCGGGCCACGGTAGCCGGCCAGGACGGAGCGATCGGCGTCCACGTCCGCCCGCTCCAGGCGGTCGCCGGGGCGGGCGACCGTCACGTGTGGCTTGAACGGCCGGTTGTCGTACGGCAGTCGATCCCGCTTGAGTTCCCGGCGTACGGCCCGGGCCAGTAGGCCCAACGCCTCCCGTTCGCCGTCCACACCCACCCACAGGAGGGTGAACCGGCCACGTCCGGACCGTCCGCCCCCGGCCAGTCGCAGCTCCGGTGCCCCGGACCCGGCTGCCCGCCAGCCGCCGACGGCGCGCTCGATCGCCTCGTGGACGTCCGCGGTGCGCTGCTCGGCGACCTCACCGAGGAAGACCAGCGTGACGTGCCAAGTGTCGCGCCGCGCGAGCCGCGTGTTGACGCCGCGACCCGCCGCGACCGCGACGTGCAGGTCCTGCAGGCGCCGCTCCAGGTGATCGCAGACATCGGCCGGCGGGTACGCGGCCACAAACAACCTCATTCCGGCACCCTTGCTGCTGTCGCGGTTCTTCTACGCTCTGTGGATGGTGGTGGACCTGTCCCACGAAGTCGTCGCCGAGTGGTTCGGACAGGGGGTCGGAACCTGCCTCGACTCGCCGTTCCACGTCGACGCCGAGCGGGCCGACCTGGCCCAGGTACCCCTGGAACGCCTGGTGAACGTGCTGATCGTCGTGGTGCGAGCGTACGCCGAACGGGAGGTCACAGCCGAACACCTCGGTGATCCCGGCCTGTTGTGGGGCCGGGCCGTGCTGGTTCACACCGGCTGGGCGCGGCGCTGGGGTACCGCCGAGTACGTGGAGCCGGACAGCCCGCACCTGACCGCAGCGGCGGTCGAGATCCTGGTCGACGCCAACGTGGCACTCGTCGGCATCGACTCCGGCACCGTCGACGACCCGGCCGATGCGGCCCGCCCGGCCCGTCACGCTCTGCTCGGCGCCGACATCCCGATCGTCGAGCACCTGACCAACCTGGACCTCCTGCCCGACACGGGCGCCCGGCTCATCGCCCTGCCCCCGCCGGTACGGGGGATGGCGTTGTTCCACGTACGGGCGGTGGCGGTCCTGCCGGCCTGAGCCCGCGGCTCATCTCCAAGCTCGACCCTAAACGTCGGTGCGCTGCGCGACGCCGTGGAGCAGGTGAAACAGGAGTTGCCAGCGGCATCCCAGGAGACTTGAGACCGGTGCCTGAAGAGGGTGAGGGGCCCGGTCCGGTGGACCGGGCCCAGCGCGCTCGTCAGTCGCGGAGCAACTGGCGCAGTTCGAAGGACCAGATGCCGCGCCCGTGGGTAGCGGCGTAGATCGTCCGACCGGTGGGGCCGGCCTTGATCTGCAGGGTGGTCGTGGTGGGCAGGTTGCCACCGAGTACGGACCATTGGTCTGTGTGCCGGGGGCGGTAGAAGATGCCGGTGTCGGTACCCAGGACCAGACCGCCGCCCTGGATCCACCTGACGGTGTTGGCCGGGACGTCGGGCAGGTTGGTCGAGATGTCCGTCCAGTGCTCGCCCGCGTCTCTGGACTCGAACACGTGCCCCACGCCGGCGCCGGGCCCCTCGGTCCACTTGCGGGAGAAGCCGTTGATGGCGACCACCACGTGGTTGGGGTCGGACTGGTCGACGTCGAAGCCGGACACGTACCGGTTCGGCACGGTGCCGTCCACGGGCAGCGTCAGTTGATGCCATCCGGTCCCGTCGGTACGCCCGACCGCGATGCCGCGGGTGAAGCCCTGGTTGTTGCAGGGCCCGCACCATCCCGCGTACACGAGCCCGCCGGAGGTCGCCACGGCCGTGGCGATGTGTCCGTCGCCCAAGTCGAACAGGCTGCGCCATTCCTCACCCGAGCGGATGGCGAACCCGCTGGTCTGCAGCCACAATTGCTGACCACCGGCGATCCAGACGCGGCTGTCGCCCGGGTCCATGGTGATCGGCGCGATGAAGCGGGCGGCACCCGTCTCGTTGTCCTGCGGGGCGACGTTGTAACTGGTCGCCTTGGCCGGGTCCTCCTGCCAGGAGCCGTCGTTGACCGCGCAGTTGTTCGTCACTGAGACGGCGAGGTACACGTACTCCTCGGCGATGTTGCAGCCGTTGCGCGGGTCGACGATCGTGTCACCGCCGTCGCCGCCGAAGTTCGACCCCATCGTCAGGTCGCCGGGGCGCAGGATCGACTGGCCGTTGTCCTGCAGACCGCCGGAGACCGCCACGCCGCCGCGGTCGCGACCGACGCCCACCGAGTAGTACGGGAGAACGTTGATCGTGCCGTCGTTCAGCGAGGTCCAGTCGGTGGCGTGGCCGGAATCGTCCGCGGCACCCTGGACCGGCCTGCGGTACACGCCGCCGTCGTCGCCGACCACGACGAAGGGCTGGCCCTGGTACGTACCGATCGCCACCGAGTGCTGGTCGGGATGGGTGGTCTGGTGGCAGTCACCGGTCTGCTTGGCCGGGTCGATGCTCCAGCACGGGAAGCCGAAGTTCCAGTACGGCCCCGGGGCGGTCCAGGTGGAACCGGCGTCGGTGGACTCGAAGACCTCCTCCAGGCCCGCGTACACGTGGTCCGGGTTGGCCGGGTCGACCTGCAGGAACTGGTTGTACCAGGCCTGGACGCCGGGCATGTAACCCGGATCGGTCAGCGCCGAGCCGGAGGCGGCCAGCTCCTTGTAGCCCGCACCGAGGGTCCACGGGCCGAACGGTGAGCCCGAGCGCGAAACGTAGAGGCCCTGCAGGGCGCTGTCCGGGTTGGTGGCCAGCTGTGTCGGCGACTGCTCGATGGCGTAGTACCGGGAGCCGTCGGCTGCCGCGGCAAAGGTGACCGTGCCGACGTTCGCCGCATCCGAGGCGATGTCGCCGGTCAGCGTGGTGCGCTGCCAGATCCCGCCCGTACGGGTGTAGAAGCCGTCGTAGGTGTCGCCGCTCCGCCACCCAGCGGCGATGATGACGCGGTTGGGGTTCTTCGGGTCGGCGGCGAAGTCGTTGATGATGTTCTTGTACGGCCGTTCGGGTTGGCAGCCTGCGCGCCGCCGGGCAGGTAGCC